>NZ_JNIV01000099.1 GCF_000701405.1 Deinococcus marmoris DSM 12784
ATCGCTCCCTGGGTGATGCGGATTCCCGTGGTCAGTTCCAGGACACGGGGCAGGCGGCGCTCAGGAATGCCCTGCTCATGACGCAGGGTCTGAATCACCGCCTGGAGTCGTGGCCCGTGACGATGCGCGGTGGCTCCACACTGATCGGCACCCAGACCGGCGTGTTCACCACGGACAGTCTGCCCGCAGACTGGGCAGACCACGACTGGGACGTGATATTCAGTGATCAACATGGCCCGCTCAGCAACCAGTTCCGTGATCCAGGCTTTGTCCATTCGCTTAAACAGCAATTCACCCGCGTAGCCGCACTTTGCACAGGTGTTGGGTTGGGGAACATGAACGACCGCCTGAACCTGTTCAGGTTCAGGTGGAGTTTTGTAGGTGAAGATCCCCTCTCCAGCACGGCGTCCAGATGGTCGCGGATCAGCTTCGCGCGTCTCACGGCTGAATGGCGCAGCATATTTGCTGTGCTTTTTGCGCTCCAACTCCTCAATTTTCTTTTTCAGGCGAACAATTTCCGCACGCAGAGCCTGATTTTCGGCTTCCAATTGCTCGAATCGCTCGGTCTGCTGACGGATGATCTCCAGCACATTACCCGCTGTCAGCGTTCCGGCCATGCCCCGATTCTAGCGAATCCGGTTTGACTCAGGCCGCCGGGCTAGGGGCGCCAATCAGATACGATGCGGTCTGCCTGCGGCTGTGCGGCGTGGTGCCGCTACAGCTTGACATAGGCGTGTGGCGTTCCTTCCCACTGCGGCAAAAAGCACAGCGGCGTGCCGTCTCGAGTGGTAGGTAACACCGTGCAGGACGTAAAATCAATGCCGATGCCGATGATCTGCTCAGCGGGGACGCCGCTCTCTTTCAACACGGCGGGGATGGTCTGCCCCAGCACGTCCAGGTAATCCTGTGGGTGCTGCAAGGCCCATTCGGGCGGCAGGGCCTTGCCACCGGGAAGACAGTCGGTCATGACGGCGTGGGTGTAATCGTGAACGGCGCTGGCAATCTCCTGGCCGTCGCTGACGCGCACCAGCACGGCGCGGCCTGACAGGGTGCCGAAGTCCACGCCTACCGTGTAGGTCGGCGTCATGGGGGGCCTGCTGCGGCCTGGAGCGAGAAAGACAAACGTGACATGCAGTGAACCTCCGTGACCACTGGACGAATCGCTGAGAGTTGGACCGGACAGTGGGCATGGGCCGGACGCAGGACGGGGTGGGGGGCTTGATTGTGAACGATCACATCGTATGCTGAGAGGGCCAACCCGTCAATGCTCGCCCCATTCAGGGGGGAGCCGGTCCCCCACCCTCTCGCTGCCGAAAGGAAGTTATGCCCATGGACCAGTTACACGCCACCGTTTCCCTCAACACCCAGCGCACCGTCGGTGAGATCTCCCCGCTGATCTTCGGGGGCTTTGCCGAACACATGGGCCGCTGCATCTACGGGGGCATCTATGACCCAGCCTCACCGCTCTCCGATGGGCGCGGCTTTCGCCCCGACGTGATGGACGCCCTCAAGGACATCAATTTCCGCATCATGCGCTATCCCGGTGGCAACTTCGTCTCGGGTCACCGCTGGCAGGACAGTGTCGGCCCGCGTGAGCAGCGCCCACGCCGCCGCGCCCTGGCCTGGCGTTCCATTGAAACCAACCAGTTCGGTCTGCACGAGTTCATGGAATTCGCCGGGGAACTGGGCACGCTGCCGATGTGGGCCGTCAACCTGGGCACCGGCACCATTCAGGAAGCTGCCGATCTGGTGGAATACATGAATCTGCCCACAGGAACCCACTACAGCGATTTGCGCGCCACGAACGGCCACGCCGATCCCTACGGCGTGAAGTACTGGTGCCTGGGCAACGAGATGGACGGCCCGTGGCAGATCGGGCACATGGACGCCGTGAGTTACGCCGACAAGGCGGTAGAAGCCGCCAAGCTCATGAAGTGGACCGATCCCGAGATCAAGCTGATCGCCTGCGGGTCATCCAACACCGAGATCGCCAGCTACCCCGACTGGGACCGGACCGTGCTGGAGCGTCTGGGCGATCACATCGACTATTTTTCCCTGCACACCTACGCGGCCAACCGTGACAACGATACCGACTCGTTTCTGGCCAGCAGCGTGGCGTTTGAAGGTCAGGCCGACACCATCGCCGCCGCCGTCCGTCTGGCCCGGGCCAAGAACCGCTCCAAGAAGGAGATCTATCTGTGCTGGGACGAGTGGAATGTCTGGTACAAGGCCGGGGGCGACGGCGGCAACTGGGAGGAAGCGCCGCCCCTGGCCGAGGAGGTCTACAACCTGGAAGACGCCCTGGTGGTGGCGCAGTGGCTCAGCACCTTTTTGCGTAAGGCCGATGTCGTCAAGATCGCCTGTGTCGCCCAGATCGTCAATGTGATCGCGCCGATCACCACCCGCCCGGACGCCATGTTCAAGCAGACCACTTTTTACCCCATGATGCTGTTCAGCAACCACGCTTTCGGCCACTCGCTGGACGTCCTGGTGCGTGCGCCCATTCACGACACCGCGCTGTATGGCCCCGTACCGCAACTGGATGTCTCGGCCAGCTTCGATCCTGAAACGGGCCAGGGCGCGCTGTTTCTGGTGAACCGCTCGCAGACCCGGGTGATGGAGGTCACCATCAGATGGGAAGATGTGGCCCCTGAGGGCTTCACGCGCGGCTGGCAGATGAGCGGTACCGATCCCAAGGCCCACAACAGCTTCGAGCAGCCGGACAACGTGACCACGCACGAAATCAGCGTGCCGCCGCTGGACGGCAGGTCCGCCACACTGGCGCTGCCTCCGCTATCGTTCACCACCCTGTTGACCCGGCACACGCCCGCCTGAGGCTTGTTCAGAGTGTGCGGCGTTGCCCGCGTTGGGTGATACGCTTTGCCGGAACCAGTCAGGGGCCAGAAAAGGGAACACAATGTCAAAGGACACGGGCCGCAGCGCCACCATCCACGACGTGGCTACACGGGCCGGGGTGTCGTATCAAACCGTCTCGCGGGTGGTCAACCAGCATGCCAGCGTGGCACCGGCCACCCGCGCGCGGGTGCAGCAGGCCATTGCCGAACTCGATTACCGCCCCAGTCTGATGGCCAAAGGACTGGTGACGCGCCGCTCGAATCTGATCGGGGTGATCGCGCAGGACATGAACCAGTACGGTCCCTCGCAGATCTTGCAGCAGGTGCAGAGCAGCGCGCGCCGCCTGGGCTACCAGATCATGCTGACCACCCTGCAACAGGTGGCGGTGAGGGAAGTGGGGCCGCAGGACGTCCTGGGCGCGGCGCAGCGGCTGCGGCAATTCGGGGTGGACGGTCTGGTGCTGCTGACCAATGCCGAGGCGCGCGACATCGTGCAGGGCCTGGGCCAGAGCCTGCCCTTCGTGCTGATCGATGCCGCCGCCGATGTGGGCAGCCCTACCGTCAGCATCGATCAGTTCGGGGGCGCGGCGCTGGCCACCCGGCATCTGGTGTCGCTGGGTCACCGCCGGATCCTGCACATCAGCGGCCCCAGCGGCTGGAGCGACGCCATTCAGCGTCAGAACGGCTTTGCCAGTGTGGTCCGGGTGGAGGGGCTGCCGACTCTGCCCGTGTACGCGGGTGACTGGAGTGCCCACAGCGGTCACGCGGCCACCCTGCAAGCCCTCGCGGAGCTGGGGAACGGGGACCAGAGTTTTACCGCCGTCTTCGCGGGCAACGATCAGATGGCGCTGGGGGTGCTGGCGGCCCTCAGGGGATCGGGCCTGCGGGTGCCCCAGGACATCTCGGTGATCGGCTTTGACGACACCCCTGAATCGGCCTTCTACACTCCGCCGCTTACCACCGTCAATCAGGATTTCGCCCTGCTGGGGCAGCGCAGCATGGAAGAACTGATGCGTCTGATCCAGCAGCCCTCAGCGCCCTGCCGGCAACTCCTGTTTGCGCCGCAGCTCGTGGTCCGCTCAACCACCGCAGCGCCCGAGAGCATGCCAGAACTTTGAGATTGGCTTCTGGACCCCTGTTGCCAGCCCGCATTCTCAAAACGGCGGCGGGACGCGTCAGGGCCATGCGTTCATTGACACCCTCGCCCTGAGATCAATCCATCCTGCCCGGAGTGGACTGTGATCTTCATTGGGTCGGTGGCGGCCCTGAGCGAACGAGTTTTGCACTGCACCGCTTCTGGAGTGGCTAGAGATGTCCTAACCAGCTAGAGATCACCTCCAGTGTGTACCGAATTCATCAACGGTCCTGACTGAACTTGCCACTTCACCGATCTTCTCCATTTGCCGTCTTATTCCTGGAGATTTCATGACGACCATACCCACACCCACCCACCCGCGGCCCCAGTTTTAGCGCGAGGGCTGGCACAGCCTGGACGGCCAGTGGCAGTTCGCCTACGACGATGAGGCCCGCTGGCGACAACCCGCCGACGTGACCTTTGACCGGACCATTCAGGTGCCCTATCCGCCCGAGAGCCTCCGCAGCGGCATCCACGACACGGGCTTTCATCCGGTGGTGTGGTACTCGCGGCGTATTGCCGTTGCCCCGGCAGAGCGTGGCGGGCGCGTGCTGGTGCATTTTGGCGCGGTGGACTACTCGGCGCGGGTCTGGGCAGGGGGCCAGTTTGTCGGCCAGCACGAGGGCGGGCATACCCCCTTCAGTGTGGACATCACCGACGCGCTGGACGGCAGCGGTTCGGTGGAACTGGCGGTGCGCGCCGAGGACGATCCGCAGGCCCTGACCCAGCCGCGCGGCAAGCAGGACTGGCAACCCGAACCGCACCTGATCTGGTATCCGCGCACCACCGGCATCTGGCAGACCGTCTGGCTGGAAAGCGTGCCCGCAACCCGCCTGGATTCGCTGCGCTGGACGCCGCATGTTGACCGCTGGGAGCTGGGCCTGACTGTCGAGGTGACTGGCCCGCTCACGCCCGATCTGCGCGTGCGGGTACGCCTGTTCGTGGATGGACAGGAGGTGATAGAGGACACCTACAGGCTCACGGAGCGGGAGCTGGGCCGCCGGATTGCCTTGCCCGATCCCGGCCTTGAAGATGCCCGTAACGACCTGCTGTGGACTCCTGAAAATCCTCAACTGATCGGGGCCACCCTGGAATTGCTGGACGGCGACACGGTGATCGACACGGTGCAGAGCTACGCGGCGCTGCGTTCGGTGGGCTGCGACGGGCCGCGCTTCCTGCTCAACGGTCAGGGTTATGTCCTCAGAATGGTGCTGGATCAGGGCTACTGGCCCGATTCCCTGATGGCCGCCACCGACGAGGAATTGCGCCGCGACGTGGAGTTGACCCGGCGACTGGGCTTCAACGGGGCCAGAAAACACCAGAAGGTCGAAGACCCGCGCTGGCTGTACTGGTGCGACGTGCTGGGTCTGCTGGTCTGGGAGGAAATGCCCAGCGCCAACCGCTTCACGCCGGGGGCGGTGGAGAAGCTGACCCGCGAGTGGATGGAGGTGATTCGCCGCGACGTCTCGCACCCGTGCATCGTGGCCTGGGTGCCGTTCAACGAGAGCTGGGGCATCCCGGACCTGAACACCAACCCGGCCCACCGCGACTACGTGAAGACGCTGTACCACCTGACCCGCACCCTGGACCCCACCCGACTGGTGATCGGCAACGACGGCTGGGAAAACATGTCCACCGACATGGTGGGTCTGCACGATTACGTGCGTGACCCGGCAGTTTTGCGGGAACGTTACGGCACCCCGCAGGCGCTGGCCGTGACCTTCCGCCAGCCCTTCGGCGGTAGGGCGCTGCTGATCGACGGCCTTGCTGGCGCAGAGATTCCGACCGTCCTCAGCGAGTTCGGGGGCGTGGCGTACAGCCTGGACGCCGCCGAGGGCTGGGGCTACAGCCGGGTCACCGACCGCGCGGGCCTGCTGGAAATTTACGAGGCTCTGCTGGCCGCCGTCCATAATTGCCGCGCCCTGGCGGGTTTTTGCTACACCCAACTGACCGACACCTTTCAGGAGAAAAACGGCCTGCTCACCGCGCGCCGTGAGCCGAAGGCGGACCTCACGCGGCTGGCCCGGGCCAGCCGTGGCCCCCGTTACGGCTGGGATCTGAAAGATGACCTGGACCCCCACCCACTGGGCTACTCGCCGCGCTGGAGCGAACGGCGGGCGACGGAGCTGGACGCTTCAGAGCGCCGCCAGCCCCCGGAACGCTGACCGGGCCGGACGGTCTCCTGGGCGCAGCCGATACAGTCTCCAGTTAAATCGTCTGTGCAAACGACAAATATCCGGGTACATCGGGTTCCGGGGATGATGCTGACAAACTGGCACTTCCCCATTTTGTCAATGAAACAAATGGAGTCCGTATCAGACAGCTTCCACGCGGCGTCGGCGGGGAGGCATGGCAGCGCCCGCCGAACTTTCCCGAATCACCAGCAGGGCGGGCACCACGACCTGCGCCGCTGGGTGGTCCTGAACTTTCAGCAGCAGCTCCACGCCGCGCGCTCCCAGCGTTTCCTTGCTGACCCGCAAAGTCGAGAGCGGGGGGCGAAAGTGGGCGGCGGGCAGGATGTCGTCGAAGCCCGCGAAGGCGAGGTCCTGCGGGATGTTCAGCCCAGCCTCCAGACAGACCTGCATGGCCACGATGGCGGTGGAGTCGTTGAACGCAAAAATCGCGTCTGGCGGCTGGGGCAGTGCCAGCAGGGACCGCGCCGCGTTCACCGCACCTTCCTCTCGCTCCGGTGGATCGCGGACCACGTCCAGCCGGGCGTCGTAGACCATGCCCGCGTCGGACAGCGCCTGAAGATAGCCGCGCCGCCGCTCCCTGATGCTGAAATGCTCGGTCTGGCCCCCCACAAACGCCACCCGCCTGCGGCCCAGCTTCAGCAGGTGCGTGGTGGCCGCGTAGGCTCCGCCGAAATTGTCGCTGTTCACGCCCGCAATCCCCGGCACGGCATGATCCACCAGCACCAGCGGTTTGCCCGTGGCCCGCAGCGTTTCCAGCAGTTCGTCCTCGAAATACCCCACGCACAGCAGGGCGTCGAGTTGGCCCTCGGTGACCAGTGCGCCCGGATCGTCGCCCAGCCCCACGGTGGCGTAGGCCATCGACAGCTTGTGGGTGCGGCAGGCTTCCTCGGCCCCGTGCAGCACCGGCGCGTAGAACAGGTTGCTGGACAGCGCGTTGTCGCCCCGGTGGATCAGCACGCCCACGCGCGTGATCTGGGCCGGGTGCAGGTTGCCCAGGTCATAGCCCAGTTCCCTGGCGGCCCGCAGCACCCGGTCCCGAGTTGTTGCAGAGACGCCCTCGGCGCTGCGTAGCGCGCGTGAAACGCTGCCCGCCGAAAGACCGACATGTGCGGCGATATCCGTCAGGCTGGTGCGGCTCGTGGGGGCCGGGCGCAGGCTGGCGCGGTCATAGCCCAGTTCGTCGGCGGCCTGCAAGACCCGCGCGCGGATGGCCGCCGAGGTGCCGCCCACGCCATTGAGCGCCCGCGAGACGGTCCCCGCCGAGACGCCCGCGCGGTCCGCCACATCGCGGATCGTCACGGCGGCAGAACGCCTGCGCAGATGCACCATGACCGCAGTATAGCCGCCCCCAGCGCACCGTTTTCTTCAGATTCAGGGTCTGGCAAGTGCGGATGGGCCGGTGCAGACAGGTCAGGTCATCTGCTGACTGCTCGCCTGGTCAGAACCGCTTGACATTGCCGAATCGCGGACGTAAGATATTTTTACTAAAAAACAAATTCACGAGAGGGAAACCGGAATGTCAATCTGTGACGCGACGGTCCCCGGAAGGAAAAGGAGAAGCCGTACGGAAGCCAGATTTGTTCGCATTAAATCGTCGGTCCAGTCCCTCAACCTCACCTCAGAACCGCGCCCATCTCTGAAAAATGTTGTCCAGGCATCGCCCTGATCTGACCTGCCACCAGCCGTAACCCGGCGAATCAATGCACCAGAGGGAGTCTTATGAAAGTACTGTCCCGTACCCTGCTCGCAACTGCGACCGGCGGCCTGCTCTTGAGTGGACTGGCCTCCGCTCAGGCCCCCACCAAGCTGACCATCTGGCTGACCGGTGATCCCTAGGAAACCAAGGTGATCAAGACCGCCACGGACCTGTACACCAAGGCGCATCCCAACGTGACCTTTGCCCTCCAGGCCATTCCCTGGAGTGACGCCCACGCCAAGATCCTGTCGGCGGCGGCGGCGCGGCAGGGGCCGGACATCATCACCGGTGGGCTGTCCTGGGGCATCGAACTTGGCAATCTGGGCGGCATGGTCAACCTGACCAAGGACTACCCGGCGCTGGACAAGCAGGTCAAGGCCGAGAACCTGCCCGGCATCCTGCAATCGGTGGTCACCCCCGACAACCAGTTGTACGCCATGCCCTACAACCTGACCGTTCAGATGCAGTTCCTGCGTCCCGATCTCCTGAAGGCCGCTGGAGTCAACGGCGCACCCAAGACCTGGAATGAACTGACCAGCGGAATCACCAAATTGCAGAAGGCGGGCCACAAGGGCTACATGGTGCAGTGGGGCAGCACGGACTGGCTGGGCTACTTCCCGTACCTGTACCAGGCGGGCGGCAGCTACTACGACAAGGCCTGTACCAAGGCCACCGTCAACAGCCCGGAAGGGGTCAGGGCATTGACTTTCTTCGCGGAGCTGTACACGAAGTACAAAGCGCCCATCGACGCTGCCAATGATCTGCCCGGCGGTCTGGACAACGGCAATTACCCGATCGGGTCTTCCGACAGCAAGTTCAACTTCGACATCACCTATCCCAAGATGAAGGGCAAGTGGACCCTGGCCGCGCTGCCCGCTGGCCCAACCGGCAAGTACACCGCCTTCCTGGGCGGCACGGTCATCGGCATCATGTCGTACTCCAAGAGCAAAGACGCCGCCGCCGATTTCCTGAAGTCCCTGAACAATGCCCAGGTGTCCAAGGCGCTGATCCAGAACGCCTTCAAGTCTGGCCTGTACTTCATTCCGCCGCGCAGCGACTTTGCCGCGAACCTCACCCTGCCCGCCGACCAGAAAGCCGCGCTGCTCAAGCAGCTCAAGGACAGCGCCGGTCCCCCCAACTGCACGGGCTGGGAAGCCAGTGGCGCGGACGTGACCAAGGCCATTCAGCAGGTCATCCTGAACAAGGCCGATCCCAAGAAGGCGCTGGACCAGGCCGCCGCCGCCATGAACGCCAACCTTAAAAAGTAAGCGCGGGCCAGCAAGGGGCAAGCCAGCGGGAAGCGCCTGAGCAAGGGGGGCGCTTCCCGCTTTTGCAGGCGCGTAGCGGGTCTGGCCAGCCGGGCAGATGACCAGGCCAGCAGCGATGTGGAGAGCGAGAGCGAAGTCGAAAGCTGCCCCACCTTGAAGGCGACAGCCAGAGACGCCCACCAGAGTCAACAGAAGGTAATTCCATGAGAAACGACAACCTGAGGCTGACAGCCAGTGCAGACGCGGGGAGCATCCAGATGGGGATGGGGTCTGGCAAACCCGCCCGCCGCGTCCGGCGCAACCTCACCGTCCCGCTGATGATGCTGGTTCCGTTCATCGTGCTGTTCGCAGCCTTCGTGCTGTACCCGGTCATCAATTCGCTGTACCTGAGTTTCACCGATTACAACGCCATCAGCCAGCCCAGATTCACCGGCATCGAAAATTACGTGGCCCTGTTCCAGGACCCCCGTTTCTACAAAGCACTCGGCAATACCGCGCTGTTCGTGGTGTCGGTGGTGGTGCTGAATACCGTGCTGGGCCTGACCCTGGCGATGGTCTTCGGCGGCCAGAGCCTGTGGGACCAGATCATGCGGGCCGTGTTCTTCCTGCCTGCGGTGGCCGGGGGCATCGCCATCCTGGCGGTCTGGAAATGGATTCTGAGCGGCGAGAGTTACGGCATCCTCAACGCGGTGCGCGAGACGTTCGGGCTGGACCCCATCGTGTGGCTGGGAACGCCCTCGCTGGCGGTCACCATGCTGGTGGTGGTGGCGGTCTGGGGCGGCATGGGCGGCACCATGATCCTGTTTGTGGCAGGGCTGCGCGCCATTCCCACCGAACTGTACGAGGCCGCCGCCATCGACGGGGCCACGCCCTCACAGCGCTTCTGGCGCATCACCCTGCCGCTGCTGCGCCCCACCATGCTGTACATCGTCATCACGGGAACCATCGGCGCGTTCCAGGTGTTCAACGAGCCGTATCTGCTGTTCGGCGGCGTGAGTAGCGTGGGCGGCCTGCTGGATTCGGCCCTGACGCTGGTGACCTACCTGTATGACCGGGGCTTCGGACGCTTCCAACTGGGCTACGCCTCGGCGGTGGCCTGGGTGCTGTTCATCATCGTGTTCATCCTGACCCTGATCAACCTGCGCGTCGGCGAACCCGAAGACCGGGCCAGCAAATGAGCGCGCACGCCCCCGCCTCCGGCCTTTCATCTTCAGCACCCTCAGGAGACACATATGGTCGGTGAAACCAGATCACCCGGACTGCATTCCCTGACGCGCCTGCCGTTCTACCTGCTGGCCCTGACCGTCCTCTTTCCGTACTACTGGATGGTCTCCAGCGCCTTCAAGCCGCTGGGCGAGATCACCAAAGCGCCGCCCACCCTGCTGGTGCAGAACCCCACCCTGACCAACTTTTCCAACCCGCTGTACGATCCCGGCGTCAGCGATCAGATTCAGGGCCTGTTCCAGCGCTACACCGGCATCGGCTTCGCGGGGTTTTTCCTCAACAGCATCTTCGTCACGGTTTTTGTGACTGTCGTGTCGCTGATCGTCGCGTCGGCGGCGGGCTACGTGCTGGCCAAGCACAAGTTTCCGGGCAGCCGCATCGTGTTTCTGGTGATCATCGGCTCGATGATGATTCCCTGGCAGGTCACCATCATTCCCAATTTCCTGACCATGCGCGATCTGGGCTGGATCAACACGTACTGGGCGCTGCTGGTGCCGGGGCTGGCCAAGGCGTTCGCGGTGTTCTTTCTGATCCAGTCGATCCGGGGCGTCTCGGACGAACTGATCGACGCCGCGCGCATCGACGGCGCGGGCGAGGTCCGCATCTGGTGGCAGATCGTGCTGCCGCTGGTGCGCCCGGCGCTGGCCGCGATGGCGATTTTCGTGTCGCTGGGCGAGTGGAACAACTTCCTGTGGCCGCTGCTGGTGGTCAACGACGACGCCCACGCCACCCTGCCGCTGGCTCTAGGGCGGCTGGCCGGGGCACTGAGCAACGATCCGCGCGCCGCCGGGCCGATCATGGCCGCCACGCTGCTGGCTTCCATCCCCACCCTGATCTTCTTCCTGCTGTTTCAGCGTCAGTTCGTTGCCGGGATCACCGTCGGCAGCCTCAAGGGGTAACCATGACCACCCACCCATCTTCCCCATCGGCCACCCTGCCAGCCACGCTGCTGGGCGTCAATTACTGGCCCGTCTACGCTGGCCCCAGGATGTGGCGCGACTTTCGCCCCCACGAGATCACCTGTGATCTGGCCGCCCTGAAAGACGTGGGCGTGGACTACCTGCGCGCCTTCCTGTTCTGGCCGGATTTCATGCCCACGCCCTCGCGGGTGGAGCCGCAGATGCTGGACCGCCTGGAAGAGTTTCTGGACCTGTGCCAGACGGCGGATCTGAAAGTTCACCTGAGCTTTCTGGTGGGCCACATGAGCGGGGAGAACTGGAGTCCGGCGTGGCTGGATGACCCCACCAGGCTGTACTCGGACCCGGTGTTGCTGGATATTCAGGCCCGCTACCTGCGCGAGGTCACAGCGCGGGTGGGACAGCATCCGGCACTGGCCGCCTACGTGCTGAGCAACGAGATGCCCATTTATGCGGGCGTGGGGACCACCGCCACCGTGGGCCAGTGGGCCGAGCGGCTGTGCGGCGTGCTGGCCGGGGTGCAGCCGCGTCTGCCGGTCAGCCTGGGCGACGGCGCGTGGTACTGCCTGGGCGACGAAACCGGGTTCTCGCCCGATCACGCGCAGGACATCCTGGCACCGCACCTGTACATTGCCGAGACCGACGCTGGGCGGCAAATCGCCGCCTACGGACTGGCGGTGGGCACGGCCACGGCGCTGGCCCACGGGCGCGAGGTGTGGCTCGAAGAGTTCGGGGCCTCGCAGAACACTTTCGGGGAAGCCCAGATCGCCGAGTTCGCGGGCCGGGTGGCCACCGAGGCGCGTTTGCAGGGTGCCAGCCACATCTGCTGGTGGTGCGGCTTCGACTTCGAGCTGGAGGGAGACTTGCCTTACTTCCACCACGGCTTTGAGCTGCGCTTCGGCCTGCTGAACTCTGACCGCACGCCCAAGCTGGCGGCGGCGGCGCTGCGGGAGGCGGTGAGGGCACCGCTGCCCGAGTTGCCGGAAGTGGGCCTGCTGGTCACGTCCTATCTGCCGGAACATTACCCTTTTTCATGGGATGACCGCGACTTTGTCAAGCGCGCCCTTCGCAACAGTTACGCGGCGCTGCGGAATCTGGGCTACCGGCCCCGCATCGTGCCGGAACGGGAATTTCTGGCGGGCACGGCTATCGTACCGGACATCTTGCTGGTGCCCTCCACCCAGAAATTGCTGGCCCCCACCTGGGGCGCACTCGCCAGACACGCCGGGCGCGTGATTTACAGCTACTTTCACGGCGCGCTGGACATTCACACCGGGGCCTGGGTCCATGACGCCGGGGCCTTCTTCGGGGCGCTGCCGCACAACCGCTACGGCCTGTCCGAGACGGCCCCGACGCAACTGCTGGCCGCTGGGGAAAGCTGGCCGCTACCTGCCCATGCCAACGCGCTGGCCACCACGCCGCTGCTGCTGGACGCCGAGCAACTGGGCGAGGCCGAGCTGATCGGCACCGACGAGCTGGGCCGCCCGCTGTGGGTCAGAACGGGCAACCGTGATCTGCTGCTGTATCCGCTGGAGGCGCTGGCGCAGAGTCCAGAAGCGGTGGAGCCGATCTACCGCGCACTGCTGGCGAGCGTCGGCGCAGATGCCCGACAGACTGGGTCCCAGCAGACTGAACCCCAGCGGACTGAAATCCGCGAAACAGTGGCGGGGGACGATTGATGTTCGCGCCAGCACGGGTCGGAAGGGTGCAGGCATGAAGCGCCGACTGCTGGCCCTGGGATGTTCGCTCTCGGCGGTGGCTGCCGCGCAGACGGGCAACGCGCCCACGCAGCTCAGCCTCTCCGCGCCCACCAGCGCTCCAACCACGTTCAATCCTGCTGAGTTCAGCCTCAGCACCGATGGCACGTTTACCAATCCCTATGACCCGGCGCAGGCCGATCTGAACGTCCGCTTCACCTCGCCCACCGGAAAAACCATGACCGTCCCGGCCTTCTGGTCCCAGGATTTTGACCGCGCCACCCTGCAACCGCAGGGAAAAGCAGGCTGGCGGGTGCGCTTCACGCCGACCTCGGCGGGCAAATGGACGGCCAGCGCCGCTTTTGCCAGACCCAGTCTCAGGAGTGCGCCACTGGCCTTCAATGTGGCCGCTTCTGACTCTCCGGGCTTTGTGCGGCTTGACAAGCAGAACCCGCGCTACTTCGCCTACGATGATGGAAAGGCGCAGCAGTTTTACTTTCCCATCGGCCTCAACATCGGCTGGGCCAGCGGTCAGGGCGCGGCAGTCCTGGCCGATTACGAGCGCTGGCTGACCCGGCTCTCCAGCAACGGCGGCAATCTGGCGCGGGTGTGGATGGCCGCCTGGTCCTTTGGGCTGGAGTGGAAGGACACCGGGCTGGGCGATTACAGCGGGCGGCAGAAACAGGCGTGGCTGCTGGATCAGGTGTTTGCGTTGGCCCGTGGGCGCGGCGTCAACATCGAGCTGGTGCTGATCAACCACGGCCAGTTCAGCACCACCGTCAATGCTGAATGGCAGGACAATCCCTACAACGCAGCCAACGGCGGCCCGTTGAAGTCGCCGGACGAATTCGTGACCAACGTGCAGGCAAAAGACCTCTTCAAACGCCGCCTTCGCTATATCGCCGCCCGTTACGCCGCCCAGCCCAACCTGTTTGCCTGGGAATGGTGGAACGAGGTCAACTGGACGCCGATCAGCGACAGTGACCTGTTTCCCTGGATCCGCGAGATGACGGCGGCCCTGAACACCTGGGACCCCTACGGCCACCTGATCAGCAGCAGCTATTCCACGGGCGGCACCTCGGACCTGTGGAAGCTGCCACAGATCGACTTCTCGCAGCAGCACGATTACGGGGGCCGCGATCCGCTGATGTGGGGCAGGAACAGCGTCTCGGCCTTCACCGACACCGCGCCCAACAAGCCGGTGCTGCTGGCCGAGGTGGGCTACTCGGGGGGCGGCAATGAAGCCCCACTGGTGCGCGACAGCATCCACTTTCACAACACCATCTGGGCCGCGCCCTTTGTCGGCTACGCGGGCAGCGGCATGTACTGGTGGTGGGACACCTTCGTGGACCCGCAGAACCAGTGGCCGCAGTACCGGGGGCTGGCCGATTTTTTAAGGGGCGAGAATCTGGCCACCCTGACGGTCCAGAACGCCGAGGTCAGCACGCTAAAAGCCGCCGCTCTGACGCTGCAAAGCAAAACCCGTGCCCTGGTGTGGCTGCGTTCGGGCGCTTACGACGCAGGCGAGGCCAACACCGCGTATACCCGGGCGCTGATCGCCCAGAAAGGTGGCCCGGACTGGAAATACGACCTGCCGATTCGCTACGGGGCCACTGTGAAGGTGGACGGCTTGAGCGACGGCAAGTACACCGCCTACTGGTACGCGCCGCAGAAAAACGTGTGGTTGAGCGTGGTCCCCGTGACGGTCACGGACGGCAGCGCCACGCTGAATGCGCCCACGTTCGATAAGGATCTGGCCGTCAAGCTCGTGCCTGCGGGGGGGTGCATCCCGCTAAGCTGGGATCGGAAAGGCAGCGTGGCGAACGTCATCCAGACTCACCAGGGGATTGATGTTGTTCAGGTTGGCACGAAGCGAGGCCATGCCACTGGCCCCAGGACGGGACCAGTGCATGCCCGAACCCTTCATGCGCCAGCCAATCACACTTTTGTTGATGCCTTCGATCTGCCCTGAGCCAATCGGCCAGCCCTGAGTGCGGTAGTGGGGATAGTTCATCAGGTGCGTGCGCCTGAACAGATAGTTCAGGGCCTGTTGTGCTTCTGAACTCCACTGCCTCTGCCCCACAGGGGCAGAGGCAAAGGTTTGAAG
>NZ_JNIV01000100.1 GCF_000701405.1 Deinococcus marmoris DSM 12784
CGTAGTCTTGGTGATGGTGGTAAGTGCAGTCTTGCCCATTATAGCGTAGGTCTGATTATCAATCTGGTAGGTGGCTTGGGCCGTCTGAATGCTCTTGGCGCAGGCTTGGGCGCCGGTGTCATAGGCGCGCTTCTGAGCACCCAGCAGGTTGGGGATCAGCACAGCAGCCAGGATCCCGATAATGGCGATGACGATGAGCAGCTCAATCAGGGTGAAGCCTTCGGTGTTGTTCTTCATGCTGTACTTGTTGTTCATGGTGGTTCTCCTTGTGCGCGTTCGACCTGCCGGATAATTTATGTATGGGTCCGGCCCGCCTACTTATGGCTTGCAGGTGCGGGTGTCTCCCGTCCTGCTTGAGCTAACTGTACGAAGACGTTTCTTACAGCCTCCTTTCACAGTGAAGGTCGGTTCATGAAGACTCATCTTCATGATCACGGGTATGTGTCCCTGCAAGGAAAGCCGCCCAACCGTGCCACTCGCCCGCGTAGGTCTTATTCGGCGTACTGGGCAGGCCCGGGTACTTGTCGTACTCGGCGGCATAATCACGAAAAGACTGAATTCCCGCAGTGTGCACCAGGCGGCTTGCCTCGGCGTATAGAAGGAACCGGCGGGGTTTCGGCGCGAGGAATGCCGCCCAGCCCTCCCACTCGCGGTATAAGCGCTCCGGACTTTGCGGCAGACCTTCATGTTCGCGGTACCGGGCATGGTACGTGCGGGAGTCTGTCCACCCTTGTGCCTGCACCAGTGCCTTCAACTCTGCGTACGACAGCCAGGTTTTCTCTGGTGCAGCAACGCCCAGGAACGCCGCCCATCCAGGCCAGCCTGGCAGGCGCTCCGGCGCACGCGTGAGGCGTGGATCCTTAAATGCCACACGGTTGTACATCTGCCGTGTGGTCAGTCCCAGTTCGCGCACCAGTCGCTGCGAGGCTGCCAGATCTAGAGGCTTATGGCGGATATCTTTCACGCTGCTCTTCCCGAGGTACACGCTCCAGCCGGGCCAGTCCGGGTAGAACGTCTGCGGGTTGCTCGCCAGACCAGGGTGCTCCCTGTAGCGCCGCCGATATTCATACTGATCCTTAATGGCCAGGGGCTTCACAGCCGTCATGGCCTCCGCGATGGGCAGAAACTTCAGTGGGCGGGACGCGAGAAAAGCTGGCCAGTTCTCCCACGAGGGCTCATATGCTTGTGGGGGGCTACTGGGCAAGCCCGGCACTTCCCGGTAGCGGGCGCGGTACTGGAGAATCGTCGAGATGCCCAGGCGTTGCACGGCCTCACGCGCCTCGTGATAGGTCAGGCGGGTCATGTCTGGTAGTTTTCCACAGAATCTTCAGCCGATAAACCACTCCAGCACCGACACCATCCCGGACTGCTCCCCAGTGATGGGATCTACAGCGCGGTTCCCCATCCATGTCACTGCGCACCTCGATCTCCTCTCTTCTTCCAGTACCCTTAGCCCACAACACCACAAAGAGTCCACAGCATCAGACCACTGTAGGTCGCCGCACACCCTGCGCGGATCGGTGGCCACCTAAGTCGAACACAGATCTGTGCACTTTTTGCACTGTCCCATTCGTAGAATGGACAGACTGTTGGGGAGGTCCATGGGTCTTCGAGAATTAATCCGCGAGATGCTTGAAAAGCGAGGGGAGTTGCCAACACCGTCCGGGTCACGGGTGCCGGACAAGGTAGACCGACCTGCGATCAACGGTGACGCCACCCAGCGCGGCACCTTGCCAGAACCAACCTTCGCGGCGCTTGAGCTCGATGATCCGGAATCGGAAGTCAGCAGCCTCCCAGTTCCCCCACAGCCGAATCAGGTCCAGCCCCCGCAGCAAGATGCGGTCGGTGGATCTGGAGAGTGCGCCGCGGTTCTGTCCGACGTTCCCAGGGTGGAGTTGCACACAGATTTAGCAGAGGGGATCTCGCCGGCACCGGCCCCTACCCAAATAAATATGTCCGGGCGATGGTCTGCACTCCAGAATGAGGAGGCCTCGCCAGGTTCCTTCCTGTGGCAAGCACGTCAGAACGTGAATCACACGCGGGATGCTGGCGTCCACGTGCCCCTCCAGAGCTACTGGATCACCTACGATCACCTGGACCACGGTCAGGCAGACTGGTACTACTTCTGGCGCACCCGCCTTCGTGCTGGCGAAGCCCTTCCTACCGACCTCAGCTACCTTTTCCTGCATGTCTATGAGGTCCTGAATGGGATCGGCTTTGAAACGGCCGGCGAGGCCTTCGCCCACCTGCACAACCTTTGGCTGACTTACCGCGAGGAGCATCCCACGCTGGACCGCTATCTGGCGCCGTGGCTCACCGACTTCGTTCACTACCACCGGTTAAAGGACGCCGCCGCCCAGAGTTGGCTGACTGAGTCCGGGCACTACAGCGACGGCGATCTCGGTCTGACCAACTGGGCCCAAGACGGCGACCGCAGGAGCATGCCCGCCGCTGTCTTCGATCACCTGGTGGGCACCGCCCTCAAACAAAACAAGTTTTACCAGGATCACCTCAACCAGGCTGAGTTAGATGATCTGTTCCGGCGGGCGCTGCTGCTCACGGACGACTTCTACACGGTGGAAACCGGCCAGTCGGTCTATCTCCATCTGGCCCCACAACAGACCCAGCACATCATGAGGCGCACCTTCGAGAATGCCGCTTTTGAACATCCCACTTTCTGGTATCCCGCCGGCACTCTGCGGCCTTACAGCGAGGATGGCCGACTGTTTGACCTCTTCACCTGGGTGGTGCGTTTCACTGAAAATGGTGCCCGCGCGCAAGCAGGCTCCATATCGGTGTTGCAGGACGCAGAACTCCACGCGCCCCTGATGGCCTACCTGAACCCCCATCTGTTTCCAGAGAATCAACCAGAAGCGGCGCCCAGACCGAGCCCCAAGCGTCAACGTGAAGAACAGGCGATGCGCCTGTACCTCGAAGATCAGCAGAAAAGGAAGGAGGCCAGACTACAGGCCTCATCGCCTGCCCCTCAGAATACACAGCCGCCGCCACCCCCAGCCGAACAGCAACGCCGCACCGTGGCCCCCGAGGTCAGCCGACTGGCCGCGCTGCGCCAAGAATCCGAGGCGCGCCCGGAGGAAACCCTTGACGAGGTGAAAGCTGAAGCGGCCCGCATCCTGCTGCTTGAAACGTCCTCTATCACGGTCTCTGCTCCAGTGGCTGTACCAGTGACTGTGCCGGTCCCTGTGCTGCCCACGCCGCACCCCCCACTGCCCGAGACCCTCCCCGTTATCCCCCAGAGAATGCGCCCACGAACGGTGTACGCCAATCTTTACCGGCCCACACCAGTGCTCCCATCCCCCCAGCCAGAACACCCTTCCAGACCTGCACCGCCACCGATGCCGACGGCCTCACTGGGTGGTGCAGCACCCTTACCTCCTCTCCCTGGGGAAGCGTCCCTGAGGCCATCAGCAACTGTTCCCTCCGCTCCCCGGCCAGACCGCACTGGATCTGTCCAGTGCACCCCATCGACTCTTCTGGGGCCAGCCACCATGGCCCCCCGTAATGCACCCGTACCCCTTCCCACGGCTTCGCCGCCGACATCGGTGACCCATTCCAGCGCAGCCGTGACCCCCTCCTCTTTTCCCCTGCCCGGAGCCGTGTCCGCAGCGGTTTTACCCCTGCCTGGTCTGCCTGGGGGAGCGTCCCTGAGGGCACCAGTAACCCTTCCCCCCAGCCCCCCGCCAGACCGTACTGGGTTCGTCCAGCGCACTCCATCCATTCCTCCAGCGTTAGCTACCCTGGTCCTCCTGACCCCGCCCGTGCCCACGGCTTCACCGCCGACATCGGTGACCCATTCCAGCGCGGCCGTGACCCCCTCCTCTTTTCCCCTGCCCGGAGCCGTGCCCGCAGTTGATTCACCCCCGCCTGGTCTGCCTGAGGGAGCGTCCCTGAGGGCACCAGCAACCCCTCCCCCCAGCCCCACGCCAGACCGTACTGGGTCCGTCCAGCGCACTCCGTCCATTCCTCCAGCGTTAGCCCCAGGCTCTTTCGCTCCGCCTGGAGTGATGCCTGGAATGGTTTCACCCCTCCCCGGTCTGCCGGCGGTGCCGATGCCCACGCCGACCATGCGGCCAGCGCCGTCCCCTGCGCCTGTTCCCAGCATCCTGCCCGCCACCGCGCCGCCACCAAGGCGGATTCGTCTCCCGGGGACAGCGCTGCCCGGTCAACCGCCGCCCCCGGCAGGAAGACCCCAGCCAGCACCGGGGCGCCTGACCCAGCGTGAGCGGGCCGAGCGCGAGGCGGTGCGCATCAGTGACCAGTACAACTGGGCCCGTGGTTTCGTGCTGCTCGCCGACAACCTGGACCGCGAGCGCTGGGGACAACTCCTCAGCAAGATCGAGCAAAAGATCTCCGAGGGGATGACGCCCGAAGAATTTGAACTCGCGCTGCAACTGCGCGGCTACTGGCATGGGCAGAGTCATTTTCAGTCGCCGCGTACGGCGCGCTACGACAGCCTGCCCTGGGATCTGGCGCTGGCCTTGATTCGCCGCTGCGCCGGCATGCCCTGCATCGAGGAGATGATTTTTCTGATCGAGCGAATCTACGACTGCGAGCGGCTTGATCACAGTGGACGCTTCTCGCCCCTGCGTCATCTGTCTGCCTTCAGTCCGCGCCTGTGGGCCATTCTGGAGCAGGCCGATCCTGACCTGGATCTGGAGTACTGGCTGAGCGTGCAAGAGGCCAGATGCTTGTCCCGGTGATCGGCAGTTTTGTCCTGGATGCCCGTGACGGACAGTTCGGAACAGTCACCGCCCATCAGGGCGACCACCTCCAGGTGACCTGGGGAGATGGGCGCGCCGCGCGGGTTGCACGCCGCCACCTGCGCTGTGGGCTGCAAATCGGTCAGATGATCCTTGAGCAGCCCCGCAGCCTGCGGCCTTCCCTGGGCGAGGGCCGCGTGCTGGACCTGCGCACGCTGGGTGGGCGCGAGCAGGCGCTGGTCGAGTTCTGGGAACCCTCCGAGCGCCACTGGCTGCCCTGGGAAGGCCTGCTGCCGATCTGGAGCGCGCAGGCCATGTACCAGCACGGCGTCACGCCCCCCACCGGCTACGCCGAGAAATTCAGGCTGCGGCAACTGGGCCGCGCACTGCAACACTGGAACCAGACCACCGGTGCGCTGGCCCAGGTCGACATCGATCCACTGCCGCACCAGCTCCACCTGGTCCACCGCATCCTGTCCAGCGGCAACCTCAACTGGCTGATCGCCGACGACGTGGGCCTGGGCAAGACCATCGAAGTCGGGCTGCTGCTCACCGCCCTGCGCCAGCGTGGGCTGCGCCGCTTTTTGCTGGTGACCCCGGCGGGCCTCACGCGGCAGTGGCAGGCCGAACTCCGGGAGCGCTTCGGCATCACCCGGGCCATGGTCTACGGCGAGGACTTCGAGATCAGCGATCCCGACCAGTGGCCCTTGTTTGAAGTGGTCATCGGCTCCATGGACCGCTTCAAAAGTGAACGTCACCTGGAGCTGCTGCGTCAGTCAGGGCGCTGGGACATGATCGTCTTCGACGAGGCCCACCGGCTCTCGCGCAGCCTCTACGGACTGTCCTACACCACCTCTGAGCGGTACCACTTGGCCGCCACACTGCGCGCCATGAGTGAGAATGTGTTGCTGCTCAGCGGCACGCCCCACCAGGGAAGAATCGACAAGTTCGAGGCACTGCTCGAGTTGCTGCGGCCCGGGGCCGAGTGGCGCGCGCGCATCGCCGGGCTGCGTCTGGAACCCCAGCTCCTGTCGGGGCTGGTGATCCGCAACCGCAAGGCTGACGTCACCGACGCCCAGGGCAACTTCATCTTCAAGGGCAAGGTGACCCGCTCGGTGGCCGCGCCGCAGGGCCAGGAAGAGGCCGACTTTGACCACGCGCTGCGGCGTTACCTGCGCCAGGGCTACGACGCCAGCCGCCAGGGCGGACAGGCCAGCCGCGCCATTGGCTTCGTCATGACCATCTACCGCAAGCTCGCCGCCTCCAGCGTCGCGGCCATCGAGAAAGCCCTGATCCGCCGCCTGGCCCGCCTACGCGCCCAGCTTGAAGAGGAGTGGGCAGGCCGGGAGGACGCGGGGGCCGCACCCAGCGCCCGGGCAGCCGCCGGCGCCAGCGAGGAGGAGCGAGAGGACGACCTGTTCATCGAAAGCGAGGAGCGCGTCACCGGGGGACGCACCGAGTTCTTTGGCGGCGAGACCGAACTTCTGGAGGACCTGATCATGCTGGCCCGGGGCCTGCGCGCCAATGACACCAAGATGATGGCCTTCAACCAGGCGCTGGTGGCCACCATCTTGCAGGGTAACCCGGATGAAAAAGTGCTGATCTTCACCGAGTACCGCAGCACCCAGGACTATCTGGTTGAGGCCCTGCAAGCGCTCAAGCCAAGCAAGGTTGACGTGATCAACGGTGGCCAGAATCTTGAGGCGCGCGCCGCAGCCATCGCCCACTTTGAAGAGGAGGGCCAGTTCCTGGTGTCCACCGAGGCCGGAGGCGAGGGCTTCAACCTGCAAAAAAAGTGCCATATCCTGGTCAACTACGATTTGCCGTGGAACCCCATGCGCCTGGTCCAGCGCGTCGGGCGCCTCTACCGGTATGGTCAGGAGAAGCCGGTGGTGGTCTTTAACCTCAACACCCAGGGCAGCCTGGACGACGAGATCCTCTTCGGGATGTATGACCGACTCGAGCACGTGGCCGCCGATCTGGCGGGGGTCGCCGAGGAGTACAAGGACGGGCTGCAAGAGGACATCGTCGGGGAGATCGCCAGCTTTCTCGACATCGCCGACATCCTGGCTGAGGCCAGCGGACACACGCCGCAGCGCACCCAGGCCCGCATCGATGACGCCCTAGAGCGCGCGCGCCAGATGGCCGCGCAGCAAAACGACTTTCTGCGTCACTCCAGCGGCTTCGATCCCAGCGCCCTCAAGGGCGAACTTCCCATCGGCGAAGACCATCTGGTGGCCTTTGTCGAGGGCATGTTTGCCCAGCTCGGCGTGACGGTGAGTTCACGCCTCTACAGCGGCCGGGTCTGGGAGATCAAGCTCAGCGAGGACCTCCAGCAGCAACTGGGGATGAACCAGAACCAGCGGATCGCGTTTGACCGCACGCTGGCCCGCGCGGCCAAGGCCACGCTGCTCGACGCCCACTCGCGGCTTCTCGCCGCACTGTTCAGGGCCGCCGCCGCTTACGAGTTCGGAGGCCAGATCGCGGCCGCCGCGCTGCCCGGTGACCAGGTGATGTGCGGGCAACTGCGCTGGCAAGATGACCGGGGGCTGCCGCTCAGCGAACGCTACATGGCGCTGGTCCGGGACGGCGGCCAGATCCAGGTCAACCCGCCAGCCTTCAGTGAGTGGCTGCTCCGCCCCGCTGAGGACCAGCACGTCCTCGCCGCCCCGGACGCCGCAGCCTGGAGTGACTTCGAGCAGCAGATGAACGCACTGCTTTCTTCTGGAGCCACCGACGAACTTCACCCATCGGGCCACCACGTCAGCGGAATGGGTTGGAATAGCGGGGATGAGCGCCAGAACGGACCGTGATCCGGCCAGTTCTCTGGTCAGGTGTGGTGCGTGTTTTTGGAGTTGGCGTTTCCATCCTCGCCCCTCGTGGCCACAAGCAAGAGAAAGGCCGTAGACACGGGGAGGGGGAGGGGAGACCAAGAGCCCCCCGAATGGAACCTGGGGGCCTTATGGGAATGCAACAGGTTCTGAAAAAGCTGACACTGGACTGGCTGGCACCGACGGAGACCAACGTTGCAGACCCTGGACGGGCGCCTGGACTGGATCCACAAAACCCCCGGCCTGAAAAAGACGCCCAGACGGAAACGCCTGGGCGGTTTAGCCAGAGGTGGCAGACGGGCTGCCACGAGAGGTGGAGAATTTCCAGGGGGCAGGCGACGTTACAAAGAGATCCTGGACAGTGCTGGGCAGTTGAGGTCAGATCGGCTCGGAGTCGGATCAGTCAAGGTTGCGCAGCCCACGCCACCGCAAAGTTGCCGCTGCTGAACCGTAACACCCCTGAGGGATCTCGCGCAGCATCGCGCGGTAGGTCACGCCAATCAGCGCCATTTCCCGGGGGCTGCCGCCCGTGGCCACCTTGTCGAAATCGCATTGCAGCATATACCGGACGAACCAGGTGCACGCGTGAATGTCACCCTCTTCGATGTACCGCGTCATGTCGCGCAGGATGTCGTCGGGGACGCTGTCGAGAGCTTCGCGGGTCCAGCGCATGGGGCTAACTGGCATGCGGTTCCTTAGCGGCCTTCAGGGGGCCACACTGCACGCCGGGGCCGCGCAGAGCGGTGTTGCGGAAAGTGGGGTGGTGGGGTGAGTGATTCATGTTGACCTCCGCCGGAATGAACGTTCCCAGCAGCCAAACTTTAGCACGCCAAAATGCCATATTTTGCGTCTGGGACGGCATAAAACGCACATCCCCTCGCACCCACTTGCAGAGCTCCTCGCAGCTTGTAGGGAACCCCGCCAGCAATGGCGTGAGCTGACCAGACCACTTCCCGGTTCGTCGAAGGTTACTTTCTCCAGATCGCTCAGGTTGAGGGGCGGTGTCCCGTCGTCGGCTCAGAAGTTAACGACAAAAGGGACAGCGACAACCGTGTTTCAGACGTCAAAATCCACGCCTGTCCCTGTGTCCCTCAAACTTGAGTGGACCAGGGCAACGCTGCAAAGTAAAACGATTTGTGGGCTTCCAGTGAGTATTTCCGTCCTACACTGTGAGACATGAAACCTGTTTCAGGTCGCCCTCCAGGAAATCGGCCCGGCATCCCAGCCAGCATCTGCGCCGCGACTGCCCAGGGGGCCAACCCGGTACAGACTTCATGATCACCGAGGCCGACACCTGCCGCCAGTACATCCTCCCCAAGCTTCAGGCCGCCGGCTGGACCGATGACCTGATCCGCGAACAAAAAACGTTCACCGACGGCCGCATCCTGGTCCAGGGCCGCAACGCCAAGCGCGGCAAGCAAAAGCGCGTGGACTACCTGCTGTACAGCCGACTGCACTTCCCCATCGCCGTGGTGGAGGCCAAGGCGGCGTACCTCGCCCCCGGCCAGGGCCTCCAGCAGGCCATCGACTACGCGGTGGTGCTGGACCTGCCTTTCGCCTACAGCACCAACGGTCACGGCATCGTCGAGCATGACTTGTTGACCGGCCAGGGGCGTGAACTGGACGCGTTCCCGACGCGAGCGGAACTGGTCAACCGCCTGCATGCGCACCGGGGGCTGTCGCCGGAAGCTGAGGACCGTCTGCTGATCCCTTATCACCTGGGGGACCGGATCCCACGCTATTACCAGACCATCGCCATCCAGCGGGCGTCTGAAGCCATTCTGAAGGGGCAAAAGCGGGTGCTGCTGACGCTGGCGACGGGAACTGGCAAGACCGAGATCGCCTTTCAGATCGCCTGGAAACTGTGGCAGGGACGCTGGAACCTGAGCGGCATGAACCGCCGCCCACGCATCCTGTTTCTCGCCGACCGCAGCATTCTGGTGGATGACCCCAAGGACAAGGGATTTGCGCCGTTCAAGGGGGCGCGCCACAAAATCGAGGGCGGCGTGGTCAACACGAGCCGTGACATGTACTTTTCTACTTACCAGGCGCTGGCCGAGGACGAGGTGAGGCCCGGCCTGTACCGCCAGTACCCGCCCGACTTTTTTGACCTGATCATCGTGGACGAGGCCCACCGGGGATCGGCGAGCGAGGAGAGTTCCTGGCGGGCCATCCTGACCCATTTTGGCGCGGCCATCCAACTCGGCATGACCGCCACGCCCCTGCGCCAGGACACCCGTGACACCTACGACTACTACGGCGCGCCGATCTACGAGTACAGCCTGGCCCAGGGCATCCAGGACGGTTTTCTGGCGCCGTATCAGGTGCGCCGGGTCGTCACCGATGTCGACGCGGTGGGCTGGCGGCCCACTCCAGGGCAACTCGACGCCCACGGGCGCGAAATTCCAGATGGGGTCTACAGCACCAAAGATTTTGAAACGTCCATCTCGCTTGAGGCCCGCACCCAGGCCGTGGCCCGGCATCTGGTGGACTACCTGCGCTCCACCGACATCATGGATAAAACGCTGGTGTTCTGCGTGGACCAAGAGCACGCCCTTCAAATGCGCTCGGCCATCGCCCAGCTGCTGCCCGAACAAATGAAGCAGCATCCTGACTATGTGGCGCGCGTGGTGGCCGACGAAGGCGACATCGGAAAAGGCCACCTGGCAAACTTCCAGGATGTGGAAAAAAAGACGCCAGTGATCCTCACCAGCTCGCGGCTACTTTCCACCGGGATCGATGCGCCGATGGTCAAGAACGTGGTGCTGTTCCGGGTGGTGGGCAGCATGGCGGAATTCAAGCAGATCATCGGGCGCGGCACCCGGGTGCGCGAGGACTACGGCAAACTGTTCTTCACCATCATCGACTACACCGGCAGCGCCACCATCAACTTTGCTGACCCAGATTTCGATGGCCCACCGGTTTCCACCACCGACATCACCATGAGCGAGGAAGGTGAAACGAAGCAGGAAGAGACGGTGACGGAAGCACAGCTCGAGGATGGCGCGCCGTATCCCACAGGCCAGGCCAGCCTGCAAAACGATGACGAGGGGCAACCGCGCAAACTGGTGATCCGGGACGGCGTACAGGTCAAGATTTTGCACGAGGTGGTGCAGGAACTCGACGCCCAGGGCAAACAACTCCGCACCGTGAAGTTCACCAGTTACGCCGCAGACCAGCTCCGGAGCCTGTACATGAGCGCCGAGGAGTTTCGTGACCAGTGGGCTGATCCTGATCCACGCGAACGCCAGAAAATCATCGAGGCTTTGGAGGAGCGCGGCGTGGTCTTAAAACATCTGGAGCAGGTCATGGGCCGCGAGGACAGTGACCCCTTTGACCTGCTGTGCCACCTGGCCTTTGGCGGCCCCCTGCAAACGCGCAAACAAAGGGCAGAGGCGGCCAAAAGCCACAAAGAGGACCTCTACACCACTCATGGGCCAGTGGCGCAGACCATCCTGGACCAGTTGCTCGATCAGTACGCCGAACATGGCATCAACGAGCTGGGCGGCATAGAGGTGTTCAAGGTGCTGCCCGCCACGAAGCACATGAATTTCAGCGAAGTCGGACGGGCCTTCGGCGGCCAGAATAAGCTGCGGCAAGCGCTGGATGAGTTGCCCAGACTGATCTACGCGTGAGGTGAACCATGGGACAGTACACCAGCTTCATCAAGGATTTTCCCGCCCGTTGCCGCGAACTCCTTGAAACCTACCCGGAAGAGCGGCTGCGGCGCGGGCTGCCAGACCGCTCGGTCACCACGATGCTGTGCGTGGCTTCGGCGGTCCTGACCATTCCAAGAGAGCGTCTACAGCAAAACAAACTCAGAAATGGCACGGACGTCTCCCATCCAGAGCGCCAGAAATTTGAACAGGCGAGTGCAGTCTTCGATGCCGACCAGAATGCGCTGTTGACGCAAAGTCGCTACTGGTCGGTTCTCCAGGCGGGTGTGCAGTTCAAGGTGCAAGCGCGGCCCACTGAATTTAATGTGGCGGCTTACGGCAGTTTTCCAGAGGACTACCAGACCTGGGAATTTTTCCGCGTCCTTCGCAACGCCCTCGCCCACGGCAACATCTATACGGGATTTGATCCAAAACGGATCACCAACCTCACCTTCGGATCAAACCCAACTGACAAGCGGGCCAAAGCGCAAGGTCTCGAGCTTTCAGACTATGAACTCATCACCCTGGAAGTCGATGCCCTCTCGGCTTTTTTGCACGTCTGGCTGGACTTTCTGACTGAGCTGCCCCTGCCCGAAGCTATGCAGAACACCGGGCAGGCGGCAGACTGAGCAGCGATGACCCGCACCTCTAAAACAAAATCCAAAGTCGCACCCTCCACCGCCCAGCGCCTCTCCAGCGTCATCAAGAGCGTGCGCGACATCATGCGCAAGGACAAGGGCCTCAGCGGCGATGCTGACCGCCTGCCAATGCTGACGTGGCTGATGTTTCTGAAGTTCCTGGACGACTTGGAACAAGGCCACGAGGCCGAGGCCGCGTTCGAGGGGCGGCCCTACACCCCGATTTTGCACGACATGTATCGCTGGCGGGGCTGGGCGCGCAGTGACCTTCAGGGCGATGACCTGCTCAAGTTCATCAACAACGAAAAGTACGAGTTCACGCCTGGCGAGGACGTCCCCGGGCTGCTGGCTTACCTCCGCAACCTGCAGGGCGAGGGAAGCCGTGACCGCCGCACCGTGGTGGCCGAGATCTTTAAAGGCGTTCAGAACCGGATGATCGATGGCTATCTGCTTAAAGAGGTGGTGCAGAAGCTAGATACGCTGGACTTCACGTCCAGCGACGAGAGCCACACGCTGGGCGCGTTGTACGAGGGCATGCTCAAAGAGATGCGCGACGCCGCCGGGGACGCGGGCGAGTTTTACACGCCCCGCGCCGTGGTGCGCTTTATGGTCAAGGCGCTGGACCCGCATCTGGGCGAGACTGTGCTGGATCCCGCCTGCGGGACGGGCGGCTTTCTGGTGGAGGCCTTTGAGCATCTGCGCGGACAGGTCAAGACCACCGACGACACCGAAATCTTGCAGACGCGCAGCGTGCTGGGCGGCGAGGCCAAGCCGCTGCCTTACCTGCTGGCCCAGATGAACCTGACCCTGCACGGCCTGGAATCGCCGCAGATCGACAGTGGCAACAGCCTGCGCCACAACCTGGCTGGCCTGGGGGACCGCGACCGGGTGGACGTGATCCTGGCCAACCCCCCATTCGGCGGCGAGGAAGAAAAGGGCATTCAGAACAACTTTCCCGCCGACAAACGCACCGGGGAAACGGCGCTGCTGTTCATGCAACTGATCATGCGCAAGCTGCGCCGTCCGGTGGCTGCCCACAAAGGTGGACGGGCAGGCGTCGTCGTTCCCAACGGCTTTCTCTTCGCCCAAGGTGTAGGTGCCCGCATCAAGCAGGAAATGCTAGAGGGCTTCAACTTACACACCATCGTCCGGCTGCCCAGCGGGGTCTTTGCGCCATACACCTCGATCCCCACGAACATCCTGTTCTTTGAGCGCGGCGAGCCCACGCAGGAAATTTGGTATTACGAACACCCCTTGCCCACCGGACAAAAAAACTACACCAAAACAAGGCCAGTGCAGTTTGAAGAATTCGCTCCTCTGCTCGCGTGGTGGTCCAACAGGGAAGAGAGCGAACAAGCATGGCGGGTGCCATGGGCCGAGTTGCATGAGGGTGCCAAGCAGGTTGCGGAGCCACTGTGGCAGGCTGCCCAGGCCGCAACAACTCGCGCCAACCAGGCAGCCGCAAAAGCCAAGGGGGCGGTCGGGGAGAGGGAGAAGCAGACTCTACTTGATCAGGAGAAACAAGAACTAGAAAGCGCACGTGATGCCCAGACTCAGGGCGATGCCGCGTACTGGCCTGTCTTCAACCTGGACAGCAAGAATCCCAACGTCGCGCCAGACTTGGAACATCAGCCGCCTGGGAAACTGCTAGCCGACATCTTGAGCAAGGAGCGACGCATTCTGACGCTGCTGGAAGAGTTGCAGACCGAGTTAGAACAGGGGGAAGCCGTTCATGCCTGAATGGGAACGAGTGAGTCTCGGCGAGATTCTCGAACAGGACGTAAACTACGTTGCCGAGCCCGAGCCGCGCATATATTCGAAGGTTTCAGTAAAACTTTATGGCCGAGGCGTTACACCAGATACCCCCGTCAACGGAGCAGACCTCAAAATGAAGCGTCATCAGCTCGCGGAGGCAGGACAGGTAATCCTTTCTGAAATCTGGGGTAAGAAAGGCGCTATCGGCCTGGTTCCTTTAGAGGGAAGTGGTGCACTTTGCACAAGCCATTTCTTTCTATTCGATATAGACCACACACGGGTAATTCCAGGGTGGTTAGAACTGATTTTCAAAGCTAATTACCTTGAGAAACAACTCAACTCAGGAGCGCAAGGGACAACTGGTTACGCGGCTGTACGGCCTAAGCATCTTCAAGCTGCCGAGATCCCTCTCCCGCCCTTGCCTGAGCAGCGGCGCATCATCGCCCGCGTGAAAGAGCTGCTGGACAAGGTGGAGGAAGCACAGGGTTTGCGAGACGAAATCAGAAAAATCACAGAACACCTTACAAATTTAACCGGAGATTCTAAATTTATCATCGGCCAAGGCGAACTGCTTGGTGATTTAGTTGATATTATTGATCCAAATCCATCTCATCGTTATCCTGAGTACACAGAAGAAGGCGTACACATCATCTCAACCACAAATTTTGTTGGACTTGATGACATAGAGTCAACAAGTGCTAAGAAGGTTCCCCGATCTTTCTTCGAGGAAACACTTGGCAAATTTAATCCCTCATCGGAGGATATTATTTTTGCACGTAAGGGAAAAATAGGTTATGCAAGACGTTATCCGTCAGCATCAAGGCTAGCAATGACCCATACATTATGTCTCATTAAAATAAAATCCAGCAAGCTTGATAGTAGTTATTTGCTTCATCTCTTGAGAAGCCGGGAATTCATTAGATATTTACTCGAAACAATGAACGATAATACAGGTGTGCCAACTTTAGGATTAGGGGTTCAGTACCGGACAACTCGATTTCAATAGCGTCCTGAACAGCATTTTTGACATTTGAGCATTTGGTTGTCATCTGGGACGGCGAAAGGCGGCTTCTTGGAGTTATGAGACACGAAGAAGCCGCCCAAATCGACGCGATCAAGTTTGCCCAGCTCTTGAAAGAGCGCTTCCCCTTTTTGCGACGCGATACCTTGCAACGCGTCGAAGACGCCATGTGTTCGCTGATCGAGCAACGCTCTACCAATCAACAGCAGTGGTCCCAGGCCATGCCTGGGACCAGCTCCCCAGAAGCCAAGAAGAAGCGTCTGGGACGGTGTATACAGGACCCGAAATTGAACGACGATTTCTT
>NZ_JNIV01000101.1 GCF_000701405.1 Deinococcus marmoris DSM 12784
AGGTCATCCGTTCGCACCATGAGCGCTGGGACGGCGGCGGGTACCCGGACGGTCTGGTGGGGACCGATATTCCCCTGAATGCCCGGATCTTTGCAGTCTGCGACGTGTATGACGCGCTGATCAGTGAACGCCCATATAAACATGCCTGGAGTCATGAGGACGCCCTCTCGGAGATCGGCGGGCAGTCTGGCCGGCAGTTCGATCCAGCTATCGCCCGTGCGTTTCTGAGCCTGATGCAGCGGTCCAGAGACCATGGAGCGCCACCGGGCGAGGGCCAGATCAGGCTCTTCCGTTCATCCCCACCTGTTCGGCCACCAGAGACGGACTACGCTGACCGGCCTGAAGCTCTCTGACGCCCAGCCCAGACTCCGTAGCGGCCACGCCAGCAAGTCGAGCCTGGAGGTCTCCTCGCACGGCCAGCTCGCGCAGTTCGTTCAGGCACAGGCCCGTGGATAGGGTGGGCGACATGCCGATAGTCCAGGCCAGCCGTCTTCCGCAGTGGGGGCTTGCCTCCCCGAGACTCTGTTTCCAGCGCATCGGAAATCCCCACGAGGTGGCGAGGGCGGTTCAGGCGCGGTTGGATTTCTGTGGGGGGTGGACGTCAACGTGTTCCCTGAGCAGGGTGATGATGATCCCCACTCTGGCCGAGCAGACCGCCCAGGATTTCACGGCAACAGCGGGCCAGGACGTGACTCATACGGATTCTGTTTGCAACGCGGCAGGAATCGGAAAAGCGCCGATTCCTCCACTCTGCGCCCGGAACCCGTTTTTCTCCTGCTCGCCCTGCTCGGATTTCAGGTGTTTTCCAGCGCCCTTCAATCGGAGTCTGTATGAACCACCCCGACACCGCTGGAGCCGGCACCCCGGTCAGGAGACGGCGGCACCCCGGAGCGTCGCTGCGCCGTCGGGGGCGCTGGCCCCGGCGGGCTGCACCCGCACCCTCGTGTTGTGGAAGGTGCTGCCCCCGCCCAGGTCCGTGAGGGTCTGGGCGGTCAGGGTATTGATGCTCTGGCCGTCCGGTGCTGACAGCCCCCACCATGTGCCCTCCACGACCACCACGCCCGGCTGCGTTGCCCCGGTCACCCGCACGCGGCGCTGCACCCGGCCCACCTCAGATTCCAGCGCGGCGTACTCGCCGTCGGCCAGCCCAGCCGCCTGCGCGTCGTCGGGGTGGATCAGGAGCTGAGGCTCGCTGCCCTCGGCGCGGGTGAGGTTGGGCAGGTTGCCGTAGGTGCTGTTCAGGAAGTGATGCGCCGGCGGGGTGAGCAGCCGCAGGGGATAGGCGTCGTTCAGGGCAGCCTGCGCCTCGCGGTGAACCGGCGCGGGCGCAAGCTGTACCCGGCCACTGGGGGTCTCTGCGCCGTGGGCATACGGCAGAAAGGGTGTGGGCAGATTCAGGCGCACGGTGCCCTCGGCTTTCAGCCGCTCCGGGGTCACTCCCGCCAGATACGGATGGCCGCTGTCCAGCACGGCCTCTAGCAGGTCATCCACACTCCAGTACACGCTCGGCTCGGTCACGCCCAGGCGGCGGGCCAGTTGCTGAAAGACCCAGGAGTTGGGCCGCGCCTCGCCGGGGGCCTCCAGTTCGGCGGGGTTATAGCCCAGCCAGTGGTGGCCGTAACTCGTGTACACGTCGGCGTGTTCGGCAAAGGTGGTGGCAGGCAGCACGTAATCGGCCAGCCGGGCCGTCTCGGTCAGGGCCTGTTCCAGCACGACCACCAGCAGGTCGGGGCGTTGCAGGCCGGCGCGCACGCCGCCCGAATCCGGGGCCACCACCGCCGGGTTGCAGTTGTAGATCAGCGTAGCCCCCAGCCCGGCAGCGGGGTTCAGGGCATCCGAGAAGGCGTTCATGTTGATGTGCGGTACGTCCGCCTGGATCAGGTGGGCCGCGCCCAGTTGCGTGCGGTTGAGCTTGAAGGCCCCGCTGGCGCTCAGGACGCAGCCGCCCCCTGGCACGCGCCAGTCACCGGTCAGCGCGGAGATCAGGGTGACGGCCCGCAGATTGGTTCCGCCGTATTCATGGCGCGTCATGCCGTAGCCCACCCGGATGTAGGTGGGCCGGGTGGTCCCGATGGCGTGGGCGAGGTCCTGCACGTCCTGCACGCTCAGGCCGGTTGTGGTGGCCGTGCGCTGAGGCGTCCACTCGCGGGCTGCCTCACGCAGTTCCTCGATGCCCAGGGTGGCCTCGGCGATATAGGCGTCGTCGGTCCAGCCGTGGGCGAACAGCTCGTGCATCACGCCCAGCGCCAGCGCGGCATCGCTGCCGGGCCGGAGTTTGAGGTGCGTGTCGGCATACGCAGCACTTCGGTTGCGGTACGGGTCCACACAGATGATCCTGGCCCCGGCCTTGCGTGCGGCTGTCAGCTCGGGCGTCAGGTGGCTGTGGGTGCTCAGGCTGTTGATGCCCCACAGCACGATCAGCCGGGCGTGGCGCACATCTGCCGGATCAACCGCGTAGCGCGCGCCGTAGCCCATGGCCCAGGCCTCGGTGCCGGCGGTGGCGCAGATCGTCTCGTCCAGTTCCGGGGTGCCCAGGGCGCGGAACAGCGCGTGGACGTGCGCGCCTTCCATCAGGCCCATGGTCCCGGCGTAGTTGTAGCGCAGGATGCTCTGCGGGCCGCGCGTGTCCAGCAGCGTCCTCAGGCGGGCGGCGATGTCGTCGAGCGCCGCGTCCCAGCTCACGCGCTCGAACAGCGGCTCGGCGTCGGTCTTGGGGTTCACGCGCCGCAGCGGGTACAGGGGCCGCTCCGGGTGGTTGGCCCGCGCCGGGTAATGCACCGTCTTGGCACAGGCAAAGCCGCGCGTGTAGGGGTGTTCAGCGTCTCCCGTGACCTTCAGCATGCGTTCCTGTCCGTCCTCGCCGCGCCCGAGCGTGACCCGCAGGCGGCAGGCATCGGGGCAGTCCAGCGGGCAGGTGAGCAGCACGTCACGCGTGGGAACAGAGGCGGTCATGCCGGAAGTCTACGCGGCAGGGCCGCAGGCTGGGTGGGGGTCCATCCTGATTCCGGAACGCTGGGGCACCGTGAGACGAAATCTGGAACGGTTGCCATCGGAGCTGGCTAGATTCCGTGTCCTGGCCGCGTGCGCGCTGCTGGGCAACAACCTCAAGCCGCTTTTTGAATGTGGTGTCTGGCAGCCGTGGACTGGCGTCCAGTATGCCAGTCGGTCCGCAGGGGCTACCGCGTCAGCGTACCGGGTACGTTCGGGTCATCGCCAGTTTGAAAGTGACCTTGGGCGAATCGTTCAGGCCATGCCGCCTTCATCGTGTCTTCGTGGAAATGAAGGCGTGACTACCCCGAATGATGCTGTCCACTCTGCCACTGCACACGCTACTGCACATCGTGTTTCAATCTACAATCTATAAAAAGAGAAACCCCGTCTAGGACGAGGTTTTGTTGGTGTACCCGAAGGGATTCGAACCCCTGGCCTTCTGATCCGTAGAAGGACTTTGCACCCTGTTTGGGGAGCCGCGCCCAGTGCTGGAAAACACCGTTTGAGCCTCGCCTGGCGCGGAAGAATCAGAGATGGCGATAGGGCAGATTCAGGCATCGAGCGGAAAGCAAAACAACCGGGCGGAAGGGGTTTACTGCACACGCTACTGCACACAGGGCGATCCTGGTCTGCTCTCATCTGTTCTCATGGTGGGGTGGGGCCACCAGCAGGTCAACGGGCAGAGATGTTGGCGCATTTACGCTGCACCTGGGCGGCGAAGTACGGGTTCCTCAGCGCCTTGCTCGCCACCAGATCGACGGGCGCAGCCAGAGCGTTCTCCAGGGCGCTGAGCAGGGACAGGTAGGTCGGACGTCTACAGAAGTTGGCTCAGATCGCCCCGAAGTTCCACTTCCAGCGCGTACAGATCGTTGCCCCCATCCTGCCTTGATCCCAGGGGTGTGGTGCAGGGCACCTTTCCGGCCGCGTTCCATCAGATATCTGGCCGGGCGCTGCCGCCTGAGTGCCCCATTCGGGTGCATCGCCTTGGCCCAGCCCATACTCATCTTGCTCAGGATTCTGGCATGATATGGATCGTGCCCCCCTCAATTCACGCCCATAGCGGCCCCCTGAGCGGCCCCGCCCTGCCCTCCCCGTGGTGGCCTGAAGCGTGGCGCTTCTCCGGGACACAGTGACCCCGGAAAAGTTGACTCCGGAACAGGGCGCGCTGCGGACAGAGGCCCGGCGGCGCCTGGCCCAGTTGGCACCGCTGGAGACCTGGGAGGGCTGGGAGGCCACGGCGCTCATCCATGAAATGCGTGTCCAGCATGTCGAGATCGAGATGCAGAACGAGGAGCTTCAGCACAGCGTGGCCGACCTCGAATTCGAGCGCCGGCACTATCACGCCCTGTACGAACACGCCCCCTCGGCCTACTTCACGCTGAACGCCGCCGGGGACATCCTGGACGTCAACCTCGCCGGAACGCGGCTGCTCGGCTTCCAGCGGGACCAGCTGCGCCTGCGCCCTTTCAGGCTGTTTCTCGTGCCTGAGCAACGCGCCGGGTTCGCCAGTGTTCTGGACACCCTGACGCAGGCTCAGTCCTCGCGGACGCACCTCTTCACGCTGGAGCAGCGAGGCGGCGAACGCCTGGAGGTGCAGCTTCAGGGCCTGACCCTGCCCAGCCCAGCGCAGGAGCCGCCCAGCGTCCTGATCACACTGATGGACATCACGCCGCTCTCACAGGCCCGCGCCCACCTGGAACACCTGAATGCCACACTTGAACATCGGGTGAGCCAGGACACCCGGGCGCTGCTCGACCTCAACGCCCAGTTGCACCACCAGGCCCGGCACGATTTCCTGACCGGCCTGCCCAACCGGGCCGCCTTCGCGGACGCACTCCGGGGGGCGCTGGACGGCCTGCACCAGCATGGGCAGGACTTCGCGGTGTTGTTTTTCGATGTCGACCGCTTCAAAGTCATCAATGACAGTCTGGGTCATCCGGCTGGGGATCAGGTGCTGGTCGAACTCTCCAGGCGGCTGCGTGAGGTCACCCGGCCCGAGGATGACCTGTCCCGGCTGGGTGGGGACGAGTTCGCCATCCTCCTTCACAGCGTCACGGATCCAGAGATCATCCCCAGCGTCATCGCCCGGATGGACGCGGCGGTGCAGCGCCCCTTCGTGCTGGAGGGCCAGGAACTGTACCTGACAGTCAGTACCGGCATCCTGCTGGTGGGGGACGGCTACCACACGGCTGAGGAAGTGGTCAGAGATGTGGACGTGGCGCTGTATCAGGCCAAGCGTGGTGGGAACGCCGGGTCGAAGGTGTTTGTGCCTTCCATGCGCGATGAAGCCAGAGGGCGGCTGGAACTCGAAGCACAGCTCCACCACGCCCTGGAGCGTCACGAACTGGTGGTTCACTATCAGCCGATCGTGGCGCTGGAAAGCGGCCAGGTGCTGGGCCTGGAAGCCCTGGTGCGCTGGCAACACCCGCAGCGGGGTCTGCTGCTGCCCGGTGTGTTCATCCCGCTGGCCGAAGAACTGGAGCTGGTCGGGGAGATCGACCGCTGGGTGTTGATGGAGACCCAGCGCCAGACCGCGCGCTGGCGGCTGGACAGGGCCGGGACCCACCCGCTCTGGATGAATGTCAACGTGGCGGCCCAGAATCTGGAGCAGATCCGCCAGGTCACGGATCAGCTCCTGATGCACGCCACTCCTGCCCCGTGGCGGGTGCTGGTCGAGATCACCGAACGGGTGCTGACTTCCCGCGAGGAGGGCGATCCCGGGACCCTGGAGGCCCTGCGACTGGCCCAGGTGGAACTGGTGCTGGACGACTTTGGCATGGGGTTTTCATCGCTCAGCGCCCTGCACCGCTTTCCGGTCAGGATGCTCAAGATTGACCGTTCCTTTGTCGCGGCGCTCGATGAAAACGCCAGCCTGATCCGGGCCATCGTGCTGATGGGCGAGGCGCTGGGGCTGACAGTGGTGGCCGAGGGCGTCGAAACGCAGGAACACCAGCGGGCCCTGCTGGAACTCGGGCTTAAGGTTGCACAGGGCTGGCTGTTCGCGGCCGCGCTGCCCCCTGAAGAGGTTGAGGCGTACTTGCGAACGAATCACCGACTGGAGTGAGGGGCAGGAATGAATGGCTGTGCCACCTGGGACAACCCTTCAAGTGTGGAACGGTGCTGTGCACCGCTTCACCCCGCCCTGCTGACGTTGTGTTCAAGCTTCTGAACGCTGAGGCTTTTGTTTTCCACGATGTCCTGGAAGATCAGCTTCGTGCGGGCCTCCATTTCCCTGGCTTTGCGGGTGTATTCCTCGGCCAGTCGGGCATTCCCAGCCGCCGCGAAGTCCTTGCCGGTGTGTTCCAGAAGCATGCTGGCTTCCTCCAGCGCCCGCATCGTCTGCCACAACTTGTCCTCGATGGCCTCCGTGACGCTCGCCAGCAGGGTGTCGCCGGTATAGGCGTGCCCGGTGTGGCAGCGGTAGCGCGTGAAGCCCCCCTCTTTGATCTCCACCAGCACGCCGCCGCAGTCCGGGCAGGTCTGCGGCGTGACCTTGCCGAAAGCCATTACGCCTTTGCGGAAGGCGTGGGCGCTGCTGGCGATGCTGACCTCGATGCCCACCCGCCGGCGGTCATCTTCAGGCACATTCACCTCCGGGAGCGTTTCTACAGGCTCAGCGCACAGCCGCGCCAGCAGCGCCGCCAGGTCGGCGGCCCGCACGCTGTGGTCGACCTCCACCTGATTGAGGGCACTCTGAGGCATTGAGTCATACTCAGCGTCCTGCACATCCTGCACCACGGCCACGCCGCCGAAGTGCTTGATCGTCCAGAGACCCGAGGTGCCGTCGTCCAGCAGGCCGGACAGGACCACGCCGATCACGTTGGCCCCCTCGCTGTACGCCGCCGAGCGAAACAGGGTGTCGACAGCGGGCCGGACGCGGTTTTCCTTGGGGCCCTTGGTCACGCGGAACTGGCCGTCCTCGATGAGCAAATGGTGATCCGGGGACGCGCAGTAGATCTGGCCCGGCAGGACGGGGTCGCCGCTGGCGGGCTGCGACGCCGGCAGTGGCCCGGCCCGGCCCAGAATTTCTGCGAGGGCGCTGGGCGCGTAGGCCGGGATGTGCATCACGATGCAGATGGCCGCCGGGAAGTCGGCGGGCAGCCCCGCCGCCAGCTCTATCATTGGCGTCAAGCCACCCGCAGAGGCGCCGATAACCACCAGTCGGAAAGGAAGCATGGCGACAGTATGCGCCTGGCCGTGGCAGTTCCCGTACAGTCTTCCTGAAGCCGTACCCAGGACAGCACAGGCCCAGGACAGCGCGGGGCTGCTGGGCGCAAATGCGGGCGGCTCCAGCACTTACCAGCTGACTTCGGGATCGCCCAGCTCGGCCCCCAGATCGCGGGGCAACTGAATCCAGAAGACCGAGCCCTGGCCCAGCACACTCTCGGCCCAGATCCGGCCCCCAGAGCGCTCGACGATCCGCCGGGCCAGCGCCAGCCCCAGCCCCTGACCCTCGAAGTCCCGGTCGCTGTGCAGCCGCTGAAACAGGCCAAAGAGCCGCCCGCTCTGCCCGGGGTCAAAACCCACGCCATCGTCGCGGACGCTGAACAGGAACCCATCCTCCTGCTCCTGCACGCCCACATGAATCCGGGCCTCGGAGCAGGGGCGGGTGAATTTGACCGCGTTCGAGAGCAGGTTGCCAAAGACCATCTGCAGGCTCAGCGGGTCGGCCTGAAGGGTCGGCAGCGGGTCATGGGTGATCTGCAACTGCCGGCTGTGCCGCTCTGGCCCCAGATCGAGTACAAACTGATCGACCAGCCGGTTCAGATCCACGGCCTGATGACGGCCGAGCGGTTGACCGCTCTGGAAAAAGCGGGTCAGCGACCCCATCAACGCGTTCATGTGCGAGGCCGCCCGCAGCAGATTCTCCAGGAGCCGGGCGCTTCTCTCATCGGGCGTCTGGAGGGTCTGGCCCAGCAGCCTGGCAAAATCGCCGACTTGCCGCATGGGAGCGCTCAGGTCGTGTGTCATGGACTGCAGGAAGGTCTGCAGTTCCTCGCTGAGCTGCTGGGCCTGCCGGGTGCGCCGCTCGGTCTCGCGTTGCGCGGTCTTCAGTTGCGTGATGTCGGTCAGCGTCAGGCGGGCCAGGGAAGCTGGCTGCCCAGCGGAGCCGGAACCAGCCAGTCCCGTACACTCCAGGAGCGCGTCCCAGTGGCGGCCACCGAGGTCAAGCATCCTCACTTCCATCCGGGAGCGTTCGGTGTCACCTCCGGGCAGAAGAGCGGCGTGCAACAGTTCTGAGAAGGCGGCGCGCTGGCCGTTCCCGACAAAGAGCGCGAACGGCCGCCCCACCAGGGCTCCACAGTCGGCTCCCAGATGCAGACACCCGGTCTGGTTGATCTCCTGGATCAGGCCGCCCTGGTCACACACCACGTAGCCCACGGGCGCGAACTCGAACAGGTCGGCGTAGCGGTTGCGGGCCTGCTCCAGCTCCAGGTTGATCTGGCGCAGCTCCTCGTTCTGCTGTTCGAGCTCCACCTGGTGAACGTGGAGTTCGTGTTCCTGCTGCTTATAGCGCTGCTGAAGGTCATTGAACGTCGTCATGGTGGCTCCTGAACCGGTCGATTAGCAGGCAGTGCCAGTCAGGCAGGGCCAGTTGAGGGGGACGACGATCCACTGCGACGAATCCAACACAGGTCAAATGTGAGCTTGGCTGAACCTGGATGACTAAGTATAGGTCTGATGAAGATTTCAGACTGTGAGGGTGGCAAGGCACACGGGGTTTCGGTGCCCTCCAGAGCGGGGCACAGTGATCGGGGTCCTCAGCCCCTCTCCGGGCAGGCTGGCCCCAGCGGCCCGCAGCTCAGCTGACCTGCTCACCCGGCGACGGCTCATGAGCTTTGATCAGGTCGATGTTGGTGAAGGCCACGACCACCCCACCGATGTAATTGTCGGCCGTCCGGTAAGCACTCACGCGCATCAGATACCACTGGTCCCGCCCGGTCTGCTCGGCATTCTCCCTGGGATGGGCACCGAGCGTCTGAACCTGCACCTCGAAGGGTTCCAGCGTCTTGAGAACGCGGGCGATGTCCTGGAGCAGGTGGCCGTAGCGCAGGTTGACGTAAAAATCGGTAATCGGCCGCCCCAGATCCGCCGGCGTCAACGGGATGATGGCGCTGATGAACGGCGTGAAGCGCCGGATTTTCAGGTCGTTGTCCAGAAAGACGGTGGCCGTTCCTGCCCCCTCCAGCAGGTTATTGGTGTCGTCGTTGGCCTGGGCCAGGTTGCGGATCACCACCTGATGCTCGGCGTTGATGGTGCTCAACTCCTCGTTGAGCGACTGGAGTTCTTCTTTCGAGGTCATCAGTTCCTCGTTGCTGCTCTGGAGTTCCTCGTTGGTGCTTTGAAGCTCCTCGTTGGTGCTCCGCACTTCCTCCAGGGTGATCGCCATCTCCTCACCCGTGGCTTGCAGGATTTCCCGGCTGTGGTGCAGTTCCTGCTCCAGCGCCACCACTTGGTCGGTCTTTTCGGGAGAGGCCAGACCAGCAGTTTCAGGGATATCCAGCCGCTCCTGAAAGGCGATCATGACCAGTCCAGACTCTGGCCCAGGCAGTGGGGTCACGATCAGATCCAGCGTCTGGGAGGAGCCCTCGACGTCCACCTGCAGGCCGCTGCGCACCACCTTGCGGCCTGTACTCAGGGCCTGACGCACGGCGGTGGGCACCTCGTAGCGCAGCTCCCCCCGGGCCATCTCGAACACGTTGTTCAGACCCCGTCCGGGTGACAGTTCCAGGTAGCGGGCAGTGCGGCCATGGACGAAGCGCACCTCACCCTGCCCGTTGACCACCACCGCCGGCGGCGCATAGTCGGCCAGCAGCGCCTTCTGGGCCTGCTGGGCCAGTTCCACGCTGCGGCTGCTCTCTGGCCTGGAGGGCCGCCCTGACCGGCCTCCGGCCGCCTGACCCGGCCCAGCGGCTACGGGCGTGTGACGCATCGGCGGCAGCTCGGCCACCCCCTCCTCGCGCTGATAGATCTTCCAGCGCTGGTCAAGCGTCTGGAAGTGATCCCGCTGGGCGCCGACCGTCTCGCTGGCCCCCAGGAACAGCAGGCCCCGGGGCCGCAGTGCGTAGCGGAACAGCGCCAGGATCTGGCCTTGCAGCTCAGTGTTCACGTAGATCAGCATGTTGCGGCAGCACAGCAGATCCAGGCGCGTGAAGGGCGGATCGCCGAAAGTGGAATGGGGGGCAAAAACCACGCTCTCGCGGATATCGGCCCGCACCTGATAGCGGTCGCCCTTGACGAAGAAATACCGGCTGAGGCGTTCGGGCGAGATGAGGTAAGCGATGTCTTTGGAGTACAGCCCCTGGCGCGCCCGGTCGATGGCCACCTGGTCGATGTCGGTGGCGAAGATCTGCATCTTGACCGCGTGATCCGCGCTGATCTCCCCGAGCAGTTCATGCAGCACGATGGCCACCGAGTAGGCTTCCTCGCCCGTCGAGCAGGCGGCCACCCAGACCCGCAGGGTGTCCTGCTGCTGGGTGTTGGCCTGGAGGTAGGCGCGCAGATGCTCTTTCAGGGCCTCGTAGGCCTGCGCATCGCGGAAGAAACTGGTGACATTGATGGTGAAGTCCTGAAACAGTGCCTCGGTCTCGTTGGGCACCTCTTCGAGCAGCTTGAGGTACTGGGACACGTCCTGCACGCGCCAGTCCAGCATCCGGCGCTCGATCCGGCGAATCAGGGTGGCGCGCTTGTAGCGGCTGAAATCGTGGCCCGTGCGGCCCTGGACCAGGCGCAGGATCTTGTGCAGGGGCGAGCCTTCCGGGTCGCCGTCCGTGATCAGGGCCACAGAGTCGACCGTCTGGGTCAGACCGGTCAGGCTCAGCAGCCGCGCCGCGAGGTCGTCGGCGGGCAGCACGCCATCGGCGAGATGGGTGGCGGCGGCGCTGCTGGGCATGGAGGCGTATTCAGCCGTGTCCGGATCCTGCACCAGCACCCGGCCGCCCCGCTGCTTGATGGCCTGGATGCCCCGCGTCCCGTCGCTGCCCATGCCCGACAGCACGATCCCCACCGTGCGCTCGCCCTGATCGGCGGCCAGCGCTTCAAAGAACGTGTCGATCACCTTTCCCCTGGCGGCCGCCGGGTCTTCCAGGCGCAGAACGCCGTCCTGGACGGACAGGCTGTGGCCAGGGGGAATGACATGCACCTGGTCGGCCTGGAGGGCCATGCCGTCCTCGATCTGGACGACGGGCAGGCTGGTACAGCGCCTGAGAATGTCCGGCATCAACCCCCGGTGGTGGGGATCGAGGTGCGGCACCACCACGAAGGCCAGGCCCGTGATCGGTGGTACCCCCAGAAAGAAGCGTTCATAGGCGTTGAGTGCGCCCGCCGACCCCCCGATGGCCACCACGGCAATGGGCGGCGTCCGGGGACTGGCCAGATCGCCTGACAGAGTGTCCAGGCTGGCGGGTAGCGTTTCCAGTTGGGCATGTTCGTCGGGCATAAAAAGCTCCAGGGGAAGGGCGGAAACAGGGGCGTCGTCAGTGCAGTCAACTTTGAAGCTCAGCTTCTCGCCCACCAGCGACACATCGCTTAATCTAAACTACGCAAAATCGGTACAAGTCCAGTTCCCCGTTTCGGCAGGCTGAACCCGAAGGTCGCGCCTTCGCCCACGTGGCCTTCGGCGAACACCTGACCGCCGTGCTTCAGGATCAGGCGCCGGACGCTCGCCAGCCCCACCCCCGTCCCGGTTGCTTCCTGGACACTGTGCAGCCGCTGGAACATGTTGAACAGCCGGTCCTGGTAGCGCGGATCAAATCCCAGGCCGTTGTCCTGCACGAACACCCCCCATGCATTTCCCTGATCCTCCGCCCACACCTTGATGACGGCGGGATCACGGGTGCGGGTGAACTTCAGGGCGTTCTCGGTCAGCTGGGTCATCACCTGGGTCAGGGCCTCCCGGTCCCCCCACACCGGCGGCATGGACGCCATCTCCCAGCGGATCTCCCGGGTCAGCAGGTCTGGCAACAGGCGCTCCTGGAGCTGCGCCATGATGGCGTTGAGGTCGACCTTCGTCAGCCGCAGGGGTTGCTGCGACGCCCGTGACAGGTCGAGCAGGGCGTCGATCAGGGCGTTCATCTGTGTTCCGGCCTGCTCCACCACGTCCATGTAGCGGGCACTGCGCTCGTCGAGCTTGCCGTCCAGTGAACTCCGGGCCAGCCGCAGGAAGCCGATCATGTGCCGCACCGGGGTGCGCAGGTCGTGCGAAATCGAATATGAGAAGGCCTCGAGGTCTTCGTTGGCGACCGAGAGTTCCTGGGTGCGGGCATCGAGCGCGTCTCGCTGGGCGGTCACCGTCCGGGTCTGCCGGGCCCGGTCGAGCGCCAGGTCCAGACTGCGGCCCACCGCCCGGAAGATCCCCCTGTCGCGCTCCGTCCAGGTGGCCCGTGTCCGTGACCCGATGATCATCACGCTCTGCATCTCGTCACGCTGAACGAGGGGATATCCAGCGACCGCTTGCAGGTGCGCCGACTCCTCGATCCACTGGGCTGTGGCGTCCCAGTGGTCGATGAACGCGGCGGTATGTTCCCGGAGGATCAGCGCGAGGTTCGACTGTCTGAGGGGGAAGCCTGCCTGCAAGCGGGAGAGCAGTGCTGGATCGAACCGGGCGTTCCAGGCCACGGCCTGGAACAGGTCGAGGTCGGCCTCGCGTTCGAGGTAGACGGCGTCGACACCACAGGTGTCCGCAAGCAGGGTAATGGCCCGCTGTACCAGGGACTGAACATCGGTCTCGCTGCGCACCTCCTCGGTGAACCGGGTAAAGGCCTCCAGCGCGGCCCGTTCCTCATCGAGCTGCCGGGTCTGCGCCGCACGCTCCAACGCCAGTTCAAGGCTTTGCACAGCCGTTTCCAGCAGCACCCGGTCCACGCTCGACCAGGCCCGCTGCTGGAACAGGGCGAACGCCATCACCCCGAGCGGTGTGTTCCCCACCCGCATGGGCAGCGTGGCGGTCGCTCCGATGTGCCCCACGACCGGGGCGAGTTGATCGGTATCCTGGGCGTACACATCCTGGAAATACGGTTGCCCGCTGGTCCAGGGGATCAGCAGGTTGGTGGTCTCGGCGTAGGGCAGGCCGGCGTCGATGGCGGCCTGCAACTCAGGTGAGTGCAGCGTGCCGTGCTGAACCCGGTTGTGCCAGCGCTCGCCTTCAGGCTCGTAGTACAGGGCAGCCCCGTCGCTGAGCATCGACATCACCACCTCCTGGGCGCGCCGGATCAGCAGGAGGGGATCGGTGGTGAGCGCCAGGTCCCGCGTCAACTCCGCGAATGTCTCGAGGGCCCGGGTCCGGGCCAGGAGTTCGGCGTTCTGGAGCATCAGTTGCCGGGCGGTCTCGGTACGTTCCAGCGCCAGATTCAGGCCCCGTCCGACTGCCCGCACCAGCCCCCGGTCGGCCTCGCTCCAACGCTGGGTGTCCCGGAGACCGACGGACAGCATCCAGTGCAGTTCACCGTTGACCAGGAGCGGATAGTTGGCGGCGGCCCCGTACTCCTCGCTCAGCGCCACGCCCTCCCGCGCTGCCTCCCAGACGTCGGTGAACACCGGTTGCCGGGTCTGGAGAGCCTGCGCGAACATCGGCGTTTGCGCCGGGAGTCCGTCGGCGATCATGGCGGCCAGATCAGGGCGCATGTCGTCACTCCAGACCCGCGCTTTCCACAGGCCATCTTCCTCCTCGTAGTACGCGGCGGTGATCCCTGGAAAGCGGCCCTGGAGGACCGTGATGGCCTGCCGGATCAGCGTGAAGAGGTCCGTTTCGCTGCCGACCGCTGTGGTGAAGGCCATGAAGGTTTCCTGCGTCTGAGCGTCTTCGAGGATCGTGCGGGTGCGTTCTTCCAGATGCCGCTCCAGCAGGTGAAGACTGTCGGCCCGGCCCAGGGCGACGGCGCCCTGGGAAGCCAGGGTCCGCAGGAACCGGCGCTCCTGGGGCGTGAAGGTGTGCGGTTCCCGGAAGTCCAGCACCAGGCTCCCGAGGGGTCGCCCATCGAGGAACATCGGCAGGACGGCGGTGGCGACTGCCGCGCCCGCGCCAGTCCGGGCTTCGAGGTCTGGGTAGACGACCTTGAGTTCGCCGGCGTGCTCGAAGTAGAGCGCCTCGCGGGTTCGCAGCACGTCTGCGGCCGGTCCGTGGTCCTCGACCAACCCGTCCTGCCAGAGCGTCTTGACGCCCGGAACGTAGCCCTGGTGCGCCGCCATCCGCAGGTGGCGCCCGGCCGCCTCGTCCACCAGCAGCACCGCGCCGGCGACCGCACCCAGGGCTTGCAAGGCGGGGGCGAGCACCACGTCCAGCACCTCGGCCTGGGTTCTTGCCGCTGCAAGTGCCTCCGTGACGTCCTGAAGATGTTCGGCCAGAGATGGAGAAGGAGAGGCCTCAAGAGGATCGAAGGAGGCGTCAGCCGGCGAAGTCATGCTTCACCCTAGCCGTTTTGCTCTGGGTGTGCGGTGGCCGGCTGTGCAGTCGTGCGGAAACAGCTGGCGAATCCAGGTCGCAAGCAATTTGGCAAAGCGCGAAAGCCTCGTTCCTTTAGGGCGATCACCGTCCAGTCAGTCACAGAGGCGAACAACACTGATCGCCAGGGCGGTCAACACATGCTGGAGACGCGCTTTTTGCAGCCCTCGACACCGGCAGTTCCTCAGTCCAAAGGCCCGAACCCTCTGTGAAAGGGTGACCTCAATGCCCCAGCCTGAAGGCAGACCCGTCTTTTCCCAAATGTTCGGGCGCCGTGAACCTTCTGTCAGTGCCCAGGGACTAGCCTGCCGTATGTCTCCCCGTGTCCCGCACGCCACCGTGCACCCGTTTGACCGGGTTGAGGACATCATGTTCAGCCTTGACGCGAATCAACGCCTGACCTTCGTGAACGCC
>NZ_JNIV01000102.1 GCF_000701405.1 Deinococcus marmoris DSM 12784
TGCTTTTGCAGCTTGGCGATCACCAGTTGCCGCTGGCGCTGGTTGACCGCCACGGCGGCGCGCAGAATGGGCATGTCGTAGCCGTATTCCTCGCCGGTGCTGATCAGCGCGGAAGTGTCTTTACCAAAGCACGAGCCGCCCCAGCCCGCCCCAGCCGACAGGAACTGCCGCCCGATGCGCGCGTCGCTGCCGATGCCGCGCGCCACTTCCTCGATATCGGCGTCCACCCGCTCGCACAGCCCGGCAATCTCGTTGGCGAAGCTGATCTTGAGGGCCAGAAAGGCGTTGGCGGCGTACTTGATCATCTCGGCGCTGCTCAGGCTGGTGGCCACCACTTCCGGGCGGGTGTAGCCCACGGGCCGGGGCACATGCGCCGGGGCCTGAAAATTCTGCTCGATCAGTGGGGCGTACAGCTCCAGCAACCGCGCCACGCCGGTCCCGTCGTTGCCACCCAGCACCAGACGGTCCGGGTACAGGCTGTCGAACAGCGCCGTGCCTTCCCGCAGGAATTCAGGGTTGCTGACCACGTTGTACTGGTGCTGCTTGTAATCCGGGGCGTTCTCCTCGATGATCCGCGCCACCCAGTCCCCTGTGCCCACCGGCACCGTACTCTTGTTGACTACCACCTGCATCTTGCCGTTCAGGTGCCGCGCCACATCCTGCGCCGCCGCTGCCAGATAGCGCAGGTCCGGCTGTCCGCCCGGCAGCGGCGGCGTGCCCACGCAGATAAAGATCACGTCGGCACCCGGAATGGCCGCCGAGTAGTCGGTGGTCCACTGCAAGCGGTCCCCGCACTCGGCCATCAGTTCGCCCAGCCCCGGCTCGTAGATCGGCAGTTCGCCGCGCACCAGCATGTCCACCTTGCCCTGATCGATGTCCAGACCCATCACCTGATGACCGAAATAGGCGAGCAGGGCGGCGGTGCCCAGGCCGACATAGCCCGTGCCCACGACGGCGACCTTTAATGGAGTGTGCAGGTTGGGGGTGTGTGGCATGTTCAGGTTCTCCTCAGAGGGCAGGGGGAAAGAGATGGTGGCGGCGGCGGATCAAACACTTGTGGAGACACAGGAGCGGTCTTCATCTATCGAAAGTGGAGCTACCGAAACGGGTCAGGCACGCTTTCCCAGAGGTCAGTTCTCAGATTCTGGGGGCGGAAATTGCCCGTGGTGCGGACCTCGGCCCAGAGGATACGGCCAGATTCACATGACCGGTTCCCACATGGTGAACTTAATCGATTGGGCGCTAACGAGAAGTAAATTGCCCCGGTGGCTCCGGCGATACCAGCACCCGTGTCAGAGGCCCGATCCCTCCAGCGGCCCGCCAGAGAAAAGCAGCGCCTGGCAGCCTTGCTCCACCCTGAAATCTACACTCTCAGGACTTGCGCTTTCCTGCCCTGATCGGCTCATGAAGGGGCGGCCACGCGCAGTGGCTTCAGGAACCTGTGACCTGGACCCATCTCATCTAGACAGCAGATTGACCATCAGCAGTTTTACCGGGTCTAGCAGTCGCACTGAAGCTGGCATCTCCATCAAGGCTGGCATCATCACAAAAAGAGCCGCCGAAAGCACTGGTCCCCTCGGCGACTTCCTGAAATACGGCGCTGACGCTAGCGTTGCGGCACAGTAGAGGTTACGTTGCGGCTCTCGCTGGCCTCGTGGCGGTACAGGGCTGGGGCACCTTCTGGCGCGCTGTCCCAGTCCGCCGCCGCCTCGGCTGCGGTGGGCTGGCGGCGGCTGCCCAGCAGCACCGCGCCGCCGCCCGCAAACAGCAGCGTCAGCAGGGCGGCCAGCGCTGCCGAGCGCAGGGGCCGGGGAGTGACGGGCCGGGCAGGATTGACCGCCTCGGCGATCACGTCCAGGGTACCCGCCACGCTCTGCCGCGAGGACGTGATCACGGCCAGATCACGCACGATGGACGCGCGGGCCTGCCTGTTGACGTCGTCGGTGCTGAGGCCGCCCGTCTGCGCGGTGCGGTCCAGCACGTCGAGTTGCAGCTTCAGGGCGGCGCGGGCCTGCTCAGAGCGGCGCTGGGCGCGCTGGATGTCCCACAGTTGCAGCGCGGCGACGCTGGAATTGGCCAGCACGCGGGCCAGTTCTGGGGTGCTGGCGCGGGCGCTCAGGATGTAGACGACGCCGCTGTTGGAGTTGGTGGGGCTGTTCGGGTCCGGGGCCACCTGCAATTTTTTGAAGATGCCCGCACTCAGCTCGGCCTCGAGGTCCTCCCGCACAGCGGTCACCGTCGCGGGCGCGATCTCGGCGGCCCGCAGGCGGTTGACCACCAGCTTGACCACCGCCGGGCTGTGCAGGGCCTGTTCCAGCCCGCCGCGCGGCAGGGGCGAGGGCCGCAGCAGGCTGTCGTTCAGCGCGTTGGCAGCGCCGCTCTGCTCGGTGAACATGCTGCTGGTGGCCTCGTAGACTTTGGGTTGCAGGCCAGACAGCAGATAAGCGCCCACCCCCGCCAGCACCGTGACGCCCAGAATGGGCAAGGCGGCGCGGCGCAGCAGACGGACCACCTGCGGAAGCTCGAGATCGCGGCGGGTGAAATCGGGGCGGGGTGGATGGCTCTGCATCATGCGTTTTCCTTTTGAGAAGCGGGGCGTGTGAGAATCAGGGCGTGTTGCAATCGGAACCTGTAGCGATCAGGAGGGGTGTGAGGATCAGGGAACGCAGAACTCGTGCTGCGGGTAGAGAACAGTGTTGGAAGAATCGTCAGGGCTGTGCGCGGTAGGCGAACCATCCCGGTGCCCATACCCAGCAGTATGGCCGCCTGTCCTCTCAAAGCTCTTTCGCCCGGTCCTGCCCATCCCGCCGCGCGCCTCCAGATCGGGCCAAGCCGGCAGTTCTGACTGACCCTCTCTAAACTTGGCCCCGCCCCTGCCACAGTGTCCTCAGCGCACGATCTCGATGCCCGCGATGGAAGGATAATCCACCGAGGCGCTCAGGGTCAGGTTCAGCACACCGCCCGTGACCTGCACGTTCACCGTCTTGATCAGTGCGGTGTTGCCGCCCCCCGCATCCTTGACGATGTCCAGATTGGGCAGGACGTTCTGACCCTCGGCGACCACGTCGAAGACCCGTTTGCCAGCAGTGGCGTGGGCCAGATCAGCGAAGTGTAGCCGGAGGGTCTGCGGACCGTTTTCCAGCGGAATATTAAAGCTGATGGCGCGCGGGGTGAGGTTCCCCACGTTGCCCCGGTAGGTGCGGTACAGCGCGTCATAGTTGGTCTTGAGGATATCGAGACCAGCATTGGGGCCGCCGTCCGGCTCGTTCTTGGCCGTGTTGGGGGTGAACAGCGCGTAGTTGTTGCGGTACCGGTCCGAGAACCACACATTGCCCTGCGGATCGGCGGATTTCTCACCGGCTCCCAGACCCACATCGATCAGGATGGAAGCGGGCTTCAGGTTACCAATCAGGTAAACGTTGTCGTTGTAGTCGTAGTTGATGCCCGAGTAGTCCATGATCAGCAGGTAGGTGTCGGGCATGATCTGGCCGCCCCGGTCCCTGGCCTGGAAGAAGCGCACATGCTGGCCGCAGGGGTCCGCACACCCGCTACCACGGTCCGCGTTCTGGTCGTTCAGCGTGGGATCACTGCTCTCGGTGTCCACCTTGAAGCCGAAGGTACTGGCGGGGGAAAAAGTGGTCACGGCAGGTTCGTTGGTGCCCTCCTTGCGGGGCAACACCGTCTGTCCGTCAATGCCTGCCTGGGCCAGCACATCGTTGCTATCGCCGCTGCCCTTGGTAAACCAGCGCAGCCTCGCCACGTCGCCCTGGGTGTGGTAGGCGGCCAGTTGCTGGACCGTCACGGGCTTGCCAGCGTCGGCACGCTGCCAGTACGGCGCGATCACCTCGTCACCCTGGGGGGTCACCCGGCCTTTCTGGTTGACATCGCTGCCCGGCGCAAATTTCGTTTTGAAACCGAAGCCGCCCTCCACGATCTCTTCCAGGGTGGGTTCCTCGATGCCCTCGGACTGGTTTTGCCACACCCCCGCGAGCTGAATGACCTGCCTGGGCGCTGCGACGTCGTTGGATTCCACGGTCAGGGTTCCTGCGTGAACCTTCACAGCCTGCGCGGTAAAGCGCAGTTTCACGTCCTGGAATGCGCCTGGGGCGATATTCAGGGGCAGGGTCAGCTTGGGGTCAAGTTCCCAGGTGTCCGTGATGGGCAGCCCGGTGACCTGCAATGCGCCGCTGCCGGTGTTGGTAATCCGCAGGGTGGCGCGGTCATGCACGCCGTTGCTGGGCGGGCTGGCCAGCGATCCGATACGGCTGAAGACCAGCCGGTCCGCGAAGGGGCCAGCGTCCAGACTCTTCAGCGTGGCCCGGCCCAGTACCGGACTGGGGCGGACGGCGCTGACCTTGCTGGGGGCCGAGGCGTTCCCGCTCTTGTCTACCGCCACCACCTGATAAAACGAGGCAACTCCCTGTGGCGCGGCGGTGTCCGTGTAGGACGGGGCCGTCAGCAGCGTGGAGGTCAACACGGTAAACGCTCCGCTGGCACTGGCCGAACGCGATACGCGGTATCCCGCGAGATCAGCCTCGGTGTTGGCCGTCCACTTCAGGTCGATGCCCCCGATACTGGCCGTGGCACTTAAACCCTGAGGAGCCAGCGGAGGCGTGGTATCGGTCTCTGGCACGGTAATGACCGGCGGCTTGGGCGGCTTGGGTTGATCGGATGGCGTGCAGCCGATGAGCAGTCCTGTTCCCAGCAGCACCACCGCCATTCCTCTGGCCCACCTGTACGGCCTTTTGTTCTTTATTGCTTTACTCATGATTTCCCCTTTTGCTTTCGTCCGTTCCCTGCCTTGCCTGCACTTCAGTTCTTTCTCGTTGTTCTGTCCACCCACCCTGCCCTATGCGCGGCAGACCGGGCGTCTCAGAACGACTCTTTAATGGCGCGTGTCATGGACATCTGCTGGACAACGTTGACGTGGCCCATCCGAAAGCCAGAATGCGGTCCGGGGCGTAAACGTTTCGTTGCACGCTGCACGCGTATTTTACCTGATACGCCCGCACCACACGGCCCGGAATGCGGCAGCCCGGATCAGCCAACCATCAGCCGCCGATCAGCTCAGGGCCAGAGAAGCCTGTCTTACGAACAGGGCGGCGGACCCCTTTGCGCCCGCGACCAGTTCGCCCCTCCCGGAACACGGCGGCGCTCCCTCTCTTCCCACTGGCCCCCGCCTGCGGCCCGCCTGACCTCTGCCCTGCCCCGACTCCCTATCCCATGACAGAGCAGACTGATGGGGCGGCGTTTCCACGCGGCCCGACTGGAGACCTGTGCCGTCCAGAACCCCCGTCCCAAGCTGGACTTGCCCGGAGTTTACTTTCGGGTAACGCGCACGCGCCTATGCTGGCCCGCAGATGATGGTCCCTCCCCCCTGCTCTCCTTTTCAACCTGCCCACGCCCACCGGTCCACCATCCAGTGAAGGTTCTGCACCTGAGTACCAGTGACGGTGGCGGCGGTGCGGCGCGCGGCGCATTCTGGCTGCACCGCGCGCTGGACGCACACCTGGATTCGGCCATGCTGGTGCAGAGCAAGGTCACGGACGACCCCAGGGTGACGCAGGCCCGTCCGGCACTGGCCTCGAAGGTGGCGCGGCGGGCCGAGCGTCTGGTGCGCGAGCGGCTCAGCCCGCCGGAGTATTTCTCACCCGCCGCCCTGAACCTGCCGCTGCACCGTCAGGTCAATGCCCTGCGGCCCGACGTGGTCAACCTGCACTGGATCAACGACGGCTTCCTGAGTCCCGAGAGTCTGGCTAGAATTCGTGCGCCGCTGGTCTGGACCCTGCGGGATCTGTGGCCCATGACCGGCGGCTGCCACTACGCCCAGGACTGCACGCGCTTTGAGGCCGAGTGCGGCCACTGCCCGGCGCTAGGGTCCACGCGCCCGGACGACTACTCGCGCACGCTGCACCGCCGCAAATCGCGGGCCTGGAACCGCCGCCCGCTGACCCTGGTGGCCCTGAGCCACTGGCTGGCCGACGAGGCGCGGCGCAGTTCACTGTTCGCCGGACGCCGCACGGTGGTCATTCCCAATGCCCTGGATACGGCGGTCTTCCGGCCCCAGGAGCGTGGGGCGGCGCGCACGGCATCCAGCCTGCTGGCGGGCCTGGGTGTGGCGGCAGACCAGCGGCTGATCCTGTTTGGGGCCACGAATCCGCTGGGCGATACCCGCAAGGGCTTTGCAGAGCTGCGCCGCGCCGCCGAGATCCTGGCCCGCCGGCCCGGTGCCCACACCCTTGAACTGGTGGTCTTCGGGCCGCTGTACGGTCAGACCCCGCCGCCCATGCCCCTGAAAACCCATTTTCTGGGTTCCGTGGACGATGACCACGCTCTGGCCACCCTGTATGCGGGCGCAGACCTGACGGTGATGCCCTCGCTGGAGGAAGCCTTCGGCAAGGTGGCGATGGAATCGATGGCCTGCGGCACCCCGGTGGTCTGCTTTGATGGCAGCGGACCCGCCGACATCGTGGACCACCGCGTCAACGGCTACCTGGCCCGGCACGGCGACGCGGCTGACCTGGCCGCCGGGATCGCCTCTCTGCTGGATCATCCCGAACCCCATGCGCTGGCGGGGGCCGCGCTATCCAAGGTCATGGCCCACTACACCTTTGGACGGCAGGCCCAGATGTATTCGGACCTGTATGCCCAGGTGCTGGAAGAGGCCCGGTGGGCTGGCCATCCTTCCCCGCCGTCCCAGTCCGGCCCTGGCCCTGACTTCAGCTCCGGGAAAACGTCATGAGCGGCCCTGTCCAGATCCAGCCTGCCGCCCACACCATCCGGCTCAGAACGGTGAGTGAACGCCGCGTCCAGTCCAGGGCAGGACCTGCCCAGGATCACACCACAACGGACGCCCACGCGTGACCAACCTCAAGAGCAGAACCGTCAATGCGATGAAATGGAGCTACCTGACCATGTTCATCGTCGCGCTGCTGGGGCTGGTCTTCGCGGCCATCCTGTCGCGTCTGCTGACGCCGGAGGAATTCGGCGTGGTGGCCATCGCCTTCGTGTTGCAGCGCTTCGGCCAGTTCATCGGCGATCTGGGCGTGGGTCAGGCGCTGGTGCAAAAACCCGAACTGAGCGGTGAGGACATTCAAGCCGGATTCACCTCCTCGGTGGGGCTGGGACTGCTGGCCACCGTGGCGGCGTGGCTGCTGGCCCCGCTGGCCGGGGCGTATTACGACATGCCGGACCTGCCGATGGTCTTCCGGGTCTACGCCGCCGCCTACATGCTGACCGCGATGGTGGTCATCTCGACCAGCCTGCTGCGCCGCCAGCTCAATTTCCGGCCCCTGCTGATCGGCGAGGTGGTCTCCCTGGTCATCGGTCACGGGCTGTTCGGGCTGGGAGCCGCATACCTGGGCTTCGGCGCACTCAGTCTGGCGATCAGCGCGCTGGTACAGGCCCTGGTCCAGATGATCGTCCTGTACGCCTTTACCCGCCACAGCCTGCGCCTGACCTTTCGCCCGGAGTCCTACCGCGCGCTGTACGCCTTTGCCACCCGCGTGACCATCATCAATTTTCTGGAATTCGTGAGTTCCAGCCTGGATACCCTGATGCTGGCGCGGCTGTATCCCCAGGCAGAACTGGGCGTCTACAAACGGGCCTACAACACGGTGGGCATTCCGGCCCTGGCCTTCGCCACTAGCCTGACGCGGGTGCTGGCCCCGTCGTTCAGCTCGATCCAGAGTGAATCCGATCGCCTCAGGCGTGCCCACCATTCGGCCCTGGTGGCCCTGCTGATCGTCATGTCCTGTGTGGCGGGCGGCATTTTCGTGGCCGCCCCCGAAGTCGTGGCGGTGCTGCTGGGATCACAGTTCGTGGAGGCCGTGATTCTGGTCAAAATCTTCGGGCTGCTGGTGCCGTTCATGGTGGCCAGCAATCTGGCCGGGGTTCTGGCCGAGGCCACCGCGCAGCTCAGGATCAAGACCACTATCCAGGCCGTGTATCTGGTGGCCCTGGCGCTGAGCTTCTGGACGGTCTACAGCCTGGGCGGCAGTGTGGAGGCCATCGCGCTGGTCATGCTGGCCGCCATCGTCGTGCGGAACATGGCCTTCGAGCTGATGGTCCGTTCCATCGTGGGCGGCGGGCGCGACATCCTGAAATCCTACGGTGTCGGCCTGCTGTGCGGCCTGGGCACGGCAGCCCTGTTCTACGCCGCGATCGTGCCCCTGCGCGGCCTGGGCCTGTCGCTGCCCCTGCTGTTCACCACTGAACTGCTGCTGGGCGGGCTGGCGCTGGGCGTGGCCATCTTCCTGGGGCCGCCCAACGAACTCAAGTCCCTGGCCCTGCGCGCGGTGGCTGCCATGACAGACCGCCTGCGCCGCGTGACCGGGGAGGAGAGCTAGAGCCAGAGTTCATTCCGCCTGCGCCTCACCGCGCGTCGCGTCCGCCAGGGCCGCCGTGAACGCCTGCACGTCTTCCGGGAAGAGGCCCACCGGCATCTCCACGCCCGATACGGTGTATTCCTCGCTGCCGCGCGCCGTGTCGAAGGTGTCCAGCAGGTGATACAGGGCGCTGAGGAACGGGAACGGCACCCGTACCCGCAGAGATTGACGCGGGCGGACCTCCAGGCGGGGCGCGGTCCGCAGACATTCCGCCGCCGTGCCGCCGTAAGCGCGCACCAGACCGCCCGTCCCCAGCTTGACGCCGCCGTAATAGCGCACCACCACGGCCATGACGTGATCCAAGCCCTGACCTCCAATGGCCCGCAGCATCGGAGCGCCCGCCGTGCCGCCCGGTTCACCGTCGTCGTTAAAGCGGTATTCGGCTCCAATCTGATAGGCCCAGCAGTGGTGCGTGGCGTCGGGGTAGCGCGCCCGGACCGTTGCCAGATACGCCAGCGCGTCCGGTGGTGTGTCGGCCCGCGCGGCGAAGGCCAGGAACTCGCTGTTCTCCACCACGGCGCTGTGGCGGTGTTCCCCGGCCAGGGTGGTGAAGGGGGATGGGAGGTCAGGCAAATCCACTACAGCAGCCCGCGCTCCACCAGATGCCGCCGCGCGTGGAACAGCGTCAGGCCGCTGGGGCCGTCCTGAATCTCCCCAGCCTCCAGCATGCGGTACGCCTCGGGCAGCGGCAGCACCACGCGCTCGATGGTCTCGGTGTCCTCGTGGTGGGTGGCCCCCAGGGTCACGTTCAGGGCCAGCGCGGCGTAAAAGACCACACCGCTGATGCTGGGCTGCGGGTAAAAGCCGGGCAGCGGCACCCAGTCGTGGCTCACGCCGCCCACCTCTTCGAGCAGTTCGCGGGCGGCGGCGGGCAACAGGTCCTCGCCGCGCTCCACGCCGCCCGCGACGACTTCCATGATGGTGGCGCGCAGCGGGTAGCGGTACTGGCGGATCAGCACGGCCTCCCCTGCCGCCGTGACTGGCAGCACGAATACGGCGCGCGGCCCACGCGGACGGTACTGGTACAGCGTTTCCACACCGGGCTTGACCCGCACGCGGTCTTCCAGGACCACCCGGTAACCGTCCACCAGTTGGCGGCTTTCCAGCGTGTCCCAGGGCTGGGCGGCGTCCTCGGTCAACGTGGCCCAGTTGGGATGAAGGGCGGAACGGGCCGGAGGGGTGGAATCGCTCATGGGTCCAGGCTAGCGCAGGCTTCCGGCTGAGGTGTTTGCGGGCCGCAGCCCAGCGGCCCTGAGGGTGACGTGCAGGTCGCCGCCCGCGCACGCCGTGAGCAGCAGGGCGTCCGGCGTGACCTCCAGACCCGTGACCGACAGTTGCGTGACCGTGCCCGCCACCTCTATGCCCTCCACTGGCGTCAACGGGAGGCGCTGCTGTGCCTGGGCGCGCAGCTCTGCCATTCGGGGACCGAGTTCCACGCGTGCCAGCCGCGTCAGATATGCCGTCACGCGGGCGTCGGCCAGCAGGCCCAGCAGCCTTCCGCTCAGACCCTCCCTGCGGGTATTCAGGGTCACGTCTTCCAGCGTCAGTACCTGCCCGGCCCGGTCCAGCACAGGGGTTCCAGACAGATCGAAGGTGGCCTTCAGGCCCAGCAGCCCACTGCTCTGGACTGAGACGGCGGCGCTCAGGCGCGGCACGGCGGCACTGAGCTGGATGTTCGTCACGCGCAAGGTAGGCGCAGTCGGCAGCGGCAACGTGAAAACCTGCTCCGCCGCCCAGGCGGTCCCCAGCCGCGACAGTTCCGAATACGGCAGGCGAAGGGGCAGGGTCAACGAGGCGGCGGGCGGGGAGTCAGGGGTCATCGGTCCTCCAGAGATAGCGCAAACGTCACCCGCCGCGTACCCACGCTAGACTCAGTGTCATGCGAAACGCGTATCTCACGGCGGCCCGGTCCCTGCAACTGGGGCGCGAGTGGGCCGTGGAGGGCGACCAGCCCCGCGCGCTGGAAGCCTACGCCGACGCCCTGGGCCTGCTGCGGACCCTGCCCCCCGAACGCACCCGCGACGTGCTGCTGGCGCACACCCACCTGGCTTTTTACCAGACCCTGGCGCTGGTGGGCAGTCCCGGCGGCCAGTCCCATCTGCATCTGGGCGTCAGCTACGCCCGCAGCACCCGCGATCCCCTGGCCCGCGCCATCGCCGAGGAATGCCTGAGCGGCCTGGATGTGGTGATGTAGAACCGAAATTCTCGGGCAATCGGTACAGCCTCTGGTGAAAGGGTGTTGAAGGCACCTGTCGCCCAAGCGGATGCGCGCAGGAGAGCAACATCCCTCCGGGCGTGAAGAGGAGGGGGCCTGCGCTGTCCCGATTTCTGGCGCGTGAAAAACAGAATCCGTATGACACGGAAAAGCCCTCTCCATTGCGAAGAGGGCTGGGTGAATAGCCTGCCGGTTCTTACTGCCCCGGCAACTGCAACTGTGCCTGCGTTTCCTGGCCCTTGGGGTGAACGCACTGCATGGGCAATTGCCCCAGCGCGCGGGTCCTGGAGCCGTTGTGGACGGCAATGGTGGCGGGCGCGGTCAGGGTCCAGCCGCCGCCCTCGATGTTCTCGGTGGCGCGGATGATCTGGGCGGGTTCGGCTTCCAGCTCGGCGTGCAGCTCGTCGCCCGTGGCCAGCGGGGCGCTCTGTTCCACCAGCGCTTTCAGGGGGATGGCCTGACCCTGCGCGCCCACGGTCAGTTTCTCGGTGTCTTCCAGCAGTTCACGGCACTCCTCGATGAACTTGTACTTGCTGACGCCGTTGGCCTCGCGGTCACTGTAGATCGGGTTGCTGCGGACGGCCACGGCGGTCACGAAGCCCAGCAGGGCCACGGTCAGCACGATGGCCACCCACAGCAGCGCGCGGCCCACGCCGCCATGACGTTTGTTGGAGGTCAGTTCGCTCATATCGCTTTCCAGCATAGCGCCGTAGCGCCCCGCAGACGGTAGGCAGCGGTCAGATTCATGAAGACCCGAGCCAGTCCGTCGCCCCTGCCCCAAATCCCAACCCGTCCGTCCGCGCCAGCGCCTGCCCCACCGTCTCGCCCGTCTGCGGATGGGCCAGCCCCGCATTCAGGTCCGCCAGAGGCGCGAGAACGAAGGCCCGCTCCCAGGCGCGCGGGTGCGGCAGCGTCAGCGTCGCCCCCTCCTCTATCCGGTTGCCGTACAGGATCAGATCGAGGTCCAGCACCCGCGCCTCCCAGCGCTCACGGCGTTCGCGTCCGGCGCGGGCCTCGGCGTCATGCAGGGCCGTCAGCAAATCCAGCGGCGGCAGGCTGGTCCGCAAACACAATGCCGCATTCAGATAGTCCGGCTGACCCGGCGGGCCGCCGACGGGGGCCGTCCGGTACAACTTTGAGACGCCGCAAACCTCGCCCAGCAAACTGACCTCAGCCACAGCCCAGCGCAGGGTTTCCAGCGGACGGCCCAGATTCGCCCCCAGAGCGATGTAGGCGTCATGCTTTTCCATCAACCTTCCGCCATCAACGGTCCTCCTGCTCCAGCGTCAGCTCGGCAAAAACGTCGCGGAATACGCCGGGCAGCGGGGCAAACGGCTTATGCACTCGCACGGTCACGCGGGCCAGTCCAGGCTGATCGCTCAGGATGCGCCGGGCGATCCGGTCCGCCAGCACCTCGATCAACTGGTGACGCTTGCCCGTGACTTCCTCCTGAATGGCGATGTAGACGGCGGCGTAATTGACGGCGGCACTCAGCTCGTCGGGCAGTCCGGCGAAGTCGTAGTACAGTTCGGCGTCCACCACAAAACGCGCCCCCAGCACGCCCTCGGTGTCATAAACGCCGTGTCGGGCGTGAAATTCCAGCCCCTCCAGCACCACGCGGCTCATCCTCGGTTCCTCATCCGGGCGAGTCTAGCGCTGCCTGCACCCGGAGCGCCTGAACATGCGCCGCCGCCGCGTGCGCCCGCACCAGCGCCGCGCCCGCGCGGGCCGCGTGCAGGTGCAGGGCCAGCGTGCCGGGATCGCGGTCTTGCGCGCGTGGAACGTCGGCCAGATAATCGATCAGGCGTTTGCGGCTGGTCCCCACCAGCACGCCGTCCGGCCCAGCCGTCAGTTGCGACAGCGCCCGCAGCAGCGCCAGATTATGTTCCCGCGTCTTGCCGAAGCCGATGCCAGGATCGAGCAGCACATCCGGCACACCCGCCGCCCGCGCCACCGCCGCCTGTCCGCGCAGAAAGGCGAAAACCTCGGCCACCACGTCACCGTAGCTGGGGTTTTGCTGCATGGTGCGCGGCTCGCCCTGCATGTGCATCAGGGCTGCCGGTGCGCCCACCTCAGCGCACACCCGCCTCATCTCGGGATCGCGCAGCCCACCCACATCGTTGACCAGATGTGCCCCGGCCCCCAGCCCCGCCTGTGCCACCTCCGGCTTGAGGGTATCCACGCTGAGCAGGACGCCCTCTGTAGCCAGTTCCCGGATGACGGGGAGAATACGGTCCAGTTCAATGTCGGCGGGCACAGGCTCCGCACCGGGGCGGGTACTCTCGCCGCCGATATCCAGCACCAGCACACCCGCGTCTCGCATCCGGCGGGCAGACACGAGAGCGGCTTCCAGTTCAAAGTGCCGTCCGCCATCGCTGAAACTGTCTGGCGTGACATTCAGGATGCCCATCACCGCCGTGCCTGTCCACGACACGCGCCAGCCGTCCGCACCTTTCTCGCCTCCTGGCACTGGGAAACCGAAGTTCAGGCCATGCGGGCGATTCAGATCTCGTCCTTGCTGGCTTTAACAGGCAGGGCGAAGCTGACCAGCACGCGGTTTCGTTCCGGAAACACGTCCACATGAGCGGGCATCTTGCGTCCAGAGCGGAAGGGGATATAACTGTCCTGCGTGATGGGAATGCCGGTGTCCAGCGCCACCGCCACCGGGTGATCGTCGGGGATGGGGGTGCCGGGGCGCAGGCTGTATTTGACGCCAGCGGCGGAACTGCTGGCACGAACGGTCAGGGCCTTGCCAGACGGGCGCTCCTCGTCAGAGTCTCCCGGCTCGGCATCAATGCGGGCCACAGCGCAAACCGCGTAGATCACCGGGGCGTCGGTGCGTTCCGCCAGGGTATAGAGGGCGCTGGACGCACTCACGTCGGCGCGGCGGGTCAGCTCGGCCAGCGCGCGCCCGCTGGGGCCGAAGCGGGTCAGCAGTTCAGCAGTCAATTCCTCGGGCATCAGGATCGCCGCCGCCGCCACGTTGCACAGCGTCTCGATGACCTCCTCCAGCCGGTCCCCCTCGAAATTGTCGTGCAGATCGCTCAGGAGATCATCGTCGCCCAGCAACAGTGCGTGGCCGATCTCGTGGGCCAGGGTGAAGCGTTGCCGCTCCGGGCGCACCCGGCTGTTGATCAGGATCACCCTGTGTTCAGGGTCATACGCGCCGTCACGGTCCCCCATCGCCATAAATGTCAGGGTCACGCCGTCCAGGCCCGACATCAGGCTGTGGGTGTCCAGCCCCGGCAACGCGCGGGCATAATCAGCGGCCAGCTCCCGCATCCGCGCTTTGGCCAGGGCCTGCACGGAAGGAGAATCGGCCACATGGGGGCCAGGTTCAGGAACGGGGGAATCCGTCACCTGCTCAGCTTACTTCAGCTCCTGTCCTGAAGAGACTGGACAAGTTCCACGTACTCACGCTGGGCATCTTCCATCGACTTTCCCCGCAGGCCGTCCCAGGCATCGTACTTGGCCGCTCCCACGAAATCGAAACCGCCCGGACGCTGTGTTCCGGCGTCACCTCCACTGCCCTGTTTGTACAGCGCATAGAGCCTGAGCATCAGATCGTTGCCGGGCTTCTTGGGAAGCGCCTGTGCGTCTTGCTGTGCCTGCACGAAAGCAGTCTGGGGATCAGAGGTCATGCACACAGTCTAGCCGCGAACGCAGAGCCAGACGACAAACAGACAACAAAAAAGCCACCCCCAACTTGCGTTGGGGGTGGCCTGAACCGATGAACGACACTTCTGCACAGAGCTTATACACAGGGCAGAAGGAACACACGCAGAGAGGAGCTTGTAAAGGAGGTGATCCAACCGCACCTTCCGGTACAGTTACCTTGTTACGACTTCACCCCAGTCATGAACCACAGCCTAGACGCCTGCCTTTCAGCTCCCGGCGGTTTGAGCTGCAATTTACTCCCGTGGTGTGACGGGCGGTGTGTACAAGGCCCGGGAACGTATTCACCGCGGTATGCTGACCCGCGATTACTAGCGATTCCAACTTCACGGAGTCGAGTTGCAGACTCCGATCTGAACTGGGGATGGCTTTTGGCGATTCGCTCACTCTCGCGAGTTGGCTGCGCGTTGTACCATCCATTGTAG
>NZ_JNIV01000103.1 GCF_000701405.1 Deinococcus marmoris DSM 12784
CATCCCGGCCTGGACTCATCAACATGCTTTCGGTCAACTCGAGTTCCAGCATGTGGGCGGGCAGTCCGCTGACCATCAGGGCGCTCCGCACATCATCTCTGAACCGTGGAGATTCGAGCTGCCGTGCAGAGACGTTGACGCTCACCTGCACAGGCCCGCCAGGCCATGCGGCGGCCTGCTGGCAAGCTTCTCGCAGCACCCAGCCGCCAATGTCGAGGATCAGGTCGCTCTGTTCGGCCAGTGCAATAAAGACCTGCGGCGAAATGGCTCCACGTTCGGGATGGGTCCAGCGCAGCAGCGCTTCCACGGCATGCAACCTCCCGGAGCGGGCTTGAACCAGCGGCTGGAACACCAGGAAAAGCTGGCGGTTCGCGAACGCCTGGCGCAACTCTGCCTCCAGGGTCAGGGCCGTCAGTTCGACGGCATACTCCTCGGCATCGTACCGGGAGACCGTCTGACCGAGCTGCTTGGACCGGTACAGGGCGTCTTCGGCCTGTTGAACGACAGACTCAGCGTCCTCTCCCGATTGAGATTCAGGACCGACGCCGATATGGTACTTGACGTAAAGCGTCTCGCCCCGCACGGCGAAAGGCGGACCCATGATTTGGGTCAACGCCGTAATGGTCGACTCTCCTGAGCCTCGAGGGACAAGGAGTGCAAACCCGTTACCGCCGGCCCGAGCGACGCTGCACTCGGGGAGGTCATGCTCGAGTCGGCGCGCCACGGCGATCAGCAGTGCGTCCCCCGTGGCGTGACCGTACAGCCGGTTGACGTTTCTGAAGTGTTTCAGATCAAGAATAATGACCGTGGGGTGCTGCCCGCCGGCCAGTGTCTGATTCAGCGCACGGACGAAGGCAGGCCGGTTCATCAGATCTGTCAGGCCATCAACGTAGGCCAGCCGCTCAAGTTGCTTGAGATGGAGGTCGCGCTCAATGACCATGCTGGCCAGACCGGCCAGATGGTCCAGCACCGGCTGGGCTTCAGCCAGTTCGCCCGTTTCTGGCGGCTGAAGTTCGAGCGCACCGATACGGACGGCTCCAGCCAGGATATCCGCCGACATGCCTGGTGCGAAGGGGCCGCATGTCGCATCTTCACAGAGGTGCAGCGCTGCCTGGGCCTGCGGGAATGAGACCTCGAGAGCATTCAGAATCTGGTCCAGGACCTCCTGGAGCGGTGCTCCCTGAGCGCAGAGACGTAATGCCTGGGTCTGCCTGGTGTTCATCGCCAGCCGACGTTGACGATTGGTGTCGTCACGTCCGTACCCGATCATCCGGTCAAGCTGTCCGTCGGCTCCGAAAATCGGCAGGTAGTGCCGTTGGTGATACCTGAACTGCCCGTTCGGGTCGCGTATGGCCTCTTCCCAGTTGACCCAGCGGCGACTGCGGGTGGCCTCCGCGAAGAGGCGCTGACGATCGGCGGCCAGTTGCGGATCATGCCCGCGCCAGCGGCAGTATTCGGCGTCAGTCAGTCCGATGATGCCCTGACGCACCTCGGGATTCCCGATGGCCGCCGGGTTGGCGTAGACGTAGCGTCCCTGCTGGTCGAGCACGGCCACCTGGTACGGAAGATCTTCGAGAATCGTTTGATAGAACTTTTTCTGCTCGGCCAGTTCCTGGCGGATCTGCATCTCGTCCGTGATGTCTCGCGCCACCACCAGAACTCCGGCCACAAGCGGATCGTCAAGGAGGCTGACCCAGGTGAGTTCCAGGTCCCTCCAGGAGCCGTCCTGATGGCAAACCTGATAGTGACGCCATTCAGGTGCCGACGATTCGGCAAAATCGTTTTTGACTCGAGCGGCTTCCTCGAGGGTAAGGAAATTAACCACGGGCTGACCAAGCACCGACATGACTTCGTAGCCGAGGTAGTGATGGACGCTCTCACTGGCGTAAGCAACCTTTCCTTCGGAATCGAGAATCAGGACGAGGTTCGTGACCAGCGCCATGATGTTCCGGGACACCGTTTCAAGTTCTTCCTGCTGTGCCGCCGTCATGCCAGGCACCGCGAGTCTGCTGGCCCACTTCGTGTAGACCTCCAATTCCTATCCAGCTTGACCGTCATTGCCAGGCCAGAATTTGGAGGAGCCAGCGAGACCCACTGATATCAATCACCGGAAAGCAGATACGGTGTTTCGTCTCTTTGCGCCAATCCAGCGCTGTGCCATGCGGTTCAGAGTCAAACGGCATGCGCTGTTCGGCAAGCCAGAATTGGCCATGTCGCCCCGTGTTGGGGGATGGTGAGTGACCGGCCATCGGCCTTATCGAGGGCATGACAACAGTCTAAAAAATGCTTCTCTCTGACTTCTTACCCAGGAGTTGCGCCTGTCTAATTAAATTTAGATCGGAGAGATTGAGGACTCTCGGCGAGCATCTTAAAGGATTTGTTGTATGCAAGTCCAAAATCAATTCCTATCGAGCGTAAAATTGCAGAGTAATAAAAATGTGCCAATTCGACATAGATATTAAATTCATATGGTGGACTTAGTTTAGGAGAATAAAAAATTAGCATAGTAGTTAGGTAAATTGTAACGATTGTTTCGTATTCATTTTCTTGCTTTGATAATCTAATAAAAATCGACGAAACTAATTAAATGATCAACGGCTGGTATATCAGGAGAATCTAATACTATTTTGGCTAAGTCGCTGTAGGAATTGAGCTTACCGACATGTCCGATGTCAGATCGAGGTATACCCCAACACCACGTCAGGCAGAGGGCCGAAAACCGTCAGATCAGGTTTGTTTTCGCCATTGTCTGACATTGCCCTGTGCGGGTCTCAGACCCTAACCTGACAGGAGTCGCCATGAATGACACCACCAAAGGCCATTGCCTTGGATACACCCGCGTCTCGTCGGAGGACCAGAACACCGCCCGGCAGCTCGACGGCCTGAGCTTCGACAAAGCGTTCACCGACAAGGCCAGCGGTAGGAACGCCAACCGCCCCCAGTTGACCGCCCTGCTCGGTCACGTCCGTGAGGGGGACACCGTGGTGGTCCACAGCATGGACCGACTGGCCCACAACTTGGACGATCTCCGCGCACTGATCAATCAGTTGACGGGGAAGGTTGTGCGCGTCGAGTTCCTCAAGGAGGGCCTGACCTTTACTGGGGAAGATTCCGCCATATCCAGACTGTTGCTAAGCGTCGTGGGTGCCTTTGCGGAGTTCGAGCGCGCCCTTATCCGCGAGCGTCAGCGTGAGGGCATTGAGGCAGCGAAGAAGGCTGGAGTGTACAACGGGCGCAAAAAGACCCTGACCGCCATCCAGGTGAATGACCTGCGGCAACGCTCTGAGACGGGCGAGTCGAAGGCCAGCATTGCCAGGGACTTCGGCATTAGCGGGGAGACGGTCTACCAGTACCTCAAGGCCGCACCCGACGCATAGGTCCCAACAGGTTTTTGGGTTCCGCTCAAGAGTGTACGGCTCTCCGTGAAGCGCGTGCCAGGTAAGGGTGCCCCATTTGCGATGAGTTACCGAAATATCGTCTCCCCCGGTTAACCTTGGCCGGATACACATCCCCAGCGCTGAACAGCTCAGTAACATTACTGACATTCTTCTCCAGCGAACGGGATTTCAGGCCCACCTGGTTCCAGAGGCTCCACCTTTTGAGCACCCGGCTCTTCCCGGAGGTGTCATGACCGATTCAAAGCCATTATTCGATCCGCAGGACCTCCGCGAGAAAGCCGAGCATCAGGTGCGCCTGGCCTCACCGCTCCCGCTCTGGGATGGGTGGCCCGGCGCAGACCTCACCTACGAGCTTCAGGTCTACCATGCCGAATTGGCCGCGCAGAACGAGGAGCTTCAGTTCACTGCCGTGGAGTTGGAGCGCGAACGCCGGCTCTACCACACGCTCTATGAACACGCGCCGACGGCCTACTTCACCTTAGACGAACACGCGTACATCCAGGGCGTCAATCAAGCGGGAGAACAGTTGCTCGGCTTTGACAGAAGCCACCTGCTCGCCCGGCGCTTCTTGCAGTTTATTGGTCCAGGGCACCGGGCCGAGTTCAGCTGCTTGATGGAAACTTTGCTACACACTGGGGTTGCCATCTCTGAGCGGTTCAGCGTGACCCACCGCAGCGACGAGCAGCTCGAGGTGCAGTTGCAGGCCCTGACCCTGCCGGGTTCACCGCAGGATCAGCCCGCCTTTTTGCTGTCGCTCATGAACCTGACGCCGCTGTTCGAGGCGCAGGAGGCTCTGCACGCCCTGAACGCCACCTTGAAAGACCGAGTGCTCGAGAGCACTCAACATCTCCATGTGCTGGCGGACCAGTTTCGGCATCAAGCGCGGCATGACGCCCTCACCGCTCTCCCCAACCGGGTCGCGTTTGAGGAATGCCTGGTGCTGGCGTTGGAGGAACTGCACGCGCAGGGAGAAGCGTTTACGGTGCTGTTTTGTGACGTCGACCGATTTAAACGGATCAATGACACTTTGGGGCATCCGGCTGGCGATCAGGTGCTCCAGGAACTGGCCCGCCGCCTGCATAGCGTCATCCGGCCCACCGATCACGTGGCGAGGCTGGGCGGCGACGAGTTCGCAGTCCTGCTGCACGGTGTGGCAGATCAGACCGTGGTGTCCCGGGTCGTCGCCCGACTGGAAGAGGCGCTCGAAGTCCCGTTCGTCGTGAGCGGTCAAGAACTGTTCATTCAGGTCGGGACTGGAGTCTTACTGGTCACCGCCGAGTATCACTCATCAGAAAACATCCTGCGGGATGTGGATCTGGCGCTCTATCAAGCCAAGCGGGGTGGCCCGGCGGGCACCCGCCTGTTTGAGCCGTTCATGCGCGACGAGTTCCGGGGCCAGTTGGAGCTGGAGGCTTATCTCCGCCACGCGCTCGAACGCAACGAACTGATGGTGCACTATCAACCCATCGTAGCCTTACAGGGTGGACACCTGCTCGGCGTCGAGGCCTTGATTCGCTGGCAGCATCCACAGCGGGGCCTGCTGCCAGCAGAGACGTTCGTGCCCCTGGCCGAAGAACTGGGGTTGATTGGACAGTTTGATGAGTGGGTGCTCCAAACAGCGATGCAGCAACTGGCCCAGTGGCCGGTGGACTGTTCCCTGAACAGCTCACTGTGGCTCAACGTCAATGTCTCAGCGGCCCATCTGGGGCAGGTCGCCGCAGTCACAGCGCCGCTCAGCGAGGCGCCCCTGCCCGCCCCCTGGCAGGTCTTGATCGAGATTACTGAACGGGTCCTGACCCACCCGGCAGACACTGACGCAGACACGCTACAAATCTTGCAGGGTGCGGGTGTCGAACTGGTGTTGGACGACTTCGGGATCGGGGAGTCCTCCCTGAGCAGCCTGCACCGCTTTCCCCTACGGATGCTCAAAATAGACCGCTCATTCGTGGCCACCCTGGACCAGAACCGGGAACTGGTCCGAACAATCGCGGTGATCGGGCACTCGCTCGGCTTGACGGTGGTCGCTGAAGGCATCGAGACCGAAGCGCAGCGCGCCCAACTCATTGAGTTGGGCCTCACCGCCGGCCAGGGGTATCTCTTCGCCCGGCCCCTGCCCGCCAATCAACTGGGGGCGCACCTCCACTCGACTTTGAAATTCCCCTGAGGGATGCAGGCTAGCCTCTTGCAGTGAGGTCTGTGTGATGCCTGAGGTGCCCACCACTCACGGTCTGGTTCTCGATGATGTTCTGACAGAGCAGTCTGGAAGAGACCGCAGACTAGTGGTCCCCGCAGGCTCTGGCTTTTTTCGCAGCCCCGGCCACGCCGGAACTTGCCGATTTCACGCTGTTCCAGGGCGATCTGCCAGCGCTGGAAGACCGGGCACTGTTCTGATTCAGTTCCTGCTGGACACTGACACCATCAGTGACGCGGTGCGGGGCATCGGACAGGTGCGTGGGCATCTGGCCGCCCGTCCCCCGTCCACGCTGGCCCTGAGCAGCGTGACCCTCATGGAGACCCTGTTCGGGCTGCCCAGGCCCCCGCCAAACGCACCGCCGTGGAGGCCGCTCTGGCGCTGTGGCTGCCAAAAGTGGCGGTGCTGGAGTACGGGCTGGGAGATGCCCGCGTAACCGCCAGCATCCGGGCCGCGCTGGCGGCGCAGGGGCAGCCAATCGGCCCTTATGACTTACTCAATGCAGGAATGGCGCTGGGACGCGGCCTGACCCTGGTGACGCACAATGGCCGGGAGTACCGCCGGGTGGCAGGCTTGCAAGTGGCCCACTGGATGGATAACGAACGGACCTGAGCAGCTGATCCAAGCAAAGGAGATCACCATGACCGATGCCCGCACCATCCTGAGCGCTTGGGCGAACCTCCCACCGGAGGTTCGTGCCCTGGCCACTCCCATTCACACCGAGCCGCAGTACAACGAGGTTCTGATCACCTTTGAGGCCGTCTGGGACGAGGTGGGGAGACAGACCGATCATCCCCTGGGCAGCTTGGTCGAGCTGTTGCGTGAGCGCCTGGGGGCTTACGAGGATCGCTTCCCCACGCCGCACTCGCCGCCGCACCGCCTGCTGGCCTTTCTGATGCAGGAGCGGGCCATGACCCAGACCGAGCTGGCTGGGGTGCTGGGCATCACGCAGGGCAATGCCAGCCGCTTGCTGAGCGGCAAGGCGGCGCTCTCGTTGAAAGCCGTGCGGAAGCTGGCGGCGCACTTCCATATCCTCCCGGACGTCTTCCTGGCCTGGCGGCAGGTCCAGCAGCAGGCCAGGAAGGCGGCACCTTCCCAGTGGCCGCCGCTGATGCTGTGGCCCAGCCCTCAGCACAGATGGGAGCTCCACCTGTTCCTCTGGAGACGTGTGGGACTCTGCGCCAGATTAGGACGATCCACCAAGCCAGCTGAACGACCAGCTCAGGACGCTGACCAAAACCGAGGTCAGGGCATTGGGGATGTCCCGATAAGCTGATCCGCGAGCTGCTGGGTATGGCAGACGAGTGCCGCCCGAACGCCCGCATTCCCAGCACGCAGACCTGAACCTGTACTTGGTGGAACGGGTGGACGAGGGGGTGGTTTAAAGAAGCTACTCCAAAACGCAAAGTGAGATTCTGACTTCTCAAACACATCTTTCCTGCTCGCAGGAAATTTCCCAGAGGGCCGTTTGCGCAATCGGCATGTGTACTTCGGGGAGAGGAAGGAGATTTCCACTTCGCCGCCCTCCAATTTGGGGGGCGGCGAAGCTACCGGAAATGCCGCCACTGTCTGAAAGCGGTCCTTTTCTCCCGTCCGCTTGTGAAATCTTTTCACTTTGCGCCTGGTGCCAGCTTCCTTAAATTACCCCCGGAGTGGCAGCTCACTGCCTTTTCGTTTCCATACCTCAGATTGTGCCGCTCAGAGCAGCTGAATGAACACTCCAACGACATTGGGATCGAAGTGGATGCCAGCGCTGTTGCGGATATGCTCGATGGCCTGCTGCCTGGCCTGCCCGGGACATCCAAGGATCGCGCGCTGGTGGGCAGCGTGGTCGCCCTAGCCTATGGGCTGGAAATGGGAATGTTGGGCGAGAACATCGAGACGGAGGCACAGCTCGGTGCACTCAAAGCACTGGGCTGCTCCGTGGGCCAGGGTTACTTGCTGGGCCGACCGATACCAGCCGAAGACGGGATGAGCTGAGCATTCGTCCAGAACCCTGTGCAAGGGCAAAATCTCGCTCTTGTTCATGACAGATCAATCGCTCAAAGACGGATTGAAGGCGTGCCGCACAAGTTTCCAGAGAGACCCGACACCAATCACTGGATACCGTATTGGAGTCAATCGGCGCTGAGGAAAGTTCACGGAGAACTTTCGGGAATTGCCGTCCAAGCCGCGAGAAATCAGGTTGACAGTGTCGTTAGCGCAGGTTCTGGTGCCCAGTCTCAGGTTGCCCCAGCTTCTGATCGCTCAGCACCGCGTCACCCTTCTCCGACAACTTGCCACAACTGACTCTGACACTCCCGGATCCTTCCGGCTGGGAGCGTCTTACCGTCGTTAGGCAGGTGCGGCCCCTGAGAAAGAGCTATAAAGATCCGTCAAGAACCGTACAGTTCCGCCCTCGGTGCTTGGCTTCGTACAGTGCTGTGTCAGTGCGCTCAAGGTTAGCTTCCAGTGTTTCGCCAGCCTGATAGAACGTAAGACCGAGGGAGGCCGTAACGCGGTGCTCTGGAGGCAATCCCTCGATCTGGAGCACGGATAATGCCTGTCGTACACGCTCTGCGGCCTTATGGGCTGCCGCTGTCGTAGGTGCAATGAAGATGAGTAGAAATTCCTCACCGCCGTAACGGCCCACGAAATCGTCTTGCCGTATGGCCTCCTGCAACGTATTGGCCACCGCACACAACACCTGGTCGCCAACATGATGCCCGTAAGCGTCATTCACCCGCTTGAAGTGGTCAATATCCATCAGGCCAACGCAAACCACGCTCTCCCCAGGGGGCAGCGACTTCTCATGAATAATTGCTTTTTTCAGACGCTCTAAAGCAGATCGACGGTTCGGCAAGCGGGTCAGGTGATCTCGGGTGGCGAGATCATGCAGTTCTTCCAGGGCCTGCTCCAAATGGATGTTCACTTCCTGCAGTCGCGTGTTCCGATCCCGTACGGTTCGCCGCAAGGCCGCCATGTAACTGCCAATGTAGGCGATCAGTAACAGAACCACAGCGAACGCAAATGTAGAAACAACCTCAATACGCAGATCAACGCGTACAGGAGCCCACAGCACTAGGGCCACGACCACTGTGACGTATGAGGCGAGCACGCCCCCACAGACAAGCAGCATGCGGCGGAAATCCAGGGCGAACATCCCGAACAGAACTCCCACGACACCTATCAGCAAGAATGGTACCCGTGCCTGGGGCTCGGAAAGGTAAAACATGACGTAGCCAGCCGGCCACATGCTCAAGATGACCTGAGCAGCAGTCATGCTCGGGTCTCTGAAACGGAGATTGACGTTGGTGAGAATCAGCAGCACGAACGTTCCGCAAACAACCGTGATCCCCACCAGGTAATGCACCAGGTGCACAACGGTAAGCATGCCTGTGGCAAAACAGGCGACAACGATGAGGGTACTACCCACGTGCGTAGCCACGCCCAGGGATGTGCGCTTGAGGCGCAACTGCTGCGCACGGGCAACATCTTTGGAAGGGGCAACCCGTGCCACCGAATAAGGGGCTTGTTGTGAAACATTCACAGCCTGTCCTCCGCTACCAAGAGGAGTCGGCTCTGAGCTAGCAGAGCTTCCGAGGCGGGCGAAGGCGGGGCAACCTGGTCGGCATAAACGCAGCGCCAGAACGTACCGTAGATGACGAAGGCATCTGTAAGGTGCACCATCATTTCACCAATGCGCGCGCGAGGAAGATTGGCCATTGGAAAGGTCTGTTGGCCTTGCTGCCCGCTCTTAAAGCTCTGTTGGTTCACTGGCCTATGTTTGAGCGGGAGCAACGGCGTCTCAGACATTCATTTATATTGAGGAAACGGCTCTGTCAGGCATCTTACCCTTACAGGCATCTTACCCTTAAGGGGGTCAACTCAGGATCTGTGCGCGCTACTACGCTAAGGAGGGGGAGCCACGTTTCTCAGCCTCAGCAGACACAAATCGCTGGTGGTTTGCTGGCGCTAAGCCTCAGTCAACGCAGCGTAGGAACGTTGTATGACGCGCCGCCTGTGTCCCAGTGAAACTATCCTTTCAACGGGACAGTGTTCGACTGGGCCTGCCCCGTTTTTGCAGAACCGGGTCACCCTCAGAAGTCAGGTTCCAGAGTTCACAGCCGCTCATAGAGACAGATGCGACTGCCGCTACCGCGACACATCCAAGTCCAGGCACGTCAACGAACCATCATGCTTGGAGCCAGACTCACTGCTGTTAGATCAGTTCAAACCGCATCCATGAGATGGGATGAGAGGCAAATGAAGTAAATATCATGTTGCACAGCATCGCCAGCTTCAGAGTTTTGTCAAGATGTCCTGCGTACCGTACGGTGATGACTCTTCATGACCCTGTCAGTTCTTCACATCCGGCAATCGTCGGCGCAGCACTCTGCGACTGCCAGGCCGTGACACCGATGGACGTCACACGCATCACGGCCCTGTCCATTCGCGCCACCTCCACCCATCTGCAACACAAGCTTGCCGTACTTCTGGCGGCTCACGACGTCCCCAGCGAAGGAGAGGTGGGTGCCACACGGGTCAGCTGCACGGCATTTGGTCAACTGGACCGAGTTCTGGCCGCATTTTCACGTACGGAACGCCCAGACCTGCTGGCGGCACCCTGGGTTGACGAGCACATGGATGCCTGGCAGATAGCGCCTTTGGAGCAATGGATGCAGCGACTGGCCACGCCATGGTTTGGAACCATCAGCAATCACCTGACGTTTCATCTGCAACCGATCGTTCATCTGGGCACAGGCGGGGTGTACGGTTATGAGGCTCTGGTCCGCGCGCAGCACAACGGACCACTGATCGGTGCCTGGCCCCTCCTGCAAGCTGCCGCTGCCCATGGGCAGGCCCGCGCCTTCGATGCGCATGCCCGCCGGACGGCCATCCGTCAGGCCTACCCACAACTGGGCGCTGACCAGCAGCTCTTCATCAATTTTGCTCCAGGCGTGGTCTACAATCCGGATATCTGCCTCCAGACGACATTCGCTGTCTGCCGGGAGGTGGGCGCCGACTTCTCGCGTCTGGTCTTTGAAGTTACAGAAAGTGAGACGTTCCCGGATCTGGGGCTGCTGCGCTCCATTCTGGAGCGCTACCGGCAGGAAGGCGCTCAGGTGGCCCTGGATGACTTGGGTGCCGGACACACCAGCTTGAGCTACCTGATGGAACTCCGGCCAGACATCGTCAAGCTGGACCAGGCGCTGATCAGCGGCCTGCATGAGGGTGACCGCCGAGTTCCACTGATCACGGCGCTGATCGAGTACGCCCACGACCTGGGCATCCGGGTCGTCGCCGAGGGTATTGAGACGCACGACGAACTGGCCCTGATGATCATGTTGGGCGCCGACTATGCGCAGGGCTATTTTCTGGGCCGGCCGGCCCCTCGAGCGGCAGACCTCCTTCCGCAGGCCGCCAGCTTCTGGGCCTCACCATGATTCAGATTCAGCCTGCTGCACCAGAAAAGTAGAACCATTTAAGGAGCGTTGTAAGGTCAGGCGGCCCGTGGTCGTTTGCCTACCCGCGTCGGCGCAATCTGCCGCAGCGCGTCCAGCAATCCGCAATTCCGCAAGCCGTTCACCACCAGCGCGGCGGGGCGATTCTGCGCGCGGTTGCCCATCTGCTGATCCTGCCGGATGTCGTGCAGCACACGGGCCATGATATGCGCGACGTCATCCGTCCAGTCCTGGCCCTGGTCATGGGCACGCAGGGTCTGCCAGATTAGCCAGCACCAGAACTTCAGGTTCTCGGAGTCCTCGAAGCTGGCCGCCAGCGTGCGCGCCGTTTTCTCCACCAGCTCGCCTCTGCGGCTGCGCGAGAGGCCCGCGAGGGTTGGAAGGGTAAAAACCGCGTCCAGGCCGTCAGAGAAGGCGGGTGCAACAGTCAGAGTAACGTCTAAGGTTTGAGAAGAAAATGCAGCTAACACCCACTTTTCAAGCTCCCCTCTTTCTACAGTCCTCAGACCTTTTAACGACTGTTGCACTGGAGCAGGGGGGCAGGCTGGGCGGCACTTTTCAGCCCGCGTCTGGGCGGCATTGATCGTCGCGGCGGTCCGGCCACGCGGCACCACTTCGCCGTCTACCTTGGCCTGCGCACGTGCGGTCAGGCGTTCCTCTGCCCGCGCCCGCGCTGCGACTGTCTCCTCCCGCCTGGCCTCGCGCCGGGCCTTCTCGGCCTGCTGACGCTCCTCACTGCGGGTCAGGGCGTACACGGTCCGGCCCTGCCGGGTGTCGCGGTCCAGATCACGCCAGGGATACCGCAGATCCGACATGGTCACCCGCACGGGGGAAGCGTGGCCAGACAACACACGCTCCGGGCACAGGGACACGGCCCACACCTTGCCCGTCACAGCGGTCTGGCCGCGCAGGGTGCCGTAATGGTCCACGGCCGCCAGGACACCAGAGGCAATCAGCGGGCGCAGGTTCCGCCACACCGTCACGCGGTCCCGCTCGATGTGGGCGGCCAGCAGTTCCAGCGGCAGATGGAACACCGCCACATCGGGGCGGATGGGGACGCCGCGCGCTCGCACAGACTCCAGGCCCAGCGAGAACAGCACGCGGAAGATCTTCCGGGCGGTCTCCGGGCAATCGGCACTGTCCATGCAGGCCGTCAGCGACTCGACGGGGCGGAATACCACCACCGGGGCAGGTGGCTCGGCCAACTGGGTGCGGCGGGCGGCGCGCTCAGCCGTAAAGTCATGGAGCGTTTTCATCGGGCGGTCTGCGGTGGACGGCGTGAACCTGGGGGCCGGGGCCGGCGGTGACGGCTCCCGGTGGCCCAGCGGCCAGGATTCGGCGGGTGCGCGGGTACTGACGAGGCTGCCGAGGTGCTCGAACAGCGGAGCGGTTTGGTTCTTCTTCTGTCCTTGAGCGCGTGCGGTGGCGCCTTCGGTATGGAGAGGCAGGCCAGTCGCGGGGGCAAGCTGAGAGGATGTCGGTGCAGATGCGTCCGCAAGCTGCGCGAACAGGCCATCAAGTGGGCCACTACTGCGTCCTCGGGCCCGCTGTTCCTGCACGAAGCGGGCGAGAAAGTGTTGCCCTGACGGTGATATTTCTGAGGAATTCGTATTTTCCATCTTCGCTTGGATCTCCAAGCGCCTAACCTGGGCGTAATACCCTTACGGTCCATTGACCGAAATGCCCCCTGAGGCGTATCATGGGCATAGGCGAAGGCCTCCCGCTCAAACGGGAAAAATTCTGTGACTGAGACCCTCTGTGGAATACGAGCTGCCAGGCTCCCACGGGGGGTTTCCCTTTGGCGGATGTCTTTTGCCTTAGGGGTAACACGATTGTAGCGCAGACTTGGATAGCTGATTGGCGATCCCCAACTACCAATTGCCCAACCCGATATTCGTGGATCGTCTTTGTTGTAGGCGGCGTGCTTGCCGTCCACGGTACATACAGAGCGTGGGACGCGGCGCAGGCTCATCGAGGCGTCCGTGCATGCACAGGCGGAGCCGGAGGTGCTCAGGGCCAGCCCGGCTATAAAAGGTGACGGTGTCGGGTGCGAGTAAGCGCTCCAGCACGCTGAGCCCTAAAATAGTTCGTGTGATTCGCCTCCGGAGTATCTGTCTGCTGACCTGCGCTGTCCTGGGATTCAGTGCTGGGGCGGCGGGCTTCAGCATCACGACTTCTGGAGACGGCACCGCGCCCATGCGAACCACCTTCAGCGCCAGCGTGCAGCCTGGCCAGACCGTGCGCTGGAACTTTGGTGACGGTATGGGAACGACGGGCGCACAGGTTGAACACACCTACTACCGCCCAGGCACGTACAAGGTCAGCGTCCAGACCTTCAGCGGGGGCCGGCCGCTGAGCAGCGGCGGCTTCCCGCTCGACGTCCGCAGCGCCGGAGAACAGCGCGCCGGACTCACGCTGCTGCTCGGGCACGGCAGCGTCACACCCTCTGAGGAAGGCAGTGTGCGCTACGCCCCCGGCAAGCCCAGCTTCACCGTCAATGGCCGCCCGGCCACGGGCCGCACCGCCCTGCGCAGCGGGCCAGTCACGGTCAACGTCACGGCTCCTGGCCTCGGCGTTACGGTGACAGGACATGTGCGCTTCACGTACCAGGACGCACCGAGTAGCGCCGCCTTTGAAGCGGCGGTGTTGAACCTCACCAACCGCGCCCGCGCCCAGGGCTGGAACTGCAAGACGCAGCGGGTGGGTGGGGCGAGCAAACGGGCACTGAAGCGTGACGTTCAGCTGGACCGCGCCGCGCTCGCGCAGTCACTGGGCATGTTCAATGTCGACTACTTCGATCACACCTCGGGGCTGGACGGCTCCACACCATTTCAGCGGGTGCGGGCCACTGGAGCGCAGCCCAGCGCAGTGGCAGAGAACATCGCGCGCGGACAGGCCAGCGCGCAGGAAGTAGTGGACGCGTGGCTCAGGTCCCCCGGACACTGCGTCAACATCATGGGCAATTTCAGCCTGATCGGCCTGAGCGCCGTGACCGGCGAGAATGGTCCATTCTGGACGCAGGTGTTCGCGCTGCCGTGAAACGCATGGGGACAAGCTGTTGTTCCTGTATCAGCCGCTCTGCGAAGGACTTAATTAGGACGCTGGAAACGGGTCTTACTTTTTAATCTAGATTCACATTGTCGTGCATGCGTTATGGCAGCACGTCCGCCGCTCCAGGAGACCGACTGAGAAAAGCGCCAATCCCCTCATCAGTACTGGTAAGATGTTGCCACTATGCGAACCGTCCAGTTCACCCTGCGGCACTATCTGGCCGCGCATGGCCTGAGTGCCTACCGCCTCGCGCAGGCGGCGCGCGGCCGGGTCAGTGAGCGCACCGTCTACGCTCTGGCGCGCGGCGAGACCAGCCGCGTGGATCTGGGCACGCTGGGGGCCGTCATGACCACGCTGGAGGAACTGACTGGCGAGCCGGTCAGCCCGGCCGATCTGCTGAGCGCGGTCACAGTGCCTGGACCAGACCGCGAAGCGCGGGCGTGGCTGGACGGGGACGCTTCCCGTCTGGGCGAGTTCGAGCCATATGACTGGAGCGGTGCCGATCCCTACACCCTGGGCGAACCGGTACGCGTGGGACCAGACGGCGAGCTCCTCATCGGGAGCGAGTGACGGC
>NZ_JNIV01000104.1 GCF_000701405.1 Deinococcus marmoris DSM 12784
CTCCCCAGTTTGCGTCGCCGCAGTGCGAAGCAAGAAATCCTGATGATTTCATGGAGTCTTCAAATCGTAGCGCGTAAGGTCAGTTGTTAAACAGAACTTGAGTTTCGGCCAGTGCCGTTACCGTGACATCCAGGCACACCGAAACTGGGCCTTTCTGGTGGTTCAAGCCTTTCATGCCGTCCTGGAGGTCAGAAAACGAGATCCCGAACTCACATGGCGTGCTGCACAGCATCTGGCGGCCCAAGAACACCGTAAGTTCGTCCTGACCGCACTTTTTCCTGGTTCACCACTGTTGGAGGCTGTTTGAGACGTAGTGTGGCGCAGGACTGGAAACTCTTGTTCCGAAGAGGATTTGCAGGACACCATTGACGCCGGAACGATGTTTGACGTGATCTGGAGCGGCCAGTGGAGCGGGTACGCGGGGACACTCGCCAAAACCAAAAATGGTCTGCCCGCTCAGTCTGTTCAGGAGATGCTGCTGGCTCCTTACGCCCGTGGGTACGGCTTTGGGTCCTCCCTCTCCATTCTGCTGGCCCGCCATTTGCCCGCCGACGGACGGGTACTGAGCGGCACCATTCACGGCGAGAACCGGGGCGCACAGACGGCGGCGCGGCGGGCCGGGCGGCACGACATCGGCGGCTGGTGGTGGGTGCCGACGGTAAACTGAAGATGAGACCTCGCGGGCCAGTTTTGACGCACAATGCAGGCCATGAGAACAATCAAACTCGGAAGCAGTGAGCTGGATGTGCCCGTCGTCGCCGTGGGCATGATGCGAATCAACACCATGAGCAAGCCAGAAGTGCAGACGCTGATCGGCACGGCGATGGACGCGGGCGCGAATTTCTTTGACCACGCCGATATCTACGGCAAGGGAACCTGCGAGGAAATCTTTGCCGACGCCGTGGGCATGAGCAGCAGCGTCCGCGAGGGCATGATCCTGCAATCCAAGTGCGGCATCCGCCCCGGCATGTTTGACTTCTCCAAAGAACACATCCTGGCCTCGGTGGACGGCATCCTCAAGCGTCTGAACACCGATTATCTGGACATTCTCTTGTTGCACCGCCCCGACGCGCTGGTGGAGCCGGAAGAAGTGGCCGCCGCCTTTGATCAGTTGGAGCAGGACGGCAAGGTGCGCCACTTCGGCGTGTCCAACCAGCACCCGCGCCAGATTGAATTACTCAGAAAATACGTGCGCCAGCCTCTCGTTGCCAATCAGCTTCAGCTCAGCATCACCAACGCCACCATGATTACGCAGGGCTTCAACGTCAACATGGAAAACGACGAGGCGGTCAACCGCGACGGCGGCATTCTGGATTACTGCCGCCTGCACGACATCACCATCCAGCCGTGGTCTCCCTTCCAGTTCGGATTCTTTGAGGGCGTGTTTCTTGACAACCCCAAATTCCCCGAACTGAACGCGAAGATCGATGAAATTGCTGCCAAATACGGCGTCAGCAACACCACCATTGCGATTGCCTGGATTCTGCGTCATCCGGCCAAGATGCAGCCCGTGACGGGGACCACCAACCCTCAGCGCCTCGCGGACTGCATCAAGGCGGCGGACATTCACCTGACCCGCGAGGAGTGGTACGCGATCCTGCTGGCGGCGGGAAACACGCTGCCCTGAACAGATCAATTCAAGAGAACGCCGCCGGGAGTTTGAATCTCGGCGGCGTTCTTCTGATCTGGCTTTAATCCGTCGCGCCCGCCACTTCCTGGATCAACTTCTCAACCACTTCTGGCACGCCGTCGCGGACGTCCTTGTGGATGCCGAAATCATCCGCGATCAGGCGGGCGGTCATCTTGGCCGACATCATCACGCTGGGGGTGCCGCCGCCGGGCTGCGCGCCCGCGCCTACCATGTACATGTTACCGATGTCTTCTGAACGGTTATGCGGGCGGAAGTACGCGCTCTGAATCAATACGGGTTCGGGGCCAAAGGCGTTGCCCAGGTAGCTGTCCAGCGTTCCCGCGAAATACTCCGGCGTGATGTATTCGCTGTGCGTCAGGCGTTCGCGCAGGTTGGGGATGTAGCCGCGCTCCTCCAGGAAGGTATAAACCCGGTCCACCAGCTTCGGCCCCTCCACCGCCCAGTCCAGACCGCTGGCGTTGTGTGGCACGGGAACGAGGGTGTAGGCGGCGTGGTGTCCGGCGGGGGCGAGGTTGGGATCGGTCAGCGTCGGCACATGCAGGTACTGGCTGAAGTCCTTGCTCATTACCTTCTGCCCAAAGATCTCGGTCAGCAGTTCCTCGTAACGCGGCCCCAGGATGATGTTGTGGTGGCGCAGGTCCAGCGGGCGGGCCGGATCGTCGCGGAAGCCGAAGTAGATGACCAGCAGGCTCATGCTCTGGCGGGCGGCTTTCACGCGCACGTCGCTGTTGACCAGCCGGGCGGTGGCGGGAATACGCTTGAGGTTGGTGTTGGCCCAGTCGCCGTTGCTGACCACGATATCGGCGTGCATCTCCTCGCCATTTTCCAGCCTCACACCGCGCGCCGTCCGCTTACCGACGGGCCGCTTGACGGGCTGGCCGCGCCCATCGGTGACCAGAATCTCATCCACGCCCGCGTTCAGGCGCAGTGTGCCGCCCAGTTCCTCAAACTTCTGTACGAAGGCGCGCACCAGCGCCCCAGTGCCACCCATCGCATAGTGGATGCCCCAGGTTTTTTCCACGAAATGGATCATGGCGTAAATGGCCGGAACGCTCAGCGGATTGCCGCCCACCAGTAAGGTTTCAAAGGAAAAGACCTGCCGCATCTTGGGGTTCTTGAAATACTTGCTGGTAAACGAGAACAGCGTGCGAACCGCGTCCAGGCGCATCAGATCCGGCACGACGCGCAGCATGGACGGCATATCGCCGAAGTGTGTGTACCCCAGTTCCAGAAAGCCGCGTTCAAAGATGGCGCGGGCGTCGGCGTGGAAGCGCTCGTAGCCCTCTAAATCTTCAGGCGCGAGTTCGGAAATCTGGCGGCGCGTACTTTCGGGATCGCCGTCGTAATCGAAGAAGGTGCCGTCGTCAAAGTAAATGCGGTAGAAGGGCAGGATCGGCACCAGTTTCACGTAGTCGCGGGTGCGCGGGCCGCCGCTCTCGCCGGACTTGATGCGGGCGTCCTCGGTCAGCGTGTGGGCAGGGTAATCCGGCTCGCCTAGCATCCCCCTGTCGCGTTCCAGGGAGAACAATTCCTCGATGAAATGCGGCACGGTGATCACGGTTGGCCCCATGTCGAACACGTAACCGTCCTCGGTGCGCTTCTGGTAGGCGCGGCCCCCCGGCGCGTCTAAGCGCTCCAGGATGGTGGTGTTAAAGCCCAGGCTTTGCAGCCGGATGCCCAGCGATAGCCCGCCGATGCCAGAGCCGATGATGATGGCCGTCTTGCGCTTGTGGGTAGAAGAGGAAGTCATGCTGCATCTAATACAGCACGTCTGGGGGTTTGACTCTGTAGGAAGGGGTCAAGGACATGGAGAAGCGGAGGCCCGTTGCTGTGGCCTCCGCTTCTTCCTGTGTTGTTCTTGTGTTGGAAATCAGCGCACGGTGACGGTGAAATCTGCCGGGCGGACCAGCACGCCGTCGCCGTTGAACACCGAACGGATGGTGTACGTTCCGGCGGGAACATTCTGGTTCTGATCGTTCTTGCCTTCCCACCGGATTTTCTGCAACTCGCCCGTCTGGCCGGGGGCCACATTGGTACCCACGATTTGCAGGGTGCAGATGGCGTCCTTCGGCGTGGTGCGGACCACCTGACCTGCCGCGTTCAGCACCTCGAAACGCACGTCACATGCGCCGTGTTGCAGCGAGATGGCGGTATTGCCAGTGTTGGACAGCAGCACGTCCCACATGGTTGCCGTGCCCGCCTGCACGCTCTGCGGACCTTGCAGTTTGGCGGTATGGGGCTGGGCCAGCGGCGGGTTGACGGCGGGTAGGGTGGTCACTGTCGGGGGGGTCACCGGGGTGGTGGGCACAGGCGTCGGCGTCGTGCTGGGCTGGGCCGCGCCGCTCAGGGGCAGGGCGGGAATGTCCGTGATGCTCACCTGCGCGTGGGCTTGCATATTCATCAGGGTGCCGCCCAGCAGGGCCAGGGTCAAAACTACGTTTCTGCTCATGGCCCCAGCTTGACGCCCCATGCCTGACCGGGGGTGAGGGCGGGTAAAGAAAAGGTCACGCCATCGTCAGGCAATCTTCAGCCGGATGTTCCTCAGCGCAGCAGCTTCAGCACACCCGCGTACATGGCGGCGAATTGCGATTCGTCCAGCGGTTCGGGGCGGTTCCAGGTGGCGCTGACACACAGCGTTTTTCCCGCTTTCGTGGTGATCTGGGTGGTGAAGTTCAGCACGCCCGGTTCGGAGCCGCCCTTGAAGCTCACATCCGAGAAGTCGGCGGGATTGGCGATACCGGGATTCTGCCAGGTTTCGGGCAGCTCGGCCACGTCGGCCATCAGGCGGCACAGGCGCTGGGCGTTGACGAACCACTCCACATCTTGCGCGGTTGTTTTACCCTGGGCGAACACGCCGACATTGGGCAGGGGCAGAGTGTGGGTCTTTTTCAGGACTTCCCGTCGCGCGTCCCGGTCCAGGCCCGCCGAACGGTAGGCGCGCAGCAGCTCGATGTTGGCGGGGTCTTTCAACACGAACGCCTCGCGGGTGCTGGGCATGGCGGTCTGGCCCAGCCGGGCCTCCACTCCCTTGCGCCCCACGACTTTCAGGAGCAAGTCGGTGGCGGTGTTGTCGCTCACGCTGATCATGCGGGCGGCCAGATCACGCAACTGGTATGTTTCCCCCGCCGGAGCGTTTTGCAGGGTGCCGCTGGGCAGGCTTTTATCGGCGTCGGTCAGCGTAATTTCGTCGGACCACTGCTTCTCGCCCCTGTTGACCTGGGCCTGCAATTCACCCAGAATCGCCAGCTTGAAAGTGGAGCCAACTGCTAGCAGTTTTTTGCTGTTCAGGTCCACTAGCGGCTGAGGCTTCCCCGCCTCCTGCACCAGCAGATTGACCTGACCGGGCAGGGCGGCGAAGGCGGCGCGGGCCTCGTCCAGACCTGAATACGAAATGTCGGGTGTGACGGGGCGCAGGACCAGAGATGAAATCAGCCCATTGTCGTTCAGGCCGAAACTGACCACGTCCAACGCACCCTTTTCAAAGGTCAGCCGCCAGCCCGCGCCCTGGGGCATGACCTTCTGAATGGTCCCGTAATCGGCGCGGATGCTGGTGAACAACGCTTTGAGGTCATCCAGTTTGATATGCGCCAGAAATTCTGGGCTGAATAAAGTGGAGTCGAGAGCATCAGATTTGAAGAGCTTTTCGAGAACCGTCGCCAATCTGCCCTGATCTGCTGCCGCCGCCGCCGGATCAGCCGCCGCCGAGGCCGGACCCGGCACCGCTCCAAATCCGGTCAGTCGGCCCTGGGCGTCCATGCTGGCCACGGTGACGATCAGCGTGCCGCGTTCGTAGACGGCCAGTGGGCGCTCCTGAAAGGTGTCCAGCCGCACGAAGGGGCCGAACTGGACTGGAATGCTCTTTAACTGGGCCGCCAGAGTCTCAAACGGCACCTGCGCCAGAAAGTCCGGCGAGAACCACTCCGCCTTAATCTCCGGCGCGGACAGCAGGCGGGTGAGGGCCTCGGCCTGCGTCAGGGTCTGTGCCTGCGCCGGAGCAGCCGCGATCAGGGCGATGGTGGTCAGGGTCATCAGGGATCTGTTCATGCCTCTGAATATGAGATGAGTCGCTGAAAGGTTGCCTCGCCCACACTTCACGCCGTCTTAATTGCTCGCCTTCCCTCCAGGCAGCCCCATGCCCTAGACTGGACCCATGATCCGCTCTGCACTTACCCCCAGGGGACGCCGCGACTAGCCCACGCTAGAGCGCCTGTCCCCGGCTGTGTCTGGCCGGGGCTTTTTTTGGTCCCCGCCCAGTTTTTGACCCTTAGACCTTTTGACCCTCAGATCCTCCGCAGGAGTTCCCATGACCCAGACCGACGAACACCCGATCAACATTCATGAACCGCGCGCCGAACGCTACAACCCCCACGCCATAGAGCAGAAGTGGCAGGACCGCTGGGCGGAAGAAGGGCTGTACCGTTTCGACGAGAACGGCCCCGGCGAGAAGTTCTACGCCCTGACCATGTTCCCCTACCCCAGCGGCAATCTGCATATCGGCCACTGGTACGCCAACGTCGCCCCGGACGCCCGCGCCCGCTGGATGCGGATGCGCGGCTACAACGTGCTATTCCCGATGGGCTTCGACGCCTTCGGCCTGCCCGCCGAGAACGCCGCGATCAAGAATAACGTGGACCCGGCGGGGTGGACCTACAGCAACATTGAGTCCATGACGGCGCAGTTTCAGCGCATGGGCACCATGATCGACTGGAGCCGCCAGTTTGCCACCTGTGACCCGGAGTATTACCGCTGGAACCAGTGGTTTTTCACCGAGTTCTTCAAGCGCGGGCTGGCCTACAAGAAGGGCGGGCTGGTTAACTGGTGCCCCAAGGACCAAACCGTGCTGGCCAACGAACAGGTGGTGGGCGGCGCGTGCGAACGCTGCGGCACCCCCGTCGAGCGCCGCAACCTGAACCAGTGGTATCTGCGAATCACCGATTACGCCGACGAACTGCTGGACTTCTCCGATACCGACATGCCCGAGCGCGTGCGGGCCATGCAGACCAACTGGATCGGCAAGTCGGTGGGCGCGGAGATCGTGTTCGACACCCCCGTAGGACCGGAAACCGTGTTTACCACGCGCCCCGACACCATCATGGGCGCAACCTTCCTGGTGCTGGCCCCCGAACATGCCAAGGTGGCCGAACTAACCACCGACGAGCAGCGGCCCACCGTCGAGGCGTATATCGCGGCGGCGGGGCGCAAGACCGACGTGGAACGCCAGCAGGACGTGGGCGAGAAGTCTGGTGTGTTCACCGGCAGCTTTGCCACCCATCCCATCGGCGGGCATCAGGTGCCGATCTGGGTGGCCGATTACGTACTGGTCACCTACGGCACGGGTTCGATCATGGCTGTCCCCGCCCACGACGAGCGCGACTTCGCCTTCGCCCGCAAATTTGGCCTGGACATCACCGAGGTCATCCGTGCCGAGGGTGCTGAGCCGATGGGCGCGGACGCGGAGGCTTCTTACAGTGGCCCCGGCATGATCGTCAACAGCGGTGAATTTGACGGTCTGCCCGGCGGCAAGGTCAGCATTGACGCGGTGATCGAGAAGCTGGAGGGGGCGGGCGTGGCGAAGGCCAAGACCACCTACCGCCTGCGTGACTGGCTGCTGGCCCGGCAGCGCTACTGGGGCACCCCCGTTCCCATCGTCTACTGCCCCGAACACGGCGCACAGCCTGTTCCCGAAGACCAGTTGCCCGTCAAGCTGCCCGAATTCAAGGGCTTCACGGCGTCCGGCCAGAGTCCCCTGAAACTGGACCGCGAATGGGTGCAGACCACCTGCCCGGTCTGCAACGGCCCCGCCGAGCGCGACACCGACACGATGGACACCTTTGTGGACAGCAGTTGGTATATGTACCGCTTCCTGTCGCCGCACGACGATCAGCACCCCTTTGATCCGGCCAAGGCGAACCTGCTGCCCGTGGACCTGTATACCGGGGGCATCGAACACGCCATCCTGCACCTGCTGTACAGCCGTTTCTGGACGAAAGTGATGCGCGACATGGGCCTGACCACCCAGAACGAGCCGTTCGCGTGGCTGCGAAACCAGGGCATCATTCTGGGTGAGGACGGCGAGAAGATGAGCAAATCTCGCGGCAACGTCGTGGACCCCGACGATCTGGTGCGCGAGTACGGCGTGGACACGGTGCGGACCTACCTGCTGTTCATCGCGCCGTGGGAGGTGGGCGGCCCCTGGGACCCGCAGGGCATCAACGGCCCGTCCAAGTGGCTGGGCCGCGTGTGGAACGTGTTCTTTGGCGAGCGCACGGCGGGACCGGACGAGGCGGTGACGGTGGCCGATCTGCGCTACGGCATTCACAGCACGCTGAAAAAGGTCACGGGCGACTTTGATCGCCTGAGCTTCAACACCATCGTCGCCGCGCTGATGGAACTGACCAATATTCTGGTGCGCGCCCGCCGCTCGCCCGCTTATGGCACCCCGGAATGGGATGAGGCGCTGAACATCTTCAACCTGATGCTGGCCCCGGTGGTTCCCCATATCGCCGAGGAAATCTGGCACGAGCGCGGTCTGGAAGGCAGCGTGCATGTCCAGTCCTGGCCTGCTACCGACGAGGCGGCAGCCGTGCGCGACACCGTAACAATAGGTGTGCAGGTGGGCGGCAAGGTACGCGGTCAGGTCAGCATCTCCAAGACCGCCACCCAGGATGAGGCCCTGGCCGCTGCCCGCGCCGAGCCGGATGTGGCGCGTTTTCTGGAGGGCAAGGCGGTGGTCAAGGAGATTTACGTGGCGGGGCGGATCATCAACATCGTGGTGAAATAGGGGACCTGAGGAAGACAGCGCGGGCCTGATGGCAGATGCATAGATATGCGCTGTCGGCAGGCCCGCGCCGCTCAGTCGTCCCAGCCTTTCACTGTTGCCCCACCGAAAATCATCTTCTTGATGCCGGGCGCGAGGATGGACGACGGCGTCGAGGGCGTCAGGGCGCTCACCTTGTCCAACGTTGCGAGTTGGTGCGGCGTGAACACGGTCTTCAGCGCGGCCAGATTATCTTCCAGCTGTGCCAGTTTGCTGGCCCCGATGATCGGTGAGGTGATACCCGGCTGTTGCGAGGCCCAGGCCAGCGCCACCTGTGCAGGTGGGCGGTCCAGTTCGGCAGCCACACCCCGTAAGGTATCCAGCACCGCCCAGTTCTGCTCAGTGAATTTTGCGTCGCCAAACGGATTGGGGCCGCTCAGTCGTCCTTCACCGCTGGCTCCCTGAGCCTCGCGCACGTACTTCCCGGTTAAAAACCCTGCGGCCAGTGGACTCCAGGGCGTGATGCCCAGCCCAAACTGCCGGGCGGCCCCCACATGTTCACGCTCAATCCCACGCTCGGTCAGCGAGTATTCCAGTTGCAGGGCAATCGGGCCAGGAACGCCGTGAACCCCCGCCAGCGTGGCTGCCTGCGCCGCGTACCACGCCGGGACATTGGAGAAGCCGAAATAGCGAATCCGCCCTGAGCGCACCAGATCGCCCAGCGTTTGCAGCACTTCCTCCACGGGGGTCACCAGATCCCAGTGGTGCAGCCAGTACAGGTCAAGGTAATCGGTGTTCAGGCGCTTCAGGGAGCCTTCCAGCGCCCGGTAGATGTTCTTGCGGCTGTTGCCGCTGGTGACGGGCACGCCCGGCACGGCGTTCCAGGTGAACTTGGTGGCGAGAACCACCTGATCGCGCAGTCCACGCTTGTTGACGTACTGACCCAGCAGTTCCTCGCTGCGGCCCCTGGAATAGGTGTCGGCGCTGTCCAGAAAGTTGCCGCCTGCATCTATGTAGGCGTTGAAGATGGCCTCGGAGACGTCATCGGCGGAACCCCAGCCCTTGTTGCCGTAGGTCATGGTGCCCAGGGCCAGCGGGCTGACGATCAGACCCGATCGGCCCAGCGTGCGGTAGTCGGTCAAATTCATGGGTTCTCCTGTGATGGCAGGCAATGATCTAGAAATTCAGCCGGGTATTTGTCATGCCGCCGTCTATATCCAGGATGCTGCCATGAATGAAGGCGGCCTCCTCAGAAACGAGAAAGCGCACCGCGTAGGCAATATCAATCGGGCGCACCGGGCGTCCGGCAGCAGTGCCAGCGGTCATGGCGTCCAGCACTGCGCTGAATTCGGCATTCCCGGGTGTGAGTGTCGCGCCTGGGGCCACGGTGTTGACCCGCACGCCGCGTGGGCCGTATTCCGCCGCCCAGTTGCGGGTCATCTGCTCAATGGCGGCTTTGGAAGCGGTATACATCGCGCCGTTGACCGTGCCGATCCGCCCCATCCACGAACCGATGTTGACGATGTGGCCCGAACCGCGCTCCACCATACCCGGCGCAATCTCGCCCACCACCACATGCGGGGCGCGGATATTGATCTTCAAAATGGCCTCCAGATCAGCGTCGGGGAGCGCTTCGGTGGACGTGACTGGGTAGACACCCGCGTTGTTGACCAGAAGATCTATCCGGCCCCCAAGCGCGGCGGTGGCCTCCTGCACGAAGCGGCGCAGATCGTCATAAGAACCTGCCAGATCAACGGTAACGGCATGCGCTTTGCCGCCAGCCTGGGTGATGGCGTCCACCACGCTCTGGGTACGGGCGGCGTCGCGGCCACTGACGACGACTTCAGCGCCTGAGGCGGCCAGCACGCGGGCAATCGCCTCGCCGATGCCGCTGCTTGATCCGGTGACGAGGGCTTTCTTGCCTGCCAGGCGGGTACTGGTGGCAAGGGAGCCGAGCAGGTCTGAATTGGTCTGTAAGTTGCCTGGCATGGTGGAGCCTCCTGGTGAATGGCGGAATTTGTCTGCCTGAAGCAGTTGCATTTCAAAACCAGTTGCACCCTACTCCGACTGCTGCAATACTGCAAGCAGTAAAAGGGGGCGGAGGTATGGGTCGGCACCGGGCGGAGCAGAAACTCAGATCAGGTTGTCCAGTCAGTCTGGGGCTGGATATTTTCGGCGATAAATGGACACTCTTGATCGTGCGTGACCTGATGTTTAACGGCAAGCGCCATTACCGCGAATTCCTTCAGTCCGCAGAGGGCATTTCTTCCAACATCCTCGCAGATCGTCTGAAGTTGCTGCTCTCAGAAGGCATTGTTACCACAGCAGACGACCCCAGCCACTTGCAAAAAGTGGTCTATAGCCTGACCGAGAAGGGGCTTGCTCTGTTGCCCGTTTTGATGCAGATCAGCGCGTGGAGTTTCGAGTACCGTCCAGTGGGACAGGAGTACAGGAACCAACCACCACTCAACCTGGAACAGCAGATGAACGAATTGCGCCGGGCGCATGTGCCTGAAGAGACAGCAAACTCTTAGTTCACTGCCCGCCTCACGGCAAGGTCAGCACCCGCACATTCCCGTCTTTGGCACTCAGAAAGTTCAGCCGTCTGCCATTCGGGCTGATGTTCCAGTCCCCCTGCCGCACCTGATCGCCCAGATCGCCCAGCGTTTTCCAGGCGTTGGCCTTCACGTCGTACTGCCGCAGCACATGCGCGCTGCCGTCCAGCTTGAGCGGGATCAGGACGAAGCGCCCCGCATCGCGCCAGCGGTACGAGCCGTAATCGTTGATCTCGCTGGGCGTGCCGCTGCCTGTGCTTTGCAGCCACAGGCCGTTTCGGGCGGCACTGTCGAAGGAAACCGTATACAGCACCCGTGCCCCGTCCGGGCTGAGGCTGATGCCCCGGAAGCCCAGCGCCGTTCGCAGGGTCTTTTTTGCGCCGTTGCGGATGTTCAGGGTGAACAGATCCCGGTCCCGGTTGCCCGGCGCACTCTTGCCCGACAGCAGCAGCGTGTCGTCGTCTATCCAGCCGCTGACGCCGCCGCCGTAAAGGGTGGCGACGGTGCGCGGGGAGCCTAAGACGTCGGCGACAAACACCCGTGTGGCGCGGCGGTCATAGTTGCCGCTGGTGTCGCTGCGGGTGTAGGCCAGCCGCGTCTCGGCGTCGTTCCAGGTCACGTCCGCCCCGAAGGTGGGCAGCGTGAAGCGCTTGCCATCAGCCAGCCGCTCCAGCACCGTCGTTTCCCCGGCACCGGGCCGCACCGCCCAGCGCAATTTGGGCGAGAAATAGGCGATGCTGGAAAATCGGCGTGTCACCGGGCCACCCGTGGCCGCCACCTGATAAAAGCCGGTGCTGGGGCGTGCGGGCGGTCCGTCCAGAAAAAGCAAGGCTCCCGAATCCGGCGTCCAGACGGTGCCGGGGCAGCACTCGCCGCTCAGCACGGCGCGCGAGGGAAGGGTGGCGGCCACGGCAGAGGTGCCCAGGAGCAGTGCCATGAAGGCGAGCTTCACCGCGCACCCCCCGGAGCAATCGGCCACGGATTGGCAAACTCGTTGAGCAGGCGGCCCCCGCGCAGGGCGGCGGGTTGCGAGTCCGGCGTCTGCCATTTGCGCGGGGCGCTGAGGTCATATTCGTAGCCGCGCCCGAAACTGCCCGCCAGCGCCAGCGTGTCCCAGTCGGCGGCGATATATGGCAGCGGATTGAAGAACCGCTGGTGCGCCCGGTCCCGCAATTCCAGATGCAGGTGCGGCGCGCTGACGCACGTTCCCTGCGAGTCACCGCTCTGGCCGATCACCTGCCCGCGCGTGACCTTCTGGCCGACTCGCAACGAGGCCCGCTGGAGCAGATGTCCGTACAGGCTGCTCAGGTTGCCCGCGTGGTCAATAACGAGGTTGTGCGGCGGGCTGCCGTGCGGGCCGTCCACCTCGGCCACCGTGCCGTCACCGATGGCGCGCACCGGGGTGCCACACGGCGCGCTGAAGTCCAGCCCGGCGTGGATGCCCTGCAAGTTGCCGTAGGTGCTACGCCGCTGGCGGTACGCGCCGGTGGTGTTGCCGTAGCTCTGGCCCAGCAGCCACGAGTCGGGACCGGGCGCACCCGCGAAGGGCAGGCCGAACTGGCGGGAGGGCTGGGCAATGGCGCTCAGCGGCAGGGCTGGGGCGTAGTGGGCGGTGGCCAGAGAGATCAGCGTCAGGCCGCACAGGGCAGCAACAGTCCGCGTTGTCGGGTGGCCGCGCCAGTGGGCCGGAGAAGAGGAGGGCATACGCGATCTTGCCGTACTTCGTCCTCTGGAGGCGTGGCAGCGGCTACGGTTGGAAGGCGGAGGGTGCGGGCGGTTCAGACCTCTGGGCCGCGTGCCGCCGCACTGGGTCTACTCTGGATCTCATGACCCAGCCTGCCGCCCACATCCCACTGAACCGCGAACGCCTGATCGCCCCCGGCCCGGTGGAGGTAGACCCCCGCGTGCTGCTGGAACTGGCCCAGCCGCAGATGCACCACCGCAGCCGCGACGCCGTTGACAAACTCATGGAGGCGCGGCAGAAATTGACCCGTCTGCTGGGCGATCCCTATGAAGCGGTGATCACCACCAGCAGCGGCACCGGGGCCTTCGAGGGCGCGCTGGTCAGCACCACGCCTGCCGGGGCAAAGGTGGTCAACGCGCAGGCCGGAAAATTCAGCGAGCGCTGGGGCGACATGGCGGGCCGCTTCGGCTACGACGTGCAGATCGTCGCCCGGCCCTGGGGCGAACTGCTTGATCCATATGAGGTGGCTGACACCAGCCGCGACGCCACTACTTTGCTGATCACCCACAGCGAGACCAGCACTGGGGCGCTGCACGATCTGGAGGCGATTGCGCGGGCGGCGAAGGCCCAGAATCCCGATCTGATCATCATTGCCGACTGCGTGACTTCCTACGGGGTGGCGGAACTGCGGGCCGCTGCCTGGGGCGTGGATGTGATCGTGTCGGGCAGCCAGAAGGGAACAGCCACGCCGCCGGGCCTGGGCTTCGTGCTGTTCAGCCCGGAAGTGCAGGCCCGCATGGTCCAGAACACCGTCCACGGCTACTACCTGGACCTGACCCGCGAGTTGAAGGGCCAGAAGGCGGGCAACACGCCGCAAACCCCCGCCATCAACCTGATCTACGCCCTGTCCGCCGCGCTGGACCGCCCGCTGAGCGTGCCGCTGGAGGTGCTGTGGGCCGAGCAGGAGCGCAAGGCAAAGGCACTGATCGCCGCCGGAACCGCGCTGGGCTGCCCGTCGTGGACCGCCCGCCCCAGCCCCGCCGTGGCCGTCTTAAAAGCCCCCGAGGGACTGACGGGCCGCCAGATCGCCGCCGCCCTGACTGGGCTGGGTCAGCGCGCCCTGGCGGGTCAGGCCCCCCACGAGGACACCGTGTTCCGCATCAGCACGATGGGCTACGCGGACCGTTACGACGCTCTGGGTGTCGCCGGGATGCTGGAAGACGCCTTCGCCGCTCTGGGCCACGAGTTCGAGCGGGGCGTGGCCGTGTCGGCGGCGTGGGCGGCGATGAAGTAGAGCAGGTTTCCGAATGACGTCACCGGAAAAAGAGACTTCCGGCGATTCCATTCTCTGCTTCGCAGCTTTGCAAGTCCATCCTGCTCGGCAAAAGTCTCTCATTGTCTTGGGCAGAACAGACGCCCTTGACTGGGACAGCTCGAAGAGAGGACGCCTGCCCGCTCACTCGGTCATAAAAATGGTCTTTTTATGACATCTGCCGCAGGGGAGAGAGAGAAACGTCAAACCGCCAGAGCGACGAAACTCGCTGCTGGCGGCTTGATTTTTAGAGCATTTGTCAAAAGAGTTGTTCACTTTTGACCGAACGGAGTGAGCGAATGAAAGAGAGGATTTGGGAGGATAGACGCAGCAGAAGTCCTTTTGTAACTACTCAGCGCGAGAAGTTCGGCATGAGGATGTCACCGCGAAAGACACTCACGAGGCCCTGCCAAACATTCATGCCCTGCTTGCGAAGTG
>NZ_JNIV01000105.1 GCF_000701405.1 Deinococcus marmoris DSM 12784
CGCTCATCCACCTTGAAAGCGGCCACCACGGCAGGAATCGGACAACCGAAGATCAGCAGGGTCAAGATGATGAACACCACATGGACATCAGTTTTGAGGCCATACAGTGGCGTCCCATACGTCTGGGTGAAGGTTTTCTTGCACTGGTGGCAGCGGTAGCGTTGATCTGCCTTGGAGTGAACGCCAACTTTGGTTGGCGTCGGGCAGAACGGGCAGGGCGGCGTACATTGAGCGGGCCGGGCGGCTTTGGTTGTCTTCACACACTCCAGATACCAGCCCGGCCCTCTTTTTGGCTACTCCACGCTGTCCTGTGGCCCTACCCGAAATAGCGGTCCAGCTTGTATTGCACGTAATCGGCGCGGTACTTGCGGGAGTCCTCGTCGATCAGTGCGGCCAGCCGCGCCCGGTCTTTCCCGGTGGCCGAGGCCCAGCGCGTGGTGTTATTGAGGGTGTATGACAGGCCCGCCTGACCCACCCACCAGTCGCGGGTGGGCAAAATCAGGCGGGTGCGGCACAGGCCCAGGCCGTCGGCGACGTCCTGCACGCGCTGGAGGCCCACGCGGCGGTGCAGGATGTCGGTGGCGGTGTTGTCGCTGTTGGCGATCATGCGGACGCTGAGGTTCTTGACGTTGGTGCCGTCGTAGGGATACTGGCCCAGACTCTGGTTCTCGCGGGTCACGTCGAAACGCTCGTTGGGGCTGAGGCGGCCCGCATCGAACTCTTGTAGCAGCGCCCACAGCACCGCCTGTTTGTAGGTGCTGGCCAGGGGAAACACGCTGTCGGGATTGGTGCCGACGGCCTTGATGGGGCGCAGGGTGCGGGCATCGATCTCGGCCACCCACAGGCCCAGCCGCCCGCTCAGAGGGAACGGAGGCGGGGGCGCTTTGGCCACGGCAGGAGCGGCAGTCAGGCAGCCATCCGGGCGGGTCTGAACTGGCGCTTGATCCCGGACGGCGGATGCTTTTGCGGCAGGAACATCCGCAGCGGGCACATTCGCAGCGGGCACACCCTCTGTGCGGGACAGCACCACGGTTCCCCCACTTGCTGAGGCCGCCGTGGTTTCAGCGGGCGGCGGGCGGCAGGCCAGGAGAAGCAGGCCGCACGCGATGACGGCGGCCAATCGGTTCCAGGTGGCGAAGTTCCGTGCCACTCCTCAGAGGGGTTCCAGGGTCACGCCCATCGTTCCTGGCCCGGTGTGGGTGGCGACGACTGCGCCGATGCTGTGGTTGCCCAGGTCCGTGAAATCCAGTCCGGCCAGCCCCGCGCGGACCTCCTGCACGTAGTCCTCGCCGCCAATGGTGGACAGGAACGTGACCCGCGCCCCGCCGTGCGAGGTGACGTATTTGCGGGTGTAATCCACCAGATCCTGAACCGCTTTCTTGTGGCCGCGCACCCGCCCTCCGGTTTCCACACGGCCCTTCTTGACCACCAGAATGGGCTTGATGTTCAGCAGGCCGCCCAGCAGCGCCTGTGCCCCACCGATGCGCCCGTTGATCTTGAGAAAGTCCAGCGTATTCACGGTGAAACGCAGATCGGCCTCCCGGCCCACCCGCTCCAGCTCGGCCAGGATTTCCGGCATGGATTTTCCAGCTTTCGCCAGTTCGGCGGCCCGCAGCGCGCGCATCCCCAGGCCCATGCTGACCGAGCCGGTGTCCAGCACCGTCACCTTGCCTTCAAAATCCTGCGCCGCCAGCCGGGCGCTGCCCACCGTGCCCGACAGTTGCCCGCTGATATGAATGCTGAGCACCTGATCCGCCGATTCCAGCGCTTTTGCGTACACGTCGGCAAATTCGGCGGGGCTGGGCTGGGAGGTGCTGGGCGTCTTCTTGCCTGCCTTGAGGCCCGCGAACAGTTCGGGCGGCGTGATCTCAATGCCGTCCTTGTGCATCTTGCCGTCAAACAGCACATACAGGGGCACGCTGACAATCCCGTGCTGGGCGCAGAGTTCCGGGTTCAGGTCACTCGTGGAATCGGTGACGATGGCAATGGTCATGGGCTGATCTTAGCGTGACAATGCATTCTGGCCGACTTTGAACCGGGTGCAAAGACAAACGCCGCCCAGTGTGGGCGGCGCTGAAACAGAGATTTTTTGGATCAATCTTTCTTCTTCGGCACCCATTTCTTTCGCCCGCTCTCGCTGGGTTCAGTGGTGTCGGATTGAGAGGTGGCCTGTTGCCCTTCTTCCAGTGCGTTCTCGCCCACTTCGGCCAGATGGACATGTTCGGTGATGGGCATTGCATTGACGGGTTCGGGCTGGATGGTTCCGGGGGCTGGGGCGGCTTCCACCTTCGCTCTGGGCTGCCATTCGGGACGTTCGGTGGAGGTCTCTTGAACTTTTGCGGGCTGCTCTGCGGCGCTCTCGTTCACAGGATGAGGAGGGGCGACTGGCTCCGATCCCGCACCCTCTGCCTGAGCGGAAACCTGTTCGGCCTCACCTGCGTCCGCCTTCGCTTTGGGCGTCCACTTCCTGCGTTCTCCCCCACTGGGCGTGGGTTCGGGCTGGGCTGGAGCTTCGGCAGGGGCAGCCTCAACAGTTTCAGCCTTCGCCTGTGGCTTCCAGGCTTTGCGAACGGGCGCGGCTTCAGTAGTTTCGGCGGCGGGTACAGGTGCATCTGCGACAGCTTCAGCACTCACGTCATCCGCTTTGGCTTTTGGCTTCCACGCTTTGCGGGCCGCAGTATCGGGAGCGGGTTCAGGGGTGGCAGGTTCAGGCGTGACGGGGCTGGAGATCACATCGTCTACTTTGGCCTTGGGACTCCACGCTTTGCGGACAGCGGGCGCAGCTTCTTCTGCCTGAGCCTCGGCAACCGGGGACACATCGTCCGCACCCGGTTTGGGTTTCCACGATTTGCGGGCAGGAGCCTCTGCATTTTCGGTCTGAGCTTCCACGACTGGCGCGGCGCTGACCTCATCGGCCCCAGCCTTCGGCTTCCAGCTCTTGCGGGGAGCCGCATCTGCTTCAGGCTTGGCGTCTGCCTCCACTTTCGGCTTCCACGCCTTGCGCTCGGTGACGGCCTCGGGATGGGCCGCCTGCGCTTCGGGCTGGGCGTCGGCATTACCAACGGGGCTACCCGGCTGGGCGTTGATCACGTCGGCGGAAGTTTCGCCCACCACGGCGTCTGGCGCGTCAGCAGAGCGCACTTCGCCCGTGCGGTGCATCGGCACTTCTGCGTTCGGGGCGCTGACCACTTCGGGCTGCTCGGTGGGCAGGGCGTCCGCGACGGGTCCAGTCGGCTGCACCCACTCTCCGGTGGCCCGCTGCATGCTTTCCAGCATCAACTCGGCCACATCCTTGACCACGATGTCGTCGCGCTTCTGCTTTTCCGGCGTGCTGTTCAGCATGGCCTTGCAGAAGGGGCAACCGACGGCGACGATCTTCCCGGTCTGCTCAAATTCCTCAGAGGCGACTTTGGCCCCGTCCAGCCGCTCCTGCAATTCGCGGAAACGGTTGTCGGAGACGCGCTCGCGGCCTTCCTCCTCCTCCTTCCAGAACTGCGCGCCGCCCGCGCCACAGCAAAAGCTGTTCTCGCGCTGGCGTTCCAGGTCCAGCACCTCGCCCGCCATCCTGGTGATCAGGGTGCGGGGCGCGTCGTACACGCCGTTGTGGCGGCCCAGATAGCAGGGATCGTGGTAGGTCACGTTGTCGGCCAGTTGCGCCAGCGGCAGCTTTCCGGCGGCCACCAGCGTTTCCAGATACTCGGTGTGGTGAACCGTTTTGTAGTTGCCCCCGATCTGCGGGTACTCGTTGCCGATGATGTTCATGCAGTGCGGGCAGGTGGCGACGATCAGCTTGGGGCGAATGCTGTTCAGCGTTTCCACGTTTTCCTGCGCCAGCGTCTGGTACAGGAATTCGTTCCCGGCGCGGCGGGCGCTGTCGCCGGTACACGCTTCCTTCTTGCCCAGCACGGCGTAATTCACCCCGGCCTTGTCCAGCAGTTGCACGAACGAACGGGCCACCTTCTGCGCCCCCGGATCGTAGGCGGCGGCGCAGCCCACCCAGTAAATGACGTCTGGCTCAGTATTTTCTTCAATGGTGGGGACTTTCAGGCCCTCGGCCCATTCCATGCGCTTGTCGCGCGAGATGCCCCAGGGGTTGCTGGCCCGTTCCATGCCCCGGAAGGCGGTCTGAAGCTGCTGCGGAAACTCCCCGGCCACCATCACCTGCTGACGGCGAATGTCGATGATGTCCAGCATCTGCTCGTCCTGCACGGGGCAGACTTCCATGCACGCGCCGCAGGTAGTACAGGCCCACACGGCTTCCTCGCTGATCGCGTAGTGCAAGAGCGGGTGCGCGGTGCTGGCCCCGGACTCAAACGGCGCGGCCTTGAGGGTAAAGGGACTGGGATGCGAGGCGATGACGTTCAGCTCCATGCGCTTGTTGATCTCCAACGCCGCCGGACTCAGCGCCTTGCCGGTGGCATTCGCCGGGCACACGTCCTGGCAACGGTTGCACTGGATGCAGGCGTAGGCATCCAGCAGGCGCGGCCATTCCAGTTCCTCCAACTTTTCCACGCCCAGACGCGGCTCGTCGGCCTCCATCGCCTCTTCCAGACCCTTCATGGGCGGCAGCACGCCGCTGCCCACCGGGCGCTTGAGGGCGTAGTTCACGGGGGCCATGAAGATGTGGATGTGCTTGGTGAACGGGAAGTACGCCAGGAACGCCAGCACGCTGCCCAGCGCCCCCCAGAACCCGAAGATGCGCCAGTTCAGGAGCGCCCCCTCGCCCAGACCGGAGAAAAGAGCGAAACCCACCGCGTTGGAGAATGGCTGAAATCCGTCCCCGCCCTCGGCCACCACTTTCGCCGCGTTGCCCAGCACCCGGCTGCCGACGTGGAAGAAGATGAACGCCGAGACGATCAGGCTGTCACGCAGGATGTAGTTGTTTTTGAGCAGCGGGTGCAGCAGCGTCTTCTCGGTGAAACGGAAGTCTCGCTTGGACGTCGTGAACAGGCGGCGAACCACCAGCGCCACCACGCCGAACAGCACCAGGAAACTCAGGACATCGGCCAGCAGGTTGTAGGCCGCGCCCAGAAAATTGTCGCTGTAGATGCCGAACTTGAGATAGCCCTCCAGTCCATCCACGACATTCACCAGCAGGTAAAACACGAAGCCGTAGAAGATAAAGCTGTGCAGCACGCTGATCGTGGTACGGCGGCGGAAGGTGCGTTCCTGGGTCAAGCTGACTTTGATGGCGTCCAGAACGCGTTTGCCGGGAATGTCAAAGCGGCGTTCGGTGGCGGGTGCGCCCCGGCGAATGCGCAGGTACAGGCGGTAAAAGCCCCACAGGCCGAACGCCCCGGTGATGACGGCAAAGATGAAGAACAGGATTTGATGAACAAGGGGCAGCATGGGAAACCTCCGGGGATGCGGACAGGGCGCGGGTGAATGGGATTTATTACACTCGGTTCAAAGAATGCCCGAAGTATAGCGGCTGCGGGAGAAGCTGTTACAGCTCAGAATTTGATGTTCTTTTTCATTTGCGCAGATGACTTGATAATGGCCTTCTGAATGTCCTGATGATTGATCGGCGGACCTTTCTTGACTGGAGAATTTTCGGAGTTGGCCTGCTGCTGCTGGCTGTCCTGCTTCTTCTGAGCGGCTGGAAGAGGCCCGGAATGCTCCAGCCACGCCCGCGCCACCGGATCGGCCAGCAGGGCCACATCCACCCACTCGCCCTCCGAGTTGGCGGCCAGTTTCACGCGCACCTTCAAGGCCGGATTCAGCAGGTAAAAGCCCTTCTGGACGCGCTGCCACAGTTTGCGGGCGGGAACGTAATGGCTGTCCACCTCGGCCCGCGCCATGACGTGATTGAAGTAGCTCCGTTTGCGGCGGGCCTCGCGCAGCACGCTGTAGGGAAACAGTTCCAGGTTGGTTTGCAGGGCGTCCACATAAAAAGCCTCGCCTCTCCGGTGCAGTTCAGCGGGCGTCAGTTCCGGGTGATGCAGTTCGGAAGTGTAGCCGGGCCACTGGGCCAGCATCACGCTCAGGAAGTAAAACTCCGCGCCCTCGTGGCCCAGTCTCACCAGCCGGTCATCCACCAGCACGTCCAGCGCACCGGGCCGCACCCGTTCGTAGATCGGCCCCAGCCAGAGACGGGCATAGTCGGCGTCCTGCATGGCCGTTTCCAGCGCCAGCATGTGCGGCGTGCGCCCGAACAGATCGGTCTGGGTCACATCCGCGCCGCGTTGCAGCAGCGCGTCCACCAGCGGCAGGTTGCCCGCCACCGCCGCCAGCATCAGCGGGGTCAGGTTCTCGGGGGTGCGGTAGTCCACGCCGTATTTGTCGGCGTCACCCAGCACGGCGCGCAGGTTGGGGTCCGCGAACGCCTTGCGGTGCTTGTCCAGCACAGCCTGACGCTGAATCCGGCGGTCCTTGTCGTTGTTGCGGAGGTAAGACTGCGCGGGCTTGATCTTGAGATCCCTCATCTCCTCCAGCAAAGCCCCGGTGCGGTTGAGCAGCGCGTAATCCAGCAGGTTGCGGGCCAGCTTGGGATCGCCGGGTTTTGCGCGAACCTCGGCCTCCAGGCAGCGCAGCACCTCAGGCGTCCAGACTTCCCAGGGCACGTCCTGCTGCTTAAGGATGCGGCGGCGAATGTCCCCGGCCTGTTCCTTCTTGCCCTGCAACTCCAGCTTGCGGGCTTCGCGCTCCCAGTCGTCGCGGCTAGCCTGCCGGACCCCCAGTTGCTCGGCCTCGTTGCCCAGCGTCACCCCCAGCAGCCCCAGGAGCGGGTGACGGGTATCGCTTTCCACCAGGATCACGCGGTTCACGGCGCGGGTCACGGCCACGTACAGCGCATTGACATAGAACTTGTAGATTTCCAGCGACTTGTCGGATTTATCCCTGGCGCGGCTGTATTTCAGATCGTCTTTCTGGAGGTCTTCAGCGGTCACGCCCTCCACAATCTCGCTGTAGGTGGCCCGCTGTGAACTGATGAAATTGCTCAGGATGATGTTGGGGTATTCCAGCCCCTTGGCCTCCTGCACGCTGAACACCAGCGGCGTGCCAAAGGACTTTCTGGCCCCGGCCTTGTCCTCGTCGCGCAGCACCAGCACGGCGTAATCGGTGCTGCCGCGCGTCTGCTCGTCCAGATGCTTTTTCACGCGGGCGTCGTCGGGCAGAAAAGTCACGCTGCCAGGATCGCTCGCCACCGCCCGCACCAGAAAATTGCTCTCGCGGTCCACGCTGCCGAAGCGGGCGTGCTTGATCTTGAGGAGGTCATTGGCCACCCGCGTCACCTGCGAGGCGTTGCGGAAATTGGCCCGCAGCACGTTGATGGCCTGCCGCTCGGCCAGGTCCGGGTCTTTCCACAGTAGGGTCTTGACCGCCGCCCACGAGAAGAAATTGGGATGCACGATCTGGTTGCTGTCGCCGCACAGCAGGAATTGCCCCGGCACCTTCAGCGAGGCCAGGATCAGCGCCAGTTGCGCCGCCGTCAGGTCCTGCACCTCGTCCACCACCACGAAGTCGTAGTCCGGCGTGGCCGACTTGAGATACCCCGAAGCCACGATGCTGGAATCGTAGAGTCGGCTGTCCGTGAGCCAGCTCAGGTACTTGCCAAACAGCTCGTACACCTGCGGGCGGTGTTCGGCGTCGTAGATGGACTGCCGCACCCCCAGATTCAGGTAAGCCTCACGCGTCAGTGGCCCGTCTGGAGAACTGCTCAGGACGCCCCGGAATTCTTCAAACAGTTGGTGGACATCAGTGAATTTCAGGCCCGGCTGCCGCGAAAACCAGCCCCGGAAATTCTCAAACGTGACCTCGCGCCCCGGCGGAACCCGCACCGTGTCCAGATACTCGCGGAACGACAGGAATTGCACGTCCTGGGCCTCGTTTTCAAAGCCGTGGGCGGCGTACAGACCCGCCGCGCTCTGGGCCAGATACGGCGAGAGAGTCACGTACAGCACCTGCCCCGGCAACTCGCGCAGCTTTTGCAGCGTCAGGGCGGTCTTGCCGCTGCCCGCCGAACCCACCAGAATCACCGGGGCCGGGGTGCGGTAGACCTCGTCCTGGGTGTCGTCAAAGGAAATCACCTTATCCAGCAGGTGAAATTCGCTGCGGGTGGGATGCAGGTAGCGCAGCGGCTGGGCCTCGGCCTGCGCCGTCTCGGGCGACAGGTCCGGCAATTTGGCCTCGTCGATCCGCGCCCCACGCAGGAAACGCGACTTCTCGTAGGCGTGCTGATGGATCACTTCCAGCGCCAGACACACCGTTTCCGGCCCATGCCGCACGAAGGTCAGCAGCAGGCGGTTGGTGTCGTCCAGCCGGGCGCGGTAATAGTTGCCCTGCGCCAGTTTCTTGACATCCGGGGTTTTGAAGTCGTCGCGCTCAATGGCGTCCTGCACCTTCTTGAGCTGCTTCTTGACACGGCCCGAGTCCAGATCACGGTAGGTCAGAAAACGCATGGGGACAGTGTAGAGGGGTGATGCGACGTGGGGCGCGGGGCGCGTGAGCAGAATCAGCGCACAGATAAATTGAACCGGGTTTAAATCAGACGGGGTCTGGCCCGTGGTAGGGCAACTGCATGAACGGCGTGTGACACGAACACAAGACCATCACACCCCACGTCCCAGCCTGAGCCAGACGGTCACAGACCTTGCTGATCCCACCATTGCGTTTCTCCCAGGCACGCTAGCCTCTGAAGCCTGAGCGTTCCCTGTTCCCCACCTCCCACACCCCTTCAAAGGAGCTTTTGCCTTGTCTCTGACTGCCACTGAACTTCAGACCTACCTGTCCGCGTTAATCACGGGCGAACTCAAGCTATCTACCATGATCTGGGGACCCCCTGGCATCGGCAAAAGCGCCGTGGTGGCGCAGGTGGCCCGTGGACGCGGCCTGGATTTCGTGGACGTGCGCCTGTCGCAACTGGCCCCCACCGATCTGCGCGGCCTGCCCGTCCCGGAAGCGGACGGCCACGGCGGCGGCGTCAGCAAATGGTATCCGCCCGAATTCCTGCCACGCGGCGGCCACGGCATCCTCTTTCTGGACGAGGTGAATATGGCCCCGCCTACCATGCAGGGCATGGCCCAGCAACTGATTCTGGACCGCCGGGTGGGCAGTTACGTGCTGCCCGACGGCTGGTTCGTGTGGGCGGCGGGCAACCGCAAGGAAGACCGCGCCAGCGTGTTTGACATGCCCGCGCCGCTGGCCAACCGCTTCCTGCACCTGACCGTGCGGCCCGACTTTGACTCGTGGCGCAGTTATGCGCTGGGCCGCAGTTTGCACGAACACATCATCGCCTTCCTGACCTTCCGCCCAGAGTTGCTGCACCGCCTGGACCCGCAGCAGCCCGCGTGGCCCAGCCCGCGTGCCTGGGAGATGGCGAGTGGCCTGCACCGTGCCGGGCTGGACGTGGCCCCCGCCATTGGTGAGGCAGCCGGGGCCGAGTTCAGCGCCTTCGTGCGGCTGTACGAGCAACTCCCCGATCTGGGCATCGTGCTGGAAGGCCGGGGCGGCGGGCTAAAGCTGCCGGACGAACCCAGCGTGCGCTACGCCGCCGTCGTGGGGCTGGCCGCCCGCGCCGCCACTGCCGACGCCGCCTACCACGCCTTTATCTGGCTGGCCGACAGCGCCGGGCCAGAGTGGCTGCAACTGTATGTTGCCACCCTCGTCAGCAAGTTCCAGGCCATCGGGCAACTGGGCGATCTGGCCGCACTAGTGGCCCGCGACGAACGGCTGGCCGCACTGGTAGAAGGGACTCTGGCGATGTCGGAGGGGATGTAAGGTGGATGGTCAATGGCTGATGGTTGATGGAGTTGGCCCTTTTTCCATCAACCGTCTACGATCAACCATCAACCTCATAACCATCAATGCCGCCTGGGCGGCCCGATGACCCCGGACTTCCAACACCTGATTTCCGGTTCGCGGCTGCGGATTCGCGGCAAGTCGGCCTTTTTCGCCACGCTGCTGTTGCATGCAGAATTCGTGCCGTCAAAAGAAGTGGCGGCAGCGGGCACGGACGGCGAGCGGGTCTACGTCAATCCTGAAGTGGCGGCCAGCCTGCCCTCTGACGTCTTGGACGGGCTGCTGCTGCACGAGGTTCTGCACGCCGCGCTGTCGCATGTGGAACGGCGCGGCCCCCGCGAGAAGAAACGCTGGAACAAGTCCGCCGACCTGATCGTGAACGGCATGGTGGAGGCGGCAGGCCTGCCCACGCCGCCCAGTTCACGCCGCGATGGTCACCTGGAAAAGCTGAGTGTGGAAGAGGTCTACACCGCGCTGATGGCCGAGGGTGAGGAGGAAGGCGAGGGAGACGAGGGCGCGGACGACTTACTGGACGGCCCCCCCAGCGACGCGCCGCCCAAGAATGGCAAAAATCCCTCGTCCGCCGCGAAGCAGTGGCAACAGGCGATGGCGAAGGCCCGCAGCATGGACGCCATGAGCGGCGGCCAGGGCGACGATCCGCTGGGCGCACACCGTGAACTGGCGCGACTGGCTCCAGCACGGCTGGACTGGCGGGCGCACCTGTGGCGCTTTCTGGCGCGGACTCCGGTGGATTTCGGGGGCTTTGACCGCCGTTTCGTGGGGCGCGGGCTGTATCTGGAGGCGCTGGACGACGAGAGCCTGACCGCGCTGATCGCCGTGGACACCTCCGGCAGCGTGGACGACGAGGCCGTCAAGGCGCTGGTGGGCGAGGTTCAGGGCGTGCTGGGGGCATATCCGCACGTTCGGGCCACCCTTTACTACGCCGACACCGAAGCGTATGGCCCGCATGAACTGTCGCCGGGGAGCGATATTCCCGCACCGCAGGGGGGCGGCGGTACAGACTTCCGGCCTATCTTTGCCCTGCTGGATGATCACGAGCCGGACGTGCTGATCTACCTGACCGACGGCTACGGCGATTTCCCCGAGACGGCCCCGCAGATGCCGACGCTGTGGGTGGTCCCGCCGGGTGGGCTGGAGGACGAGGGCTTTCCCTTTGGCGAAGTGCTGCGGCTGGAGGAAGGCTGATGGTTTCGCGGCCCACACGCTTTGAAGACCAGACTGGGTTCCCAGACGGCCCGGCCACCTGGTTCATCTTTCAGGGCAACAAGTTGCTGCTGCTGGGGGACGACACCCTGCCAATGGGCCACGCCGAGGGGTTTGAGATTGATCTGATCCGCCCGCTGGGACGGCTGGACGGTCAACCCTGTATCTCCGCACAACTGAAAGGTGAAGCGCCCGCCGGATACACGCTCTCGCCGCTGCGTTCGCTGTTTGGCCGACTGAGCGAGGACATGTTCGGGCTGGCCGGATTTGCCGCTCAGGTGGTGGACTTCAACCGCACGCATCAATTCTGCGGCTTCTGTGCGACGCCTCTGGATTTCGCAGGGTACGAGCATTCCAAGGTTTGCCCGGAGTGCAGCCTGAGCGTCTATCCGCGCGTGGCCCCGGTGGCGATGGTGCTGATCCGGCGCGGCGTGGGCGCACAGACTGAATTGCTACTGGCACGCGGCCCCCATTTTCCACCCGGCATGTTCTCCGCGCTGGCAGGTTTCGTGCAGCCGTCCGAGACGCTGGAAGCCGCCGCCGCACGCGAGGTTCTGGAGGAGGTGGGCGTGAAGATCAGGAACCTGCGCTATGTCCTCAGCCAGCCCTGGCCCTTCCCGCACTCGCTGATGATCGGCTTTAACGCCGAGTACGACGGTGGTGAGATCGCGCTCCAGCCGGAAGAGATTGAGGACGCGCGGTGGTTCTCCGTCTCCAATTTGCCCGCCCTTCCAGCACCCTTCAGCATCGCCCGCCAGCTCATTGACCGCGCCGTGTCCCTGAGCCTCGGATCGCCAGACCCCTATCCTGTCCCCCATGACCACGCCTTCTGAACTTGATCCGCGCACGCTGACCGCCCTGGGGGTGGACGGCGCGCTGGAGGCGGCGGCACACCCCCGCGCCACGGCGTCTGTGCTGTCGGGTCTCAGCGCCCACCCGGACGCGCGGGTGCGGGCACGGGTGGCGCGGCATCCCAACGCGCCGCTGGAGGTGCTGGGCGCGCTGGCCGCCGCTTACCCGCAGGACGTGCTGGACAATCCGGGGCTGCCGCTGCTGCGGCTGGCGCGTCCCGGCTTTCTGAACGTCTTTCCGGCAGAGGGGGTGGCGGCACTCCTGTCGCTGCCCACGGTCCCCGAATGGGTGCTGGACGCAGCCACGCGCCACGAGGACTACAGCGTGCGAACGGCGCTGGCCTCGCGCCCACAGTTGAGCGAGGTGCGGGTAACGGCGCTGGCCGGGGACGCGGGCTGGCAGATCAGGGAGGCGGTGGCGAGACGTGCCGAACTCTCGCCCCTGCTGACCCGCCAACTGGCTGCCGACGACGATTACGACGTGAGGAAGGCGGTGGCCGCCCGCGCCGATCTGCCCGGCGACGTGCTGCGGACGCTGGTGCAGGACAGTCACGGTCTGGTGCGCGCCAGTATTGCCCGCCGCCTGGACCTGCCGCTGGACTGCATGTTGACGATGGCGGCGGACGGCGATACGGACGTGCTGGCCACCCTGGCCCGCCGGGTGGACCTGCCCCGCGACGTGCGCGAGTGGCTTTCAGGCAGCGATGAAGCCCTGGTCCGTGCCGCCGCACTGCAAGCCTGGAGCGTGCCTGCCGCGTGGCTGTTCAGGGCCGAGACCGACGCGGACCCGGATGTGCGCGCCGCACTGGCCCGTCGCCCGGACGCCTCCGCAGATGTGCTGGAGAAACTGGCCTGCGACGAGGCCGAATCGGTGCGCCGCGCCGTGCTGGAACGCGAGGACCTGCCCGAGGGCGCGATCCTGGCGCTGGCCCGCGCCCCGGAGCAGGACATCCGCCTGCATGTCGCCAGTGCCGATCCGCTGCCCGCCAGCGTGCTGGACGTGCTGCTGGCCGACGCCGATCCCACCATCCGCACCATCCTGGCAGTGCGGCCCGATCTGGGACCGCAACGGCTGGCACGACTGGCCACAGATGTGAACGCGGAAGTGCGGCGGGCGGTGGCTTACGCGGCTGCGCCGGGTGCGGACACGCTGGCGACGCTGGCCGGGGACGCGAATATCGGGGTGCGCCGGGCTGCCGCTGCCCACAAAAACCTCCCACACGCGTTGCTTCAGGCGCTGGGCGAGGATTCGGACGCCGGGGTGCGGCTGGCGGTGGCAGGCCGCACAGACCTCTCACCCATCCTGCGCGGACGCCTGCAACACGATGAAGACTCCAGCGTGCGGGCCGAGGCAGAGCTGGCAGACGCGTGACCGATATCCGCCTGCCGCTGGGTGGCCTGAAATTCAGCGTCCGGGTGGCGATCATCTGCGTGCGGGATGGGAAGCTGCTGGCAAACACCGAACGCGGCATCGGCTTCTGGTATCTGCCCGGCGGCGCGCTCGCGACGGACGAGGACGCCCGCAGTTGCGCCGAGCGGGAATAGCGCGAGGAGACAGGAACGCCACCCGGCGAGCTGCGCCTGCTGGGGACCGTGGAAAACTTTTTCGGTCCGGCGCACGGGCGTCAGCATGAAATCGGCTTTTACTTCCGCATGGACGCCCCGCCCGAACTGCCGGGCGATTCGTTCACCGTGCTGGACAACGCCAACGTGAGCTGCGAGTGGATTCCGCTTGACGAGATTGAATCCCGCCCTGTCTACCCCCTGATCGTGCGCGAATTACTGGACAGGGACGACGGAACGCTGCGGCACATCGTGAACCGGGAGGCCTAAGTTCGACTTTGTCCATTTTTTCAGGCGGCGCTGAGAGAAATCTCAGCGCCGCCTGAAACCATTTGGAGATGTTCAAAGTCCCAAAATGGTTCACCGATGTTATCGCCCCTTTTGCCGAGATGTTTACCCAGCCCACCTGGATCACTGCTCAAACCTTGCTTGTCGGGTCCATCCTTGCCACCCGCAAGCGCACCATCTCTGCCCTCCTGACCTTGCTCGGCCTGAGTGATGAAACCGGATTCTCCAGATTCCATCACTTTCTCAGCCGGGCCATCTGGTTTCCATTG
>NZ_JNIV01000106.1 GCF_000701405.1 Deinococcus marmoris DSM 12784
CGGTAATGCTCATTTTTCGTAATTGGACTCTTCATGACGCTGTTCTGTTTTTTCTCGTCCCAGACGGGTTTTTTAACGATAACTTCTCCAGCGACAGGAACGCCAAGGCGTTCCTGGTCAGGGGTGGTGACGCCGTAAAACGCGGTGATGAAGCAGATCCCCCGAATCGTGCGCCCAGTGGTGTGATCGTAATGCCACTCCACCACGCCGTTTTCCTGACTGTGAGGTTTGGGAATCACACAGTCATCGACACTCAGCGTTCCGTCCTCCTGCTCGATCTGCCTGACCAACGGCTTTGCCAGTTTCCAGAGCGTACGGGAAAAAGCCTCTTCCTGACGCAAAAAACGAGTGACCTGATCGTGACTGACTTCCCCCAGCAGCAACTGGGCGAGCATGGTGGCACTCGTTTGACCGAACGAGGAGATCAAGAAATCGCTGTACAGTTCCATCATCCGGCGAGTCACCTCCCCAGTTTGCGTCGCCGCAGTGCGAAGCAAGAAATCCTGATGATTTCATGGAGTCTTCAAATCGTAGCGCGTAAGGTCAGGTTGAAAATCGCAGACAAAACTCGGATAAAGAAGAATGATCCCGCATATAAAGAACTCTCCAGGCATTCAAGTAGACACTTTCGCCGTCACCGCCGCGAAGCTCAAAGCCCGGCGCAAGCAACGCCGCCGCCTGACCGACTTGCTGGCCTACGCCGTGCTGATCGTGATTGCGCTGATCATGCTGTACCCGTTTTATTGGACATTCATTACCAGCATCGAGCCGACGGGCAACATCTACGAGGCCAAGATTCTGCCCAAGTCGGTGGGCATCCGCAACTATGCCGAGATGTGGAAGGGAACCACCGTACCGTTCTGGCGGCTGATCCTGAACAGCGTCATCATCTGCACGCTGGGCGTGACCCTGACCGTGACGCTGGCGACGCTGGCCGCCTACCCACTGGCGAAAATGCGCTTTCCGGGGCGCGATCTGATCTTCTACGCGATTCTGGCCCTGATGGTGCTGCCCAACGAATCGGGGCTGATCGTCAATTACATCACCACCATCAAGCTGGGACTGCTGCAACAGACCAACCCGGTCATCGACGCCATCCGGCAGTACATGGCGGTGGTGCTGCCGGGGCTGGCGAGCATCGTGGGCCTGTTTCTGCTGCGGCAGGCGTACCTGACTATTCCGCTGGAACTGATTGAGGCGGCACGGATTGACGGCGGCTCGGAATTGACCATCTGGCGGCGGATCATGCTGCCGCTGGCGGCCCCCACCATCGCGGCCTTCGCAATTCTGGAATTCGTGGCGTACTGGAATTCCTTCCTGTGGGCGCGGATCATGCTGCCCGACAAGAACATGCTGCCCCTCTCGGCGGGGTTGCTGGAACTGAGCGGGACTTTCAGCACCAACAGCCGCGCGGTGATGGCGGGCGCGGTCATCACGATCATCCCCATTCTGATCGTCTTCGCCTTCGGGCAAAAGTACTTCATGAAAGGGCTGGAGGGGGCGGTGAAGGGGTGAATTGGTGTGGAAAAATGACCGCATGAAAACGATGCTACCTGCCCTGGCTCTTGCTGTTGCGCTGACCGCCTGCGATCCCCAGGAAGCCCCAGACAATGGCAGGGTTGAGACGGACGCTATAGGCGTCGTGGATGTCAATTTTCCCGCGACGGCCAGCGCCTCGGAACCCATGATTATTGCCATTCGGTACAGCAAGACATGCAATCAATCAAGTGAACAGATAGCCCTAACCGCCCGCACAGAAACCGAACTTCGGCTGAACGGGACGGCCCGGCACGCCAAGTTGCCCCCAAACCTGGCCTGCACGCCGATCTACATCGAAAAAACCATTGAGTACATAGACCCCGGCACCCCCGCGCGAACCAATCCTTTCGAGATTATCGTGAACGGCAGGAGCTGGGGCACGGTAGAAGTCAAGTAGGCAGACACAAAGTGGCGTGCAGCAGATCAGGTTGAATGGCAAAATGACCACATGAAAAAGCTGATTCCTGCCCTGGCACTTGCGCTGGCCCTGGCATCGTGCGGTACGCCCCTGCTTCCACGGACCCAGCCCCTGGGCGTCGCGGGAGTTGATTTTCCCGCCACCATCGCGGCCACAGATGATCTGAGCGTGAGCATCCGCTACGGCGTGGGCTGCGGCGACTTCGATCAACAGGTCGCAAAAATCTCACGCACCGCGACAGACTTGCGGCTGAACGCCACCGTCAAGACCCGGAACGTTTTTCTGGCCTGCCCTGCTGTGTACATCGAGAAAACCCTGATCTACACCGATCCCGGTACTCCCGCCCGCACCAATCCGTTTGAAGTCGTCGTGAACGGCAAATCCTACGGGACAGTCACCATCAAGTGACCCTCTCCTACCAACACCTGCCCCAGACCTGGGATGTGCTTGTCGCCGGGGGCGGAACCGCTGGCGCAATCGCCGCAATCGCCGCCGCCAGAGCCGGAGCGCGGGTGCTGGTGGTGGAAGCGCTGGGTAGCCTGGGCGGAACCGGAACCAACGCCTGGGTCACGCCCCTGATGCGGAATGTCTCGGGGGGCGAGAATCTGAACCGGGGCTTGACGGACGAACTGAAGGCCCGAATGCTGGCACGCGGCGACGGAGCAGTTGACCCCGGTGGCAACGACAACTGGTTCAACCCCGAGGGCATGAAATTCGTGCTGGAGCGGATGCTTTTGGAGGCTGGCGGCGAGGTGCTGTACCACACGCACATCGTTCAGCCGTTGCTGGCAGATGGCGAACATGTTGATGGTCAACAGTTGATGGTTGATGGAGAAAGCGCACAGTCCCACTCCATCAACCATCAACCATCAACCATTACCTCCCTCGTCGTCCACAACAAGGGCGGCCTGCAAGCCTTGAACGCCGCCGTCTTCATCGACGCCACCGGGGACGCGGACCTCGCCACCCGCGCGGGCGTTCCCTTCCATGCAGGCGATGAGGACGGCATTCATCAGGCCATGAGCCTGCGCTTCACGCTGGCGGGGGTGGACACGGCGCGGCTGTGCGCCTTCCTGAACGGCAACGGACAGGGGCAGACGGGCGAGAACTTCCTGCACTTCTGGATGGTGTGGGGCAAGAACAGCACGCTGGAACCGCTGTTCCGGCAGGCGGTCAGTGAAGGCGTGCTGCTGGAGCGCGACGGCGATTATTTCCAGGGCTTCAGCATTCCCGGCAGGCCCGGCGAGATCAGCTTCAACTGCCCCCGCATCCGCGCCGAGTTGCACGACGGCACGGACCCCTGGCAACTCAGCGCCGCGCAGGTGGACGGACGCGAGGCGATTGACCGCCTGACGGCCTTCTGCCACGCGTATCTACCCGGCTGCGAGACGGCCTTTATCGGCGTGGTGGCCCCGATGGTGGGTGTGCGCGAGTCGCGGCGCATCGTAGGCGAGTACACGCTGACGCTGGCGGACATTCTGGACTGCGCCCGCTTCCCGGATTCGATCTGCCGCAACCACTACCCGGTGGATATTCACAGCGTCAGGGGCGGCGCAAAGCTGCTGCACGAGCGCGACGGGACTGCGCCGTATTTTGCGAAAGACGCCTACCACGAGATTCCTTACCGCGCTATCGTCCCCGTCGGCATTGCCAATCTGCTGGTGCCAGGGCGGGCGGCCAGCAGTTCCTTTGAGGCGCAGTCGGCCATCCGCGTTCAGCAGAACTGCCACAGCATGGGGGAAGCCGCCGGAACCGCCGCCGCCTGGGCCGCGCGTGATCATGGCGGGCGCGTGCGGGATATTGATATGGACGCACTCCAAACTGAACTCAGACGACTGGGAGGAAACATATGAGCCGAGCCACAACCCTGCAATCCGAGCGTGCCTACCGAATTGAACCCGAACCGCAGTACACCCCGCAGATCGGCGCACTGGCGGAGATGATGAACTACACCCGCCTGACCACATTGCAGGCGGTGGAAGGGCTGAGCGTGGAGCAACTGGACGCCGTGCCGGAGGGCTTCGGCAACTCCATCGGAATGCTGCTGGCGCATATCGCGGCAGTGGACCGGGCGTACCAGATTCTGTCGTTCGAGGGCCGTGATCTGGGCGAGGGAGATGAGGTCATTCAGGGCGGCCTGTCGATGGGGAAAAACGGCACACCTCCGCCTACCGGACAGAGCCTGGAAACCCTGCTGGCCGAACTGGAAGCCTCCCGCGCCGAGACGTTGAAGGCCTTTGCCAACAAAGACGATGAATGGCTGGCCTCAAACATGACCGTACCTGATTTCGACTACCCCAACCACCACTGGGCCTGGTTTCACGTGATGGAGGACGAGGTCAGCCACCGGGGCCAGATTCGCATTCTGCGGAAACACGTCGCGCCAAAGAAGAAGGGGTGAGCAGCAGGTTTCTGCTCATCCGGCACGCGAAAGCCAGTGGGCAGCCCCCAGAAGCCCCACTGACGGCGGAGGGGCAGGAGCAGGCGCAACGACTGGCCTCGCAACTTGCCCAGCACGGCATGACCCGCGTAGTCAGCAGCCCGTGGGTGCGGGCGGTGGATACAGCTCAGCCGCTGGCACAGGCACTGGGGCTGGAAATTGAGACAGACGAGCGACTGACCGAACGCGTGCTGAGCGGGCGCGATCTCCCCCACTGGCAGAAGGCGCTGAAGGCCAGTTTCCTTGATCCCGAACTAGTTCTGGACGGTGGCGAATCGGGCACAACAGCCAAAGCACGCGCCCTGGCCGCCTTGAAGCACGCTGAAGACCCGCATGGCCTCACCGCCATCTTCACCCACGGCAACCTGCTGGCGCTGCTGCTGGGGCTGGATTACAGCGGCTGGGCAGACCTGAGAAACCCGGATGTCTGGTGCTGGAACGCGGAGGGGCTGGCCGAACGCGTCAGACTGGAACCTTGACGCCGCACATCATCCGCATCAGGTCCGAGAACGCCGACTTCCAGCTTCTGGAGGCACTGGGCCGCAGCCGCGAAAAGCGCCGCAAGCACGGCCTGTTCGTGATCGAGGGGGTGCGCCCGATCAATCTGGCCCTGCAACACGGCTGGACCTTCGACGCGCTGCTGATCCCCGAAGACGCCCCGCTGTCGCGCTGGGGGCATGACGTGCTGGAGCGGGCGCAGGCGGCGCGGCATTTCCTGATTGCCCCGCAGGGCTACGAACTGCTGACGGACCGCAACGACGGCAGCGAGATCATGGCGTTGCTGCGGCTGCCCGATTCAGACCCAGCCCGTCTACCCACCTCTGCAAACGGGCGCGTGGTGCTGCTGGACCGTCCGGGGAATCCAGGGAACCTGGGCAGCATCGTGCGCTCCTGCGACGCGTTCGGGGTGGGCGGCGTGGGCGTGGTGGGACACGGCGTCGATCCCTACAGCCGCGAGGCCATCCGCGCCTCCACCGGCTCCCTGCTGGCCATGCCCGTGGTGCATTTCCCCGGCCCGGCAGAGGTCCGGGAGTGGCTGGATACAGCGCGGCAGAAGGTAGAGGGCGTGCGCGTGGTGGGCACCGATGAACACGGGGAAATGACTGCGCGGGCCTACGGCTTCGCCGGATTCACGGTGCTGGTGGCCGGGAACGAGACGAGCGGGATGAGCGCCGCTCTGCGCGAGCTGTGCGACGTGACGCTGCGAATCGACATCGCAGGATCGGCGTCGAGCCTGAACGTGGCGGTGGCGACGTCCATTCTGCTCTATGAGATGAGTCTGTCCGCGCAGGCCGGAGGCAACCTGTGAGCCGTCCCTTTAACCCCGACGATCCACACGCCGCACCCACGGCGAACGGTCTGCCCTACCGCATCGAGCGCCGGGTGCTGGCCGGGATTCCCTGCCTGCTGGAGCTGCCCCCGGAAGGCGAGGCGGTGCGGGCCGTCTGCCTCGTCTATCACGGGGCCTGGGCGGCCAAGGAGGGCAAACTGGGCGTGTATTCCGAACTGGCGACGTGGGGCATGGCGGTGGTGATTCCCGACGCGCCGCTGCACGGCGAACGCCTGGCCGATACCCCGTTCGGCCTGAACGCCCGCGAATATGTCTGGGAAAGTGTGCGCCGCTCGGTGGCCGAGGCTCCGGCCCTGCTGGACGCACTGACCGAACTCCACGGCCCGCTGCCCATCTACGTCGTCGGCTCCAGCATGGGCGGTTACGTGGCGCTGACGCTGGCGCGCACCGAGGCCCGTATCGAAAGGGCAGCGGCGCTGATCACCTCGGGCGTGTGGGACGAACCGGAAGTCGGAGAGCCGGAGATCAGGGCGTTTCTGGAGGCCCACCGCCCCAACACCCACGCGGACAGCTTCGCGCCCACACCGCTGCTGCTGGCCAGCGGGGACCACGACCCGACTTTCCCACCCGGCGCGCACCATCAACCCACTGCCAGGGCTTTGAGAGCGGCGTACAGGCAGGCAGGGCAGCCGGACCTCTTCCAGGAACGCATCTTCGCGGGCGTGGGCCACTACACCAGCCAGAGCATGCGCGACGCCGTGGTGGCTTTTCTGGAACCCGTGCTGAAACGCTGAGACGCATGGTCTTTCGCAACACATAGGAGTAGAACATAGAAAAAGCCCCCGACATTTCTATCGGGGGCTTTCCTTTTTTACTCTGTGGTGCCGAAGATGGGATTTGAACCCACACACCTCGCGGCGCTAGTCCCTGAAACTAGTGCGTCTACCAATTCCGCCACCTCGGCAACCCTATTCGTCTGGTACTGCCCTCCCGCTTGGTAGCCGCGCCCGTGGGGGCGTTTCGGAAGGCTCAGTTACTTTACTGGCGAGTCTGGCAACTGTCAAGGGGCGCGGCAGGTCTGCACAGGGAAGCGTGGCAGACAAAGGCGAACGCCCCGGCCCGCAACGGGGTCAGGGCGCTCACTTCTCCGGGGCACAGTCAAGGGAGGTTGACAGCGCGTGGGAGCGTGGAAATCAGGTTTACAGAGCCAGGATCGCGGCGAAGTCGCCGTTCAGGCCTTCGGGGAAGAAGCCGCCCTTGACCGCGTCCACCTTCAGGAAGACGATGTTGCCCACCTGACGGGGGGTGCGGCTGAACGCGATGGAGTTGGTGTCGGCCAGCACGATGTTCGCGCCGCCCGCCGCGTTCAGGATGCCCTGATCCACGTCGCTGGCTCCGTCCACGGCGTCGCGCAGGTTGCTGATCGCGGCCACCACGTCGCTGACCTTGAGGGCCGGGGTGACCTGGGTGTTGCGCTGCTGGTAGAGCAGGGTGCGGATCTGTCCGGCGTGGTAGGCCTCGACGGCCAGGATGCCAGCGGCGTTTTCCAGATTGCCGCCCGCCGAGGTATCGGACAGGAAGCGGGCTGCGCCCTTGTAGGCGCTGACGCCCACATCTTCAAAGATGAACGCGCCGTGCAGGAAGAACAGATCGTTGGCAAAGGGGTTAAAGCCGGTGATCGCGCCGCCCGAAGCCGCATTGCCCGCCGCCAGGAAGGCTGGTCCCAGATCGATCATCGGCTGGGCCACTGCGCCCTTGCCCAGAACCGTGCGGATGATGCGGACGTGGTTCAGCTCGTCGGAGGCGATTTCGTTGGCGTAGGCCGCCACGTCTGCCGACTCGAACTTGATGCCGTTGCCGCCCTTACCGGTAAAGCCTGCGGGCAGGATGACCTTGCTGCTGTCGCCGCCCACGGCGTCCAGCTCTTCCAGGCGGCCCACGGCGGCCAGATAGAAGGCCGCTTCCAGGTACTCCAGGTTCAGGGCGAAGTTGAAGATGGTGCCGTCCAGGTTGGGCTTCTTGTCAGCCGCCATCGCGCCGCCGGTCATGCCGGGCGCGCAGCTTGCCAGCAGGGTGCCCGCGCCGACAGCGCCAGCAGCTCCCAGGAATTTACGGCGGTTCAGGGTCTTCTCATTGATTTCGTTGCTCATGGTCTTCCTCCAAAGGGTGAGAGGCGAGGGGACAAGCGGGCAAAGTAAGGACGCAAAAGGGTGGATCTGCCCAGTCATTCAGAAATTGACCCCTTTGCCATGTTGTCCTTCTGGCCAGCTATAAGCAGGCGGGGGCCGCTTGGATCAACATGAACGCGCGCCTTAAGATTGGGTAAAGCCTCACGGGAGTCGCACAGATGATCCAACCCTTTATTGAGGTCAGAGGAGGCGTGCCGGGCGCTGTTTTTTCTGGATCGTCAGATGAGAGAACTAGAGTGCCCTGCATGGGATTAAGACGGACCAATCCCGCTTCTGAACCTGTGCTTTTAACTCCTGCTCATGAGCTTGAGCCTTCCCCGTCCAGCACCTGACCCTGCACCGCGCCGATGCGCCGCCGCACCAGTGCGAAGGCTGCGCCGCCCAGCAGCGCCACCAGCACGGCCCCGGCCAGCGCCACGCCCAGCGCCCCGCGCAGGCCCACCCCCTGGGCCACGAAACCGATCAGCGGCGGCCCCAGCAAAAAGCCCCCGTAGCCGATGGTGGCCACCTGCGCGATGCCGCGTCCGGCCAGCGCGTGCCCCGCCGCGCCGTACAGCACCGGAACCACGTTGCTCAGGCCCAGGCCCGACAACGCAAAGCCCACAGTGGCGAGCACCGGCCCCTGCGCCAGCAGCGCGACTCCCAGCCCCAGGCCCGCCACTGCCGCGCCCACCCGCACGATGATCTCGTCACCCAGCCGCCCGCGCGCCAGATCACCGAACCAGCGGCCCAGCGTCATGGTGACGGCAAAGGCCGCGTACCCGATGCCCGCGTTGCCGCCCGCCTGCCCCAGCACGTCGCGGAAATACAGCGCGGCCCAGTCGTAATTGGCCCCCTCCGACAGCATGCCCAGAAAACACAGCAGGCCCAGCAGCAGCGCGGCGGAGCTGATGCCTGCGCGGCGGGGGGATGCTTGAGCAGGCTGCCCCGCTTCCTGCGTCTGCGTGATCGGCGAATCCGGCAGCATCAGGCGGCCCGCCAGCACGCCAGCCACCGTCGTAACAATGACCACCAGCAGCACATGCGTCAGCATCGGCACGCGGTCCACCAGCAGCGTTCCCAGAGCCGCGCCCAGCACCCCGCCCAGACTGAAATAGGCGTGCAGGCGGCTCAGGACCGGGCGTTTCAGGGTCTGTTCCACCGTCACACCCTGCGCGTTCATCGCCACATCCAGGCTGCCGTTGGCGGTCCCCATGACAGTCAGGCCCAGCACCACGCCCAGGTAATTCGGGGCCAGAAACGGCAGGGCCAGCGAAAGCATGCAGGCCACCACGGCCACGCGCGTGACCGGGCCGCTGCCATAGCGCGCCGTCCAGCCACCAGTCAGGGGCATGGTGATCAGCGCGCCCAGGCCAATCGCCAGCAAGGCCCCGCCGATCTGCGCCTCGCTCAGGCTGAGGGCGTCGCGGACCCCCGGAATGTTCACGGCCCAGGTGGCGAAGAATGCGCCGTTGACCAGAAAGATCAGGCTGACGGCACGCCGGGCGGATTCGGCGCGGTCAGTGTGGAGGGGGCTGACAGACATGTGGACTCCTCGGGAGAAGTGGGACAGGGCTAATGGAAACGGGGACGGACAGAGAAAAAGTGAACAAATGAACGAAACCCCCTCGAAATTGAGTCTGAACTCACATCTCAGGCCATCGGGCCGGGAATCTGAATCGTTTCAGATAACTGGAAAGTAGGGTAGTCTATTCGCACGATGTCTTCCAGGTCTGCGTCACCGTCCAGCGCGCCGCCCTCCAGCGGACGCATCACCCTGCGGGAGGTGGCGCGTGCCCTGGGCGTCAGCGTGGCCACCGTCAGCAACGCCTACAACCGCCCCGATCAGCTTTCGGCGGCGCTGCGGGAGCGGGTGCTGGATACGGCGCGCACGCTGGGCTATGGCGGCCCCGATCCGCTGGCGCGCAGTCTGCGGCGGGGGCGCACCGGGGTCATCGGCGTGGTGTACGACGCGCCGCTGGAATACGCCTTTGCCGACCCAGCCGCCGCCCTGTTCCTGGGCAGTCTGGCGCAGTCACTTCAGGCGGCGTCATTAAACCTGCTGCTGCTGGCCAGCCCCGGCGACCCACAGACCGATCCGCTGGCCCCGGTCCAGGGGGCCAGCGTGGACGGCCTGATCGTCTACAGCGCGGCGCAAGACAGCGAACTGCTGCGGGCGGTGCTGGCGCGTAGCCTGCCCACGGTCCTTGTGGACCAGCCTGTGCCTGTGGATCAATCTGTGCTGGGAGATCAGAATGGTCAGCCAGCGCAGGACCACCGCGCCCAGACCAGCGGCGTCCAGATCGACGACGCCGGGGGGGCGAGGCTGGCGGCGCAGCACCTGATCGACCTGGGTCACACCCACATCGGGGTGCTGTGCCTGGAACTCGGTCCCCGGCAAGGGGGCGGCCCGGTAACGCCGGAGCGGGAACGGCAGGTGGCTTACCATCCCACCGCCGAGCGTTTGCGCGGCTACCGTGAAGCGCTGGCTGCCGGGCCGTCTGGAACCCGGCTGTTTCTGACCGAGGCCGAGCGCAACACCCCCAGCGACGGCGAGCGCTGCACGCTGGCGTTGCTGCAATCCGAGCCGGAGATCACCGCGCTGCTGTGCATGAGCGACGTGCTGGCACAGGGCGCGTTACGGGCCGCCCACAGCCTGGGCCTGAGCGTGCCGCAGCGCCTGAGCGTCATCGGCTACGACGATCTGCCGGGCAGCGCCGACCTGAAGCTGACCACCGTGTGGCAGCCCACATCCGAGAAGGGGCAGCAGGTGGGCGAGGCCATGCTGGCGCTGCTGGGCGGCCAGATACCGCCAGATGTGCGGCTGCCGACGCGGCTGGTGGTGCGCGGCAGCACGGCGGCGCGGCCCAAGACTGGCGTTCAGGTGAACCGGCTTCCCTCACCGCCGTAAAGCGCCCCGCAATTCACTGGCCGACGACGCGCCAAGGCCCCACTCAGGTGGAAGTCTGGGTGGTTAAGGCAAGAAGGAATGAGAAGGCCCCGCTGACCTCCAAGCCCCTTCAGGAAAGCGCACCCGCGCCCGCCTGTGCAGAGGCACCGCCCAGCGCCTCCGCCAGCGCGTCCCAGGCCAGCAGCGCGCATTTGCGGCGGGCGTGGAGTTTGCTGACCCCGGCCAGCGCTTGCAGGTCACCCAGGGATGAACCAGATTTTGCCTCGCCCATGACCATCCCCCGGTAGGCAGAGGCCAGTTCACGCGCCTCGGCCAGCGTTTTGCCCGTCAGCGCCACCGTCATCAGACTGGCCGCCGACTGGCTGATCGCGCAGCCCCGCCCGCTGAAGCTTAGGCGAGCGATCTGACCATCCTGAACATCGGCCCAGACGGTCAACTGGTCGCCGCAGCCGGGATTGTCGCGCGAGACGCCTACGACGCCCGGCAACTCCCCGACGTGCCGGGGCCGCCGCGCGTGATCGTCGATAACCTGCCGGGCAATAGCTTCGGGCAACACAGCATTACTCCGGCAGCGTTAGGCGCAGGGCAGCGGCGTGCAGCATCTTCACGCCCGTTTCCAGGCTGTCCTCGTCGATGGTGAAGCGCGGGTGGTGGTGCGGCCAGCGGCTGTCTTCCCTGTCGCTGCCGGAGCCGACGTTGAAGTACGCGCCGGGGGCCTTTTGCAGGTAGGCGCTGAAGTCCTCGCCGCCCATCGTGGGCCTGGCATCGCGGAAATGCTCCGGCCCCACGGTCTCCAGCGCAATGGCCTTGAGCTGCTCGGCCACCCAGTCGGTGTTGATCAGGGCGCGGTAGCCGAATTCGTAGTTCAGGGTATAGGTTGCGCCGTGGGCCTCGCACACGCCCTTGACCACGCGCTCGATCAGCTCCGGCGCACGCTTACGCAGTTCAGCATCGAAGGTACGAACGGTGCCCAGCATCGTGGCGCGGTCCGGGATGACGTTGTGGGTGGTGCCGCTGTGGAACGACGTGATGCTGATCACCAGCGGTTCCAGCGCCGCCACGCCCCGGCTGACGATGTGTTGCAGGTTGGTGACCACCTGCGCGCCCACCGCGATGGGATCGACGGCTTCTTCCGGGTGCGCGCCGTGCCCACCCCGGCCCTGAATGGTCAGCTCCAGCATATCGGGCGAGGCCATGAACGGCCCCGGCTTGACTGCCACCATTCCGGCGGGCAACTGGCTGTTCAGGTGCAGACCCGTCACCAGATCCACGCCGTCCATCAGCCCGGTCTGCATGACCAGTTCCTCCGCGCCGCCGGGACCGATTTCCTCGGCGTGCTGGAAGATCATGCGGACTTCGCCGGGGACCTCACTGGGGTTGGCGGACAGCAGTTTGGCCACTCCCAGCAGAATGGCGGTATGTCCATCGTGACCGCAGGCGTGCATGACGCCCGCATTCTTGGAAGCAAACTCGAAGGTGTTTTCCTCGGTGATGGGCAGCGCGTCGATGTCGGCCCGCAGCAGCAGCGTGCGCCCCGGCTTCCCACCCTTCAGGACCGCCAGCACGCTGGTTTCGGTGGGCCGCGTGACCGTCAGACCCAACATCTTGTTCAGCTCGGCCTCTATGTACGCCGAGGTTTCATGCTCGTGAAAGCCCACCTCCGGGTTCATGTGCAGATGCCGCCGCCAAGCCACGAGCTGATCGCGCAGCGCCGCCGTCCTTTCCTGGGTTGCTGTCATGGGGCCAGCCTAGCGCGGGGGCAGCGTTGCCGTCAGCCCACACGGCAACCATTCGTTCATGTGGGACGGCTCAGACTGACCGGATGAACGCCAGAGAACAGGCCACCTAGCCTCCTCCGTTCGCCCGGCTCTCATCCAGCCCCACCCCAAAGCCCTGATCCAGCACCGCGTCGTTGTAGGTGCGGAAGGCCAGCATGGTCTGGGTGCGGGCGATGCCTTCCACCTTCCGCAGGTGGCCAGTCACCACGTCGTCGAGCTGGTCATACTCGGCCAGTTTCAGGATCGCCACGATGTCCCACTCGCCGGTCACGCTGTAGACCTCGCGCACGGCGGGGATGGACGCGAGCGCCTCGGCGGTCTCCTGCACGCGTTGGCGGTCCGCCTGCACCATCACGATGGCCGTTACCATTTGGGGTTCCTCATGGGGGACATTGTGACGCACCCCGACTTAATGGCGGTAGCTTCCCGGCTTCAGTCCTCGAAAAAATTCCATGACGGCGCTATATGCTTCAGACCCTCGAATAGACATTGCATCTGTCTCGCAAAAGTCTCGCAATCCGTAATAACGGAAGACGGCGTGCGCGTGCGCTTCGTCGATTGGCAAGAGTGGGAGTGGCGTTTCATATGCGGCAAGCCGACCAAATTCGTCCAAGTTACGAACCATTTGTCTAAGATCGTACTCCTCTTCTATTTTCAATCCACTCTCAAGTATCTCCAGGAGAAAATTGACCGCATCGTCTCGCGTGATGTTACCGGCCAAGCGCAGGAGCGCTTGCTGTCTGTTCTCAATTGAAGACCCGAGAACCTCGCTTAGCTCTATCACTGCTGCATCAGGCTCGCAGATTTTTTCAGATGCCCAGGCTTCCAGCAACTGCTCAGCAGCCGGAAACTTAAGATAAGTGGCCCAGGCGAAAGCGAGAGCTTCAGTACTGGACAACTTGATGTTGACAGTGTTCTGAACGGCATTTTTGCCGTTTGGGCATTTGATCGTAGTCTGAAACGGCAGTAGGCGGCTTCCTGAAGCTGTGAAACAAGAAGAAGCCGCCCAGATCGACGCTATCAAGTTCGTCCAGCTCCTGAAAGAGCGCTTCCCCTTCTTGCGCCGCGATACCCTGCAACGTGCCCAGGATGCGATATGTGCGCTGATTGAGCAGCGCTCCACCAATCAGCAGCAGTGGTCCCAGGCCATGCCTGGGACTGGCTCCCCAGAAGCCAAGAAAAAGCGTCTGGGACGGTGTATACAGGA
>NZ_JNIV01000107.1 GCF_000701405.1 Deinococcus marmoris DSM 12784
CGTCCATCTATCCGGTGTTCCCAAGTCTGGGCGGGAACATTCACGGCTCCCCAACAGCCGTGAATCAGCAGCGTCGTGCGTCCATCCTTGCGCCACTCCGGGTCAGTCGGTTTGCTCTGAGGGGGAAAAATCCTGCTTCTGGCGCAGGTCAATGAGGGTCTGAAACAGTTCTCGCATGAGTGGACTCTGCTGGCGGAGTAGGGTCTGTTCCAGCTCAGCAACGCTGAGCTGCCCCTCAGACTCTTCTAAAAGCTGATCCAGATGACGTTCCATGACCTGACTCAGCATTTCCCGTTCTGTTGCCATGCACCATCATCCCATTTCAGCGGGATGCACCCGTCGCTCCGCCCCGCCTTGACCTGCCCCCACCCTGGCCGCTAACCTCTAGCTAGCTCCCGCGTGGAGTCTGCATCACCCAGCACCACCCACTTCAGAGCGCCCGAGAGACCTGGCTCGTAGACGGCGCGGCAACCGGACCCCATTGCGTCACGGTGCCAAGGCCAGCCCCCCGGTGTGCGGCTCAACGATGAGCGCCGCCACCGGGCGGGACCAAGCGGGAAGGCCGACGCGGATGACGATATTCGCCCCTTCTCATCACCACACGAGAAGGGGCGCTGCTGTATGAGAGGCGGCCCCCACCCAGCCCCGATGGGAGGCCCACCCGTATGCCCCAGAAATTTGAAACCCTGCAAGTCCACGCCGGTCAGAAGCCCGATCCCACCACGGGTTCGCAGGCCGTGCCGATCTACCCCACCAACAGCTATGTGTTCGAGTCGCCGCAGCACGCCGCCGATCTGTTTGGTCTGCGGGCCTTCGGCAACATCTACAGCCGGATCATGAACCCCACCAACGCCGTGCTGGAGGAACGGGTGGCCGCGCTGGAGGGCGGCGTGGCAGCCCTGTCGGTGTCCAGCGGTCACGCCGCGCAACTGGTGGCGATCCTGAACGTGGCTCAGGCCGGAGACAACATCGTGTCCTCGCCCAACCTGTACGGCGGCACGGTCAACCAGTTCCGCGTGACCCTCAAGCGGCTGGGAATAGAGGTCAGATTTACAGGCAAGGACGAGCGCCCCGAAGAGTTCGCCGCTTTAATCGACGACAAGACCCGCGCCGTGTACTTTGAGACCATCGGCAACCCGGCGCTGAACATTCCCGATTTTGAAGCGATTGCAAAGGTGGCACACGCGCAGGGGGTGGCCGTATTCGTGGACAACACCTTCGGCGCGGGCGGGTACTTCTGCCAGCCGCTCAGGCACGGCGCGAACGTGATCGTGGAGTCGGCCAGCAAGTGGATCGGCGGGCACGGCAACGGCATCGGCGGGGTCATCGTGGACGGCGGCAACTTCGACTGGGGCAACGGGCGCTACCCGCTGATGACCGAACCCAGCCCCAGCTACCACGGCCTGAAGTTCTGGGACACCTTCGGCGAGGGCAATCCGCTGGGCCTGCCCAACGTCGCCTTTATCACGCGCGCCCGCACCGAGGGCCTGCGCGATCTGGGGACCACGCTGGCCCCGCAGCAGGCGTGGCAGTTCATTCAGGGACTGGAAACGCTGTCCCTGCGGGCCGAGCGGCAGGCGCAGAACACGCACGCACTGGCGACGTGGCTGGCGACCCATCCCGACGTGACCCGCGTGACCTACCCCGGCCTGAGCAACCACAAGCACTTTGACCGTGCCCAGCATTACCTGCCGCGCGGCGCGGGCGGCGTGCTGACCTTCGAGCTGGCCGGCGGGCGTGAAGCGGGCGAGGCGTTCATCCGCAGCCTGCAACTCGCGCAGCACGTGGCTAACGTGGGCGACACCCGCACGCTGGTGATTCACCCGGCCAGCACCACCCACAGCCAACTGGACGTGGAATCGCAGACGGCGGCAGGCGTCACGCCGGGACTGGTGCGCGTGTCGCTGGGCATCGAACACATCGACGACATCAAAGAAGACTTCGCTCAGGCGCTGGCCGCTGCTCTGGTGGAAACGCCTGGAGTCGCAGAGCTTGGGGTCGCAGAGGAAGTGTGACCGCCCTGTCCCGCGCCGCCCCTGTTTCGCCCCTGCCCGCCGAGCTGGAGCGATGTTCCCCTGCTGACCGGAAACGCAAGACTGTCACGCTGTTCCGCACCTCTCCCCTGCTGCTGGACTGTGGGCGGCCCCTGTCGGACGTGCGGGTGGCCTACCACACCTACGGCGAGGCGCAGGGCGAGGCCACGCTGGTGTTGCACGCCCTGACCGGCGACAGCGCCGTCCACGAGTGGTGGCCGGAATTTCTGGGCGCGGGGCGTCCCCTGGACCCCACCCAGGACTTCATCGTCTGCGCCAACGTGCTGGGCGGCTGCGCGGGTACGGACGGCCCGGCAGCGCTGGGTGACCTTCCCATTTCCCTGCGCGACATGGCCCGCGTGGGCCGGGCTTTGCTGGAACACCTGGGCGTGAAGCGCGTGCGGATCATCGGCGCGAGCATGGGCGGGCTGCTGGCCTACGCGTGGCTGCTGGAATGTCCCGATCTGGTGACGCGGGCCGCTGTGATCGGTGCGCCCGTGCGCCACTCGCCGTGGGCGGTGGGCCTGAACAGCGCCGCCCGCGCCGCCATCCGCGCGGCCCCCGGCGGCGAGGGCCTCAAGGTGGCCCGCCAGATCGCCATGCTGTCGTACCGCAGCCCGCAGAGTCTGGCCGCCACGCAGACCGGGCAGCGCAGGCCGGGCGTCCACGCCGTCACCTCCTACCTAGAATATCAGGGTGAAAAACTGCTGGCCCGCTTCTGCGAGCGCAGTTACGTCACCCTGACGGGCGCGATGGACGGGTTTCAGCCGAATGACGCCGAACTGGCTTCCATTCGTGTTCCGGTGCTGGCGGTGGGCATTTCCAGCGACGTGCTGTACCCGGCTGCCGAGGTCCGGGCCGGGGCCGCCGCGCTGCCGAACGCCACCTACTGGGAACTGGACAGTGTCCACGGCCACGACGCCTTTCTGATGGACGCGGGCGAGTTGCCGCAGCGGGTGGGGGCATTCCTGCGGGGCGGAACGGCGGAAGGCTGAGGCAGGCCCTCAGGACTCTTCCCGGTTCGGGCTTCCCCAGCGTCGCCATTTCCTGAGAAGGACTGCCCGTTTTCCTGTGGGGTTGGGCGGACGGGTCCTCCCCAGCCGCCTCTCTTTCAGCGCGTCAGCTCTCTGGCCGCGTCAGCAGAATGGGCGTGGACGCCCACCTGCGCCGCCACGCTCAGTGATAGGGTCAGCGCCTTGCCGCCCACCCTCATACCCAGGGTGCCCAGGGCGATGTCCACGGCGTCCACCACCACCCCCGCACCGGGGGTCAGGCCCGCGCCGACCAGGGCGCGCAGTTGCGGGGCGTCGGCATCGGGCACGCGGGCGATCACGCCGCTGTCCCCGGCGGCCAGTTGCGACAACCGGCGCTCGGCGCGGGCGGGCAGGTCACCGTCCAGCGTGGGAATCGGGTCTCCGTGCGGATCGTGCGTGGGATCGCCCAGCCACGCGGCGATGCGGGCTTCCAGCCGCTCGCTCAGGGCGTGTTCCAGCCGCTCGGCTTCCTCGTGGACCTCGTCCAGCGGCACGCCCAGTGCGCGGTGCAGGAACAGTTCCAGCAGACGGTGGTGCCTCAGCACCTCCAGCGCTACGCTTTCGCCCTCGGCGGTCAGGGACGCGCCCTGGTACGGCGCGTGCGACACCAGCCCCTGCTCGGTCAGCTTGCGGAGCATTCCGGTCACGCTGGCGGGGGCCACCTCCAGCGCGTCGGCCAGCGCCTGGGTGCTGACCTTCTGGCCGCTGCCCTTGCCAGGACCCTGATCGGAGTGGCCCAGCATGTAGAGCTGCTTGAGATAATCCTCGGCGGAGCGCGAGAGGGGGGCGCGGGCAGTCATGGGAATAGTGTACCGGGCGGGCGCGGAGAAGGGCAGAGCGGGAACCGGGAACTTTTTTTCATCTTGCGCCCTCTAAGGTACGAGGTGAGCTTGAGTGATCCCCCGGCCCCTGATCCATTTCCCGTCCGCCCGTCCGTTCAGGACGCGCCGGAAGCTTCTGAGCTGCACCCCACCGATCTCCAGCTTGTCCGTCAGGCCCTGCGCGACGACGCCGCCTTCGAGGCGCTGGTGAGGCGGCACGCGGCGGGTGTTCACCGGCTGGCCGCCGGGGTGGTGGGGCCTGGGGCAGCAGACGACGTGGTGCAGGAGGTGTTCATCGCCGTCCATAAAGGTCTGAAGGGATTTCGGGGCGAGGCGGCCTTCAGCACCTGGCTGCACCGGATCACGCTGAACGCCTGCCACAAGGCCATGAGGGGCAAGGGCCACCCCACCGTCTCGCTCAGCGACACCGCCGAACCCGCCGCCCCCCACGATCCCGTCCAGGCCGGGGAACAGGCCGACCTGCGCGCCCGGCTGGCCCACGCCCTGCAAACCCTGCCCGAAGACCAGCGCGAGGCCGTCTCGCTGCGCGAATTGTCGGGTCTGGACTACGCCGAGATCGCCGCCATCACCGGGGCCGAACTGGGCACCGTCAAGAGCCGCATCAACCGGGGCCGCGCCGCGCTGCGGGATTACCTGACGAAAGCGGGGATCGTGCCGTGAACCACCGCCGAATCCTTACGCCAGCCAGAGGACTTTCCCATGAATGACCACGATCTGGACACGCTGTTTGCCCAGGCCCGCACCCCGACGCCTGCCGACGAGGGGGCCGCCGGGCGCTTTCTGAGCGGACAGCAGCGCAGACGCACCCGGCAACGCAACATCCGCGCAGGCTGGATCAGTACGCTGCTGGCCTCGGCGGCGGCGGTGGCAGGGCTGACCGTGCTGCGGCCCGCACCGGAATTGCCCGCCAGCGCGGCCTATGGGGTGTATCAGAGCGCCTGGGGAGACGGCTGGTGAGGACGCTGGTTCTGGGTTTTCCGGTTCTGGGTCTTCCGGTTCTGGGTCTTCCAGTTCTGGGTCTGCTTGCCCTGTCTGGGACAGCAGGGGCCTCCGACGCGGACGATCTGCTCTCGGCGCTGAAGCAGGCGCGCACGCTGGAGGCACGCGGTACGGTAGAGGTCACGGTGCTGTTTCCCCCGCGCGAGTCGCCCACCAAATCCGCAAAAGCGCTGCCGCGCGTGCCCTTTCGCCCTGGCCTGCTGGCGCGCAACTTCGGCGTCAGCCGGATGGGTCAGGAAACCGTGGCGGGCCGCCGCACCAGCCGTTTCGAGCTGATTCCAAAGAACAGCCAGGCCGCGCGCTGGACGCTGTGGATCGATCAGGAGTGGAACATTCCGCTGGCCTACCAGGAAAGTTTCCCGGACGGCACCCCCGCCCGCCGCGCCATGTTCCAGAAGGTCAATGCACAGCCTGCCCGGATTCAGGTTTCTGTTCCCGTCCCTCCCGAGGGTCTGCGCGCCGCGCTGCTGTCGGCACTGCCGGGGCTGCGGCTGCCCGCCGGAATCCAGCCCACAGAGGTCAAGAGCAGGCCGGGCGGCGGTCTGGAAATCAGCCTCACCGACGGCGTGAACGTTTTTGCCCTGGTCACCTCGCCCAGGGGCGTGCGGGCCGCGCCGGGGATCGCGTCGCGCCGGGTGGGCGCGGGGTTCGTGTGGCTGGTGGGCAATCTGCCGCAGAGCGCTCTGGATCAGGCGCTGGCAAAGGTCATCCGAGTCAACACGGCGGGGCTGGAAACGTTGCGGGGAACTTTTCTGAAGGTAGACGCCTCTAACGTTCAGAACACCCCCGATTCCCGTTAAGGAGAACCTGTGAGCCTGCCCCCCTATCCCCAGAAACTCAGCCCCGAGGACGCCGCGCACTTTCTGCGGCGCACCGCCTTTGGGGCCACCGACGCCCAGATTCGCGCCCTGGTGGGCAAAGATGCCCGCGCCGTGGCCCAGGCCGCGCTGAAGTTCGACGCCCGCACCGCCCCTGCTCATCCTGTTCCGGGCAACCCTTTCGATCCCTCATCCGGGGCCACGCCCGGCGCGATGCTGCAACTCACGCGCGCCGCGTGGCTGTATGAGCTGATGTACAGCCCGAATGCGCTGCGCGAGAAGCTGGCCCTGGTCTGGAGCAACCACTTCGTGATCGGCACCGACAAGGTCAAGAACCACCCGGCCCTGGCCGCCTACCTGGGGCTGATGCGCCAGCACGCGGCTGGCCCCAGCTTCGAGCGGTTCACGCTGGCGGTGGCGCAGACCCCGGCCATGCTGCGCTACCTGGATAACGACAAGAACAGGAAGGGCAAACCCAACGAGAACTTTTCCCGCGAGCTGATGGAACTGTTCACGCTCGGCATCGGCGCACCCGGCCAGCCCAACTACACCGAGCAGGACGTGCGCGAGGGCGCGAGGGCGCTGACCGGCTGGAGTTTTGAAGGCGGGCGCGGCAATGCCAAAAACACCTATCTGCAACCCGTTGAGGCCAGCTATAACCCCAGATACCACGACGACAGCCCGAAAACCTACCTGGGACAGACGGGCAAACTGAGCTTCGAGGACGTGATCCGCATCGCCGCCACGCACCCGCAGACCGCCGTGTTCGTGTCCCGCAAGCTGCACCGCGCCTTCATGGCCGATACGCCTGATGAGGCCGCCGTGCAGGGCAGCGCCGAGACCTTCCGCCGCACGGGGGGCAACATCGGCGCGGTGCTGGAAGAACTGCTGTCCAGCGTGGCCTTTTACGCCCCGCAAAACCGGGGGGCCATCATCCGGGGTCCGGTGGAGTACATCGTGGGCGCGGTCCGCACGCTGGGGCAGCCCAAACTGGAAGTCAAGCAGGTGCTGAACCTGGCCCAGACGGCAGGCAGGATGGGCCAGACCCTGCTGCAACCCGACACCGTCAAGGGCTGGGACGGCGGACGCGAGTGGATCAACGACGCCACCCTGCTGACGCGCATGCAGGTGGCCGCCGCGCTGTCGCTGGGCAACGCCGCCCCCACGCTGGACGCCGCGCCCGGCGATCTGGCCCTGTTCGGCAGCGAGAACAGCCCGGTACAGACGGCGTTGAAAGGCTTGAATCCTAAACAACGGGTGTATCTGGCCCTGGTCAGCCCCGAGTTTCAACTGGCGTGAAAGAGGCTGTCTAAAGGTCTAACCGTCAAACAGTCAAATCGAACAGTCAAACCGCCAGACAAGCCCGCCCTTCCCTTTTAGCCGTTAGACGGTCAGACCTTCAGACGGTTTGACCCTCCAGAGGAGTCTCCATGCCCGATAGACGCGATTTTCTGAAACTTTCTGCCCTGGCGGTGGCCGCCACCACCGGGATGCCCGGCTTTCTGGCGCGGGCGGCGGCACAGGCAGGCGGTGACAAGACGCTGGTGGTGGTGCAACTGACCGGCGGCAACGACGGCCTGAACACCCTGATTCCCTACAGCAACGGCGCGTATTATGCCGCGCGGCCCACCATCGCCATTCCCAGAAAAGACGTACTGACCCTGACGCCGGACCTGGGAATGCACCCTGCCCTCAAGCCGCTGATGGATCTGTGGGACGGCGGCAAGCTGGCCTGGATGGAAAACGTGGGCTACCCGAACCCCACGAGGTCGCACTTCGCCAGCATGGCGATCTGGCACACTGCCGATCCCACGCAGGCGCAGGCGGACGGCTGGATCGGGCGGATGGCCGAGAAGATCGGGGACCCCTTCTGCGCTTCCAACATCGGCTCGTCCACGCCGCGTGCGCTCCAGGCCGACGCCTTCAGCCTGCCCAGCATCGACGGGGTGGACACCTTCCAGATCAAGCTGCCGCAGGGGGTGGAAGGGGCCTTTGAAGCCATGCTGGGTTCCCCACGTGAGGGCGAGGCCGACTACCTGCTGCGCGCCACCCGCCAGATGATGAAGAACACCGCGCGGGTGCAGCAGAATGTCAAGAAGTACAAAGCAGGCGCGAGTTACCCGGACCACAGGTTCGGCGCGCAACTGCGCGACACCGCCCGCCTGATCGCCGCCGGGGTAGGCCAGCGCATCATCTACCTCACGCTGGGCAATTTCGACACCCACGCCGGGCAGCGCGGCGAGCAGGACGAGTTGCTGGGCACGCTGGCGGGGGGCCTGAGCGCCTTTTACGCGGACCTTCAGAAGCAGGGGCTGGCCGACAAGGTAGTGGTCATGGGCTTTTCCGAATTTGGGCGGCGGGTGGCCGAGAACGCCAGCGCCGGCACCGATCACGGCCAGGGCAGCGTAATGTTCGCGCTTGGAAATGGTGTGAAGGGCGGCGTCCACGGCAGCAGCCCGGACCTCGAAGACCTGTCGATGGGCGACATCAAATACCGCCAGGACTTCCGGGGCGTCTACGCCGAGGGCCTGCAAAAATGGCTGAATCTGGACGCCCGCAGTGTGCTGGGCGGCGAGTTCACGGGACCAGGATGGGTGGCCTGAGCGCTGATGGCCGCCGCGTCCGTCTGGTGGGAGCTGGACTGGCGGCACTGGTGCTGCTGGCCGCCCCCGTGGCCCTCGCCATGCCCAGATACCGGTCCCAGGCCATTGTGCAATTCCACTACGACGCAGACAATCCGCTGTGGGAACTGGACCGCCGGGTGATGGCCTGCACCTATTGCCACGTCGATGTGGGCGGCGGCGCACCCTGGAACCCGTTTGGAGAGGCCATCCGCGCGGGGTTCAGGGCCGACGCCGAAGCGGGCCAGAAGGGCAAGTTCCCCGACGTGCTGTATGCGGTGTTGAAAGCAGACGGGGACGCGGACGGCGACGGCTTCCCGGACGCGCTGGAGGTCTTTGCCCGAACCCTGCCCGGCGATCCAGAAAGCAGGCCAGACAAGCCGCTGGCCGAATTGCAAGCCGGGTTCGCAGCAGCAGGCGGCGTGGCCCAGTACGCGCCGAAAGCGCAGAAGACCTCGACTTCAACGCCTTGACGCTCATTGCAAATCTTCATCCGGGTTCCTGCCCTGGCCCTGTTCGGGGCTGGGGTTTCTCATTCCCGGTCCGACTTCTGGAGCGCTGCCGCGCACTTCATCCTCAGGTCCGCACAGAGCTGCACTGACCCTGTTCGACCTCACGGTCCTCATGCCCAGAGTGGCTGCGCCACAGCCTTACCGCCCTTCTGGAATCATTTCCACGTTCCGGGGTATCCTGGGGGTCTAACCATGAAAACCCCCACCATTCAGGATGTCGCCCAGCGCGCTGGCGTGGGCGTCGGCACCGTGTCGCGGGTGCTGAACAACCACGCGGCAGTCCGGCCCACGACGCGCGAGATGGTGCTGAAAGCCATCGCAGACCTCGACTACACGCCCAACCCACACGCCCGGCGCATCGCGGGCGGCAAGAGTTACACCATCAGCGTGCTGCTCCCGGTGCTGACCACCGAGTTCTATGCCCGGCTGCTGGACGGCCTGGAAACGGCCTTTCAGGAAGCGCGCTACGACGTGGCCATCTTTCCGCTGCTGGACCGCTCGCGGTTGGAGCGGTATCTGGCTTCGCACACGCTGGCGTATCAGGCCGACGGGCTGGTGATGGCAACGTATAACCTGACCAAGGTGTTCCACGAGCGCAGGTTGCGGACGCAGCAGCCCACCGTGCTGGTGGACGCCTACACCGACGACGCCGACTGCTCGTACATGGACAATCTGGCCGGGGGCGTGCTGGCCGGGGAATACGCCGCCACGCTGCCGGGGACGCTGTACGCCATCTGGGTGGAGACCGAACTGGACCAGCTCTTTACCACCCGCGTTTTCGAGGACCGCCGCGCCGGGTTCCATCAGGCGCTGGCCGCTGCCGGGCGCAGGGTGGAGACCGAGTACACCGCCAGTTTCGACACGCTGGCCGCCCGCAACACCGCAGCCGCGCTGCTGGACGACGTGCAGCGCAGGGAAGGTGGGCTGCCCTGCACGGTGTTCGCCTCTGCCGACCTGCTGGCCGGGGCGCTGCTGGACGAGGCGCGGGTGCGCGGGCTGACGCCGGGCCAGGACATACGGATCATCGGTTTCGACGATCAGCCGTGGGCCGCCGCGCGTGGCCTGACCACCCTGCACCAGCCCGTGGAGGCGATGGGTTACGAGGCCGCCCAGCTTTTGCTGTCGCGCCTGGGGGGCTACCGGGGGCCAGCGCGTGCCCGCCGTTTCCAGCCACACCTGATCGTGCGGGACAGCGCGTAGGGCATTTGTCCAAATAGACGCAGCAGAAAAAAGGACTTCTGCTGCGTCTACCCTCCCAAATCCTCTTTTTCATTCGCTCACTCCGTTCGGTCAAAAGTGAACAACTCTTTTGACAAATGCTCTAGGGCAACCCCCCCACCCTGTTCGGCACAGAATCAGTCGAACAGTCCCGGTTGCGCCGGGAGTTCTCCCACGCCGCACAGGCCCGCCGCCGTGATTCCGGCCAGCCGCACGCCCCGGCCCGACAGCAGTTCCGGCGTCAGCGAATGCGCGGCGGCGCGGGCCAGATCGGGGGCCAGATGAACCGGGGCGGCCAGGGTGACGCGGCGGGTGATGATGGCCCGGTCACTGAACTTGAGCTTTAAAACCACGGTGCGCCCGGCCAGCCCCGCGCGCTCCAGCCGCCGCTCTACCGCGTCCGCCAGCACGGGCAGGCGCTCCAGCACCGGGGCCACGCCCCGCAGATCGTCGCCGTAGGTTTCCTCTGCGCCGATGCTCTTGTGGGGGCGGTCCGGGTCCACTGGGCGGTCATCCAGGCCGTGGGCGATGCGCCAGAAATGCTGCCCCATCCTGCCGAACTGCGCGGTCAGCGCTTCCGGCGAGGCGGCACGCAGGTCCGCCCCGGTGTGGATGCCCCGCGCGGCCAGCTTAGCGGCGGTGGCCGGGCCGACGCCGTGAAAGTCGCCGACGGGCAGCGAGGCCAGCAACCCGTCCACATCGGCAGGCAGCAGCACGGTCAGGCCATCGGGCTTGTTCATGCCGCTGGCCAGCTTGGCCAGGAACTTGTTGACGCTGACCCCGGCGGTGGCGGTCAGCCCGGTCTCGGCCCGGATATCGGCGCGGATGGCCTGTGCAATGCGGGTGGCGCTGGGGCCGCCGCGCAATGGCTGGGTCACGTCCAGATACGCCTCATCCAGCGACAGCGGTTCCACCAGCGCCGCATAACGGGCAAATACGGCGCGAATCTGGGTGCTGACCTCGCGGTACGCCTCGAAGCGGGGCGGCACCACCAGCAGGTCCGGGCAGCGCTCCAGCGCCCGGTACAGCGGCATGGCACTGCGGACGCCGTAGGGCCGCGCCTCGTAACTGGCGGTCAACACCACGCTGCGCCGCCCACCCCAGGCCACCGCCAGCGGACGCCCCCGCAACCGCGCGTCGTCCCGCCTCTCCACCGACGCGTAAAAGGCGTCCATGTCCACATGAATGATCTTGCGCGTGGCGGACATGACGGTATTTTACGGCAGAGACGTAACGGGATAAGCAGTCAGCGGGAGAGAGATGCCATCCGTTCCCCACCACAGGCGAAAGCCGAAGCGCAGGGCAGAGGCTTTACCTAATCAATTGCACCTTGAACGGCAGGTCTGGAATCACGGCCCAGCCGCGTTCCGCAGTCAGCACGTCCAGTCCCAGTGCCTCCGCCGTTCCCAGGCAACAGGCGTCGCCCAGGCTGAGGTCATAGGGCGATTTGCGGGCGTAGTAAAACGCAGCCTTTGTACGGCAGGCCGAGTCGAAGGGCAGCTCCCCAACCACCGAAAGCAATTTGGCGTATTGCTGCCCCACCTGCCCCGGCGTGAATTCACCGCGCCCCACCAGTTTGCCCTCCACTTCTGCCAGGGTCACGCTGCTGACCACGCAGCGGTATTGCAGCAGGGCGGCACGGACGGCCTGGGTTCCGGGTTCATTGGTCAGGAACGCCAGAAACACGCTGGCATCCAGCAGCATTACCAGCCCTTCCGGGCGGCTTCGGCGCGGCGGTCATCCAGCAGCTCCTGGGTCAAGTCGCGTCCTGCGGCGACTCCGGTTTTGACCAGACTGCCCTGAAGTTCATCGATCAACTGATGTTTGCTGGTGAGTCGGTAGCCATGTGCTTCTTTCAGCAGGATCAATTCGTCGCCTTCCTGAACACCCAGATCAGCGCGCACGTCGCCTGGAACAACGACGCGGCCTTGCGCTTGCACCTTTAGATGATAGGCATGGGTAGAGGTCATGCCTCAATATACAAAATCAGGCAGAGTGCAAATATGACCCCTGACTCCTGGAAATGCCCCAGAACCCCATCCGCCCGCTCCCACCACAGGCGAAAGCCGAAGCAGGGGCCAAACTGTGAACCCATCTCTTGCGTTTATTTCATTTTCTGCGAATACTGCGTTTAGAGGTGAGCCATGACCCTGAACCACACGCCCAACCCCGCCGAGCAACACCTTGCCAGGGATGCCCAGCACCTGCTGGCTCGGCAGAACATTCAACTCCGGGCCGGGGAAGACCACCTGACCCTGACGCCCGAACTGGCGGGCCTGCTGCGCGGCATTCTGGAGCGCCTGGGCAACGGCGAAAGCATCACGGTGCTGAGCCGCAACGAGGAACTCAGCACCCAGCAGGCCGCCGAACTGCTGGGGGTCAGCCGCCCTTACCTGATTGAGCAACTGCTAGAAGGGCGCAAAATCCCCTTCCGCAAGGTGGGCAAGCACCGCCGCATCCGGGTGCGTGACCTGCTGGCCTTTCAGGAACGGGATCAGGCCGAGAAGCGGGCGCTGGTGCGTGAAATCACCGAAATCGGGCAGGAGATTGATCCCTATTGACTCCGGCGCATCCGGGGGTTGTGGTCCTCTGTGACGCCAATGTTCTCTATAAGAGCCTGTTGCGTGACCTGATGGTTCGCCTGGGCAAGCGGGGCGTAATTCAGCCGCATTGGTCAGAAAGGATTCACGAGGAATGGATGCGGAACCTCCAGCTTCGTCGTCCACAGTCGTCCCGCGCCGCTATGGAGCGGACCCGCCGCCTGATGGACGAAGCCATCCCCGGCGCACTGGTGGCGATCACCAAGGTCAGCGCACAGATTCTGCCCGATCCAGACGATCAACACGTTCTGGACGCGGCCCTCAGCGCAGGCGCAAGCCTGCTGCTGACCTTCAATCTGGCCGACTTTCCCGCTTCTGCTCTGCCGCCATCCGTGCAAGCCGTTCACCCTGACGTGTTTCTGGCTGCCTGTCTGGAAGGGCAACAGGCGGGGGTGCTGGAATCGCTCAGAGAGCTACGGGCCGATTTGAAGCGGCCACCGTTCAGCCCGGATGACCTGCTGGGGGCCATGCGCCGCGCCGAACTCCCGGCCTTTGCCGCGAAGTTGCAGCCGTTCAGGGACAGCCTCTAGCCAACCCCCAAACCCCCCGCCCGCCCCCACCACGGGCAAAAGCCGAAGCGGGGGCAGAGCAGGATATATTACTGACCTTACGCGCTACGATTTGAAGACTCCATGAAATCATCAGGATTTCTTGCTTCGCACTGCGGCGACGCAAACTGGGGAGGTGACTCGCCGGATGATGGAACTGTACAGCGATTTCTTGATCTCCTCGTTCGGTCAAACGAGTGCCACCATGCTCGCCCAGTTGCTGCTGGGGGAAGTCAGTCACGATCAGGTCACTCGTTTTTTGCGTCAGGAAGAGGCTTTTTCCCGTACGCTCTGGAAACTGGCAAAGCCGTTGGTCAGGCAGATCGAGCAGGAGGACGGAACGCTGAGTGTCGATGACTGTGTGATTCCCAAACCTCACAGTCAGGAAAACGGCGTG
>NZ_JNIV01000108.1 GCF_000701405.1 Deinococcus marmoris DSM 12784
GACCGTGATGGCGGAAAAATGACGCTGTGGTACGCACGGAGGCGCTTTGTGCGCCTCCGTCATGTCTGGGCCGATGGTGGTTATCTGGGCAAGCTGGTCACCTGGACGCTGGAAACACTGGGCTGGACATTGGAAATCATCAAACGCAGTGACAGGGCCACAGGGTTTCAGGTGCTGCCCCGTCGCTGGGTGGTGGAACGCTCATTGGCGTGGTTGACGCGCTCACGTCGGCTGAGCCGGGACTACGAAGGCCGCTGCCATACCTCCGCTTCCTGGTGCTATCTCGCCAACATTCGCCTGATGCTCCGTCGCCTCGACCCATCCGTCGAACCTTTATAAACACGCTCTCAGTGGAGGCTGCTCCGCCTCAGCAGCACCCTGACATGGTCCGGGCACCAGTCGGTAAAAGGCCGCTTCCTGGCACAGTACCTCGTATCGCGCGTTCACCTCGCCCGGCATCTCCGCTGGATTCAATTGACACACCAGCAGGTATTCCAGGAACGTCGGCTCCCCACGGTCCGCCACGGGCAACAGTCTCTCGGCATAGAAGCGGCTGTACGCCCGCCAGGCGGCGGCCAGAGACCTGCTGGGCCAGTGGGCGATCTCCGGATGATGGGCGTGCAGCTTCTGGGTGTCCTCCCTCAGCAACACACTGCGGCCATAGCGTTCCGGGTCCAAGACCAGGGACGGGCGCACCAGGTCATACAGTCCCCGCGCAAAGCAGACGACGCGCCCCTGGGCTTCCCAGCGCCGAAGCGTTCTCTGGACCTGTTGCCGGGCGTGTGCAGAACGGGAGCCGTGGACCGCTTCCGCCAGGCGGTCCACCGTCATCGGCCAGGCGGCCTGACGTGCCAGTTGCCAGTCCATATCCACCACGGCTGCTTTGGTGACCTGGCTCCGTAGAGGAAAAGACCTCAGGTCTTCTCCCTTCACACGGGGGAGTGCGTCTGAAATCGCTGATGTCAGGTTCTGCTGGCCATGTAGGAAGTGACGGGCATCATCGAGATGGATGTGGGGGGGCGCACCGCGCCCCTGGCCCTGCTGGTATGCACTCTGGAGGTGATGATGCCGGACCCAGCGCTTCAATCCCATCAGGCTCACCGCAGACAGATGGACCAGGTCAGCCAGACTGACCCAGACATATTGAGCGGCATGAGGTCCGTACAGGTGGTGGACGGCCTCGTCCAGGGTGCAGCGTAGTTCTTCGGCGACGAAGACGGGACTCAACGGTCCATAGACGCGGTGAAGTTGACGGAGATGCTCATGTGGCGGCAGTGCGCCAGGGGTGGAGTGCGAAATCAAGTTCTTAGAGTACATCCGGCAGGCTGGCCGCCGCCAGGACCAATTGCTGGGCCTCAAACCGCCCAGAGATCGCCGTCGTCGCTGGGTTCTCGTGGCCCAGGATCGTACCGATCTCGTGCAGGCTGCGTCCCGCCGCGCTCATAGCCGGGGCGCACGAAGACCCTGGCCATGTTGCTCCAGTCCTGCACGGCCGCAACCTCCTGGCCACCTCCTCCAGGGTGAGGGTGCTCTGCTTGGTCCAGCGCACCAGATGCGGCAACACTCCGCTTCAGAACGTCGGTCTCTCCCAGTCGGTGGTGTTCGATCCGTCGTCAGCAACCGTCGGCGCATCGGCACCGACCAGGTCAGCGCCCTCTGGGAGAAGGCTGTGCAGGTCCTCGGAGATCATCTTGAGGTGATCAGCCAGGGCCTGCAGCTGGTCCTGCAGCACCATCTGCCGTTCCTCGATGCCGGCGAGCGTGCGCTCCAGACCATCGAGCCGCCCCATCAGCCGCTCGACGCTGGCCGGCGGCACCGGTTCGACGAACAGGTCCAGCGCGCTCCAGGGCTTCACGGAACGGCATTCCAGGACGGTCCTGCATCAGCGTCCGCGCACGCTGCATGTCGTTGATGGTCTGGGCGTCCAGTCGACGCTCGATGGTCCGCTCGGTGAGTTGCACGTACACGTCAAGCCACTTCCGGACCGTCGAGGAATTCACGCCGAGCTCTTCGGCAAGTTCTGATCGGATCATGCTCCAACTGTAGCCAGGGGGTCTGCGGTCCATCTGGCCGCGTCCTGCTTCAGGCTGACCGCGTTGTCCAGCTGCACTGGGCTGGACATTCCGGGCCCCCAGCAGTGGTGCTGCGCTGAGGTGCGCTTGATGGAGTGGTGAACCATTGGTGGGTTGGGTGGCGTGGGGGCATTCTCATGTTCTGACGCCCAGTGCCGTCGAGACCGCAGGAACACAGGTCAGCAAAACTTTGAATGACCTAGAACTTCCGTAGCCCGGAACATTGTAGGCCGGTAGGCCCGGACTACCCGCCGCACCGCCCAGATCGGCGCCACAGAGTGGCCCCCTACGTGACCCAAGTGCGGCTTAGCCGCGCGCCGCTCTGTTGCTGCGCCAGCGTTGCGGGCCGCTCCAGCCCATGCACGGGCCATGACCTATCCCTGCACCCACCATGCGTCGCGTCGTGTGAACCCACCGCGTGACCGAGTCCAACGTCCGTCACTCCATCGCACGCACCCACCACGTGCGTGCCCTACGCCGTAACCCATCACCAGCGGTCCATGCCGGTTGAGCCCACCAGCGGTTATGTGCAGCGGCTGGGATGACATCACGGGATGGGAATGCGTGATGGGCACACCACGGGACAGATGTGCGGCTCGCGCATTACGGGACGGGACGTGCATTAGGGAGAGCAGGGACACACAGGCGACGGGCCAGGAAAGGGCAGGAGGAAAGAGAAATGCAGACAGACACAACACACAACCTGCGCGTCAGCGTGGATCAGAGCGCGCAGCTGCGCGAGCTCGTCCGCACCGGCTGGATGCGCCATACGACAGAGCCGGTCAGCGGCCTCGCGGGGGGCCGGGTGTATATCCCCGACGCCGCTGCCCTCACCCAGCAGTGCGGGTGGCACGACGAACGGTTGCAGCTGGGTGCAGTGGGGCTGCAGGCCCAGCTCTACCGGCTCCCGACGCTGGAGCAGACGCCGCTGGTGCAGACCTCACCAGGCTACGCGCAGCACCAGGACGAGAATCTGCTGACCCAAGGCCTGCTGGGGCAGCTGGGCCCGGCGCAGCAACGGACGTGGGTCCGTCAGGTGATTCAGACCACGTTCCAGGGACGGCGTGCGTTGCCAGTGGTCCTGGGCGGCGGTGGTGTGCGTTGGCTGCAGGCCGGGACGCGCCTCGTGGAGCTGGAGGGCCTGTGGTTCGCGAGTCTCACGTTCGAGATGCCGGCCGTGCAGCGCCGGGCGGGCGGCGTCGCCATCGGGATCGATGTCGGCCTGTCGCCACTCGTCACCGCGGCGGGACCGGGGGCGCTCGCCCAACTGGCCCCGCCGGCCCTGCCCGATCGCCTGCGCTGGTCAACGTTCGCCGCCCACCTCGACCTGCTGCCGCCCACCGCGCAGCGTGAGCTGCAGGGCCGGATCGAGCGGCTGCACTACGCGGCCGCCCGCCAGCGACTCGACCAGATGACGGCCTGGTTGCTGGGCCAGGCGGCGTGTGTGGGTGTGGAGCGGCTCAACTGGCGCACGTTCAGCACGGATTTTCCGGAGCGTGGCCGGGAAATGGCGATGGTGGACTGGTTGCAGAGCTGGCTGCCGCAGCGCCTGTACGCCGCAGGGGTGCGGCTGCGCCGGGTGGCGCCGTACGGCACCAGCCAGGGGTGCCACCTGTGCGGCCGCCCGGGGGCACGGACGAGCCATCAATTCTCCTGCCTGTATGGCTGCGGCGTGATGGACGCCCATGTGAATGCAGCGCACAACGTGCGTCACCGCGCCTGGGGCGGCCGTCCGTACGCGCGCCGCAAGCGGCAGCGCCGCTGATAAGGCGCTGAAGATCTAGGGCGTGGACACAGGGGGGGGGAGGTGCGGGCCCGGCCTGATGCCTGTCCCCGTTCATCAGCCCTCCTATCAGCTGAAAGAGGAAGGGCGCAGAACAGAAAGGAGCAACATGCGAAACAGAAACCATCTGGCGGCGACGCACGCCTTTTCCGGCGCCGTGCGCGGCCAGCCGTCTGGGGATGGGGGGCACCTGCCCCGTCCTCAGGACCTTGAGGTCACGCTTCCCGGGGAGGTACTGGCGCTACCGCACTGGTTGCCGTGGGTTGCGCTCCCCCGCGACAACGGTGGATTGGGGAAAGCGCCGGCGCTGCCCCGGGCAGGGCGGCTGGCTCCGGTGGACTGCCGGGGTGGGGGAATGCCGTGGCAGGAGGCACTGGAGCTTGCGCGGGGCCACCGGGCCGGCGGCGTCGGTGTGGGCCTGCCGCCATCGGCTGGCCTGGTGGCGCTGGATCTTGACGGGCCACTGACGCCCGAGAGAGCGGAGCGGCTGGAGCGGATTGACGGCTACGCCGAGACGTCGCCCTCTGGCCAGGGGGTCCACGTTTGGCTGCGTGGAACGTTGCCGCGCTCGCGGCGCGAACACCATGTCGAGTGGCTCGCTCAGGGCTTTGTGACGGTAACCGGACGGGCGCTCAAGGGGCGGGGCCGCCACCTGGGCCACCTGGAAAAGGCGGAGGCAGTGTTGGGGACGGGCAACGTTCCACGCCAGACTCAGGACACCAGCACGCAGGGACGGCGCGGCTTGACGGTCACGGATCAGGAAGTGCTGGGGTGCCTGCGGCGCGCCCGCAACGGTGACCGGGCCATGGGGCTGCTGTTCGGGTCCTGGGAGGCCCTGGGCTACGCGTCCCAGAGTGAGGCGGATTTTGCCGCCGCCAGACTGCTTCGTTTCTATACGAGGGACCCGGCGCAGATTGAGCGCCTGCTGCGCGCAAGCGCGCTGGATCGGCCCAAATACAACATCTCTAATTACTTGCAGCGCACCATCACCCGTGCCCTGGATCTGGGTGGACCAGTGCACCACACAGGAGGAGAAAAACGATGACCCACAACTACGAATTGACGCTGCGGCCGACCGTGGCACAGGCCGCGCGGCTGCACCGCATGGGCCAGGCCCAGCGGCGGCTGGAACGGGCGGCGGGCCAGGTGTGGACGCTCGCCGTCCAGACGGGCACGGAGCCTGCCGGGGCAGGGGAGACCTGGGCGGCAGCGATGGGATTGCCATGGGTGCTGATTGACGAAGTGGGCGCCCAGGCACGCGCAGCGGCGCTCGTGGGCCGTATCAATCCGCTCGTCCTGCCGCCAGCGCGCCAGCCGGCGCTGATCGGGCCTGGGTTGGTGACGCCACTGGCACCTGGCTGGGTTCAGGTGGCAGGTGTGCCGGGGCCCATCGCGGCAGGCACGGGAGATCCGCAGCAACTGCCCCGGTGGGCGCGCGAGATACTGGGGCGGGAGTACACCTCAGCGCCTGCGGGCCAGCTGGTGGCGCAGGTGCCGGCGCTCGGGCAGGCCCACCGCAAGGACTGGGCCGATATCCGGGAGGAACCGTACGGCTGGGTGCTAGAACTCAGCTTCGGCTGGAGCGAGTTCGGGCCGTGGGCGCTGAGCTGGACCGAAGCAGATGCAAACCCCCACGACGCGCAGCTGCAACTGCTGATGGGGTGAGCTGAGGAAGCGGGCGCGCAGCGCGCCCGCTCCCTTTCACTTTTTGACACAGGGGGAGGCTGCTTGATGTCCGAGTCGACGTCGACGGGCTGTGTCCAGGGTGGCGAACGTCCTGTGAGTTTTGGAGTGCTGCGAGCGGTTAGGCGCCTTGCTGGAGAGCCTTATGGGCCGCCCCCAAGCCTTTCACTGCTGTAGCACGTCTGGGCTCGGCGGCATGCGGCTGGCCACAGCCGCCTGCTGCGCCGGATCCCAGAGCAGATAGACCTGACTGGTACGGCCCACACTGCGCACGGCCCAGGGTTGGAGGAACACCACGCAAATCTTTCCAGCGTCCGGGGAGCGGACGCTCTCGTAGACGATGCCAGCCCGGTTCTGGTCACGCACCTCCTCACCCAGCGGCTGCGAATACGTGTAGGAATCGGGGTCCACGGCCAGGTGCCCGAGATAGTCCGGATCCTTCATCGCGTCATAGAAGGTGTCCTGGGCATCGCACTCGTAAACGGTGTACTCCGTGACATGCGGCGTATCTGTCAGGCCTTCGTCGATGGCCCGCGCCTTGAAGTGATGGGCGACCTCATAGACGCACGTCACCAGCTCGTCGGCGGCATACCACGCGCCGTGTCCCGGTACCGGCTCATTAAAGCGGTTGTTGCCCGCGTGTTCGAAGGCCGCCAGGACCATCTGTTCGTACGGCTGGGAGGTGACGCCCCGCCCACTGGTGACCCGGCCGTTGGTGAGGTTATCCAGGTCAAGCAGGATGTCGAACTCGTCCCGGTCGTGGGTGATGGCGCGGAGGACCGACGGTCGGGGCGTCTGCGCTTCGTACCGGGAGGGAATCAAGCGGGAAGTCCGCGCCTGGTGCGCCCGGAGCGGTGGCGGCTCCTTCAAAGGTCCACGACGGTTGCAAAGTTTGAGGCGGCTTTCCGGGCTTCGGGGGTTACGGAGAACATCCCACTGCGGTCGGCATCCAACAGTCGGCGCACTTCATACATCGCGGGGATACCGCCCCGGCTCATGTAGTCCATGGGGGTCTGCCCGGCGAAAGGATGCCGCCTGTTGGCGCGACTGACCCAGCCGTCGGCTGTGGCGTCGTCATACAGAATGTGCAGCGCCTTGTAGATGCCGACGACCAGACTCAGCCGGGTCAATTGATCCTGGGTCAGTTCAGGGCCGTTCCCTGTACGCGCGCGCTGCAAGCTGCGGGAGCTGAGGCCGAGCAGCCAGGCCTGCTGCTCCCGGTTCAGCTGCAGTTGTTCCAGCATGCGGATGCCGGCGGAAAGCCCCCGGGAGAGACGCTGGAGGGTTGCGGGATCGGTGATATCGGGAACCTGCTGGTTGAGCAGCGGCTCCCTGAGAGCGTGGGACACCCGGGACATAGAGATCTCCTTCCGAGTCGTGTCGGACTCGTGTCCGAAGAGTATACGCCTACAGTCTGATATGTGTCCCGCCGAACTGGTGAAGCTTGTGGTACGCGGCGTACTGATGTCTCGACGACTGGCAGCTGGTCTAAGCCCTTCAGCTTGAACATGGGCGCGAAAATATGCCGACTTTCCCCGTACTCAGTATATTTTAGAAGCAGGTGTGAGGGTGCAAGGACGTGCAGCAGGGCTTCGCCATGATTCTGATGGAACGGATCGATGAATGGTTCCGCCGGCGGCGCGAGTGTGAGAACACAACCAGTGCTTACGCCTGCAACCAATCTTTACTGCATTATGGTGAGTTGGAGGGGCGAGAGCGTCATGGCGATTCCTGAAAGGAGAGACAATTTTTTTGGAGTGAGCTTGCTGGAGGCCGGGTACCGCGTCACGTCTACGCATCATGCCGCAGCCCAGCCGTGCCCGTGCCACACCACATGATGCGCTCGTGGAAGCACGGTCAGAAACAAGCGTGTGGCGGCGAGTTCCGCCGCCCCATGCCCGGAGCACGACTGCTGACATGACCATTGATGTGCGGGAGCGGCCCCGGAGTCAGCCTGTGGGAGCACGGCCGCGCCCGCTGCAGCGTTTCTCGACGTCAGCACCGGCTTCCCAGTCATCTGATCCGGTCCAGCCACAACAGCCTGCCACCGGGGTCTACACTGATCTATGAACCACCGGCCGGGGTCACCGCCGGGTGCGCTCGCCCCGCTGTATGGCCGCGAGCATGACCTGCGCCAATTGCTCAAATTGCTCCAGGATGGGGTACGCCTGCTCACGCTGCGCGGTCCCGGTGGGATCGGCAAGACCGCCCTGGTCCTGCATCTGGCCCACGCCTTCCGGCAACAGAGCGTGCCCCAGTTCGATCACGTGCAGTTCATTGATCTCAGTGCCGTCCGCGAACCCGGTGGGGTCATGGGCCTGATCGCGGCGTCCCTGCCAGACCGTGGACTCCGGGGAGAACCCGAACGGTGCATCCATGACTTCGCGGCCCGCCGCCGCACCCTGCTGATCCTGGACAACTTCGAGCAACTTCTCCCTGCTGCCCCAGGACTGGGTGATCTCCTGGCCCGCACAGACACGCTGCAAATGGTGGTCACCAGCCGGGCGGCGCTGCGACTGCATGACGAGGTGGAGTACCCAGTCGAGCCACTGGGGCTGCCCCAGCGTGTCCGCGACGCCGCTTCAAGCGCGGCGGTGCAGTTGTTTGTCGCCCGCGTCCACGCCCTGAATCCCACCTTCGCGCTGAGTGAAACCAACGCCTTTCAGGTCACGCGGCTGTGCGAGGTGCTGGAGGGCGTGCCGCTGGCTCTGGAACTGGCGGCCATGCGCACCCGCAGCTACGCGCTGGGGGATCTGCTGACCCGCCTGGAACATCCGCTGGAGGTGCTCAAGGCGGACTTCCGGGACCGGCCCGAACGCCTGCGGTCCCTGCGGGCGACGGTGGAATGGAGCTATGAGCTGTTGGATGACCTCGACCGGGCAGTGTTCGAATGCTGCGCTGTGTTTAGCGGTCCGTTCAGTCCGCAAGCATTGGCCGGGGTCTGGGGATCGTCTGAAGTGCTGGAGCGCGCGGAAGCGCTGCTGGAACAGAGCCTGCTCCAACGGCTGGACACGCCGAGCACCCTGTGGAAGATGCTCCAACCTTTGCGGGAACTGGCCGTGGAACGCCTGAACGGCCACCCGCAAGAGGCCATCTGGCGAGAGCGACACGCGCGGCACTTTCTGGACATGCTCGAGGAGCTTCAACGTAACTGGCAGCACGAGACCGTGGACCGACGGGACGCCTTCCTGCCGCATTACCCGAACATCCGGTCTGGGATGGTCTGGGCCGTGGAGGGGCGCCACGCTGATCTCGCCTACCGCTATCTCGGCGCCATCGGCCGCCTGTGGTTGCCCTTCGGACTGCATGTGCAGGAGGCGCCGCTGGTGGACCGGGTGCTGGCCCTGCCCCCGCCGGCGGACCGGGGCACCCTGCTCCGGGCACTGGAAATTACTGTGGACAACCTGGGCTTCACGGGGCAGTTCCAGGCTTGCGAGGCGCGGTTACAGGAGGTTCTGGCACTGTGTGAAGCGCTGGGCGATGTGGAGAGTGCGGCCTGGGCCAGCGGCAATCTGGCCTACGTGATGCGTGACACCGGTCAGGGGGAACAGGCCTGGACCATCACCCAGGACGTCATCCGTGAGCTGCGCGAACGGGTGGGCGATCATCCACCGACCCGCAAGCAGCAGATGCTGCGGGCCAGTGTCTACCTGGGCGGCGCACTGGACCTGCTGGAAATGAACCGATATACAGACGCGCTGGATTATGCCCAGCTGGCTTGCAAGGACTTCGAGGCGGCGGTCAATCCGGTCTTCGTCCTGGAATCCAGGGTCATGGTGGGCCATTTGCTGGTGTATATGAACCGCCTGCCAGAGGCACGCCCCCTGCTGCTGTCCTGCCTGCACGACGCGGTGGCCCGGGGGTTCCGGGGGATGATCGACTCTACTCTGCGTCTGGGACTGACCCTGATCGCGGCTGAGCAGCGTGAATGGACAACGCTGATCCAGTTCGCAGCGTTCGTGAATGATCCCGACTGGGGCCGCTCGCAGAATTTGCCGGACCGCCGCTTGCGTCAGGATATGGCCCTGGCCAGGCAGGCGCTGGGCGAGACGGCGTATCAGCAGGCCTGGACGACAGGACTTCACCTGCAGGTGGCGGACGTGGTGGAACTGGCTGAGCGACTGGTTCAGGTGCTGATCTCGAAGGCCGCCCATCCTGAGTTGACGCCACGCGAAGTGGAGGTGCTGGCTCTGGTGGCTCAGGGCCACCCAGACCGAAAAGTGGCGCGTCTTCTCAACATCAGTCCCGGCACCGCGAGCAAGCACGTGGGTAACCTGCTGGGCAAGCTGGGCCTGCACAACCGTGTGGAACTGGCCCGCTGGGCCATCGCGCATGGTCTGGCGGACAGGGCAACGCCCGGGCCGCCCCCGCCGTGAGAGACCCGGCCTTGCGGCTGGACACGCCAGCGTCAGCCTGCCCGGGCCGGACGCCCGGCAGCTTTGTTCTCCCGTGCCTTCCGGCCACGGACTGGAGCCTACCGGATTCTGTCAGGGTCACCTGACTGCACCGTACCCAGTCCTGGCGATGTGCTTTGTCCCGGGAACGCGCACCCTGAAGGCATCAGCCCAGCGCTGATCTACGGCAGGAGCGGGGCACCACGCTCCCCGGATGTGCGGCAACGGTCCACTCCGTCTCTCTTCGCGCCGTCCCTGGTTCCGTCTGGAACGAGAGGCGCGGCGGCAGGTCTGGCCTGCCCTGGAGGATCACCATGCCCACCCTTCATACCTTCGTCCGCCGTACCTCGGCTGTGCTGCTGACCCTGGCCCTGCTGGGGGTGCCCAGCGCCCTTGCCCGGCAGGCGGACACACTGGGGACCCAGCTCAGCGCCATGTCCGGCACCGGGCTGATGGGAAGCGAATCCCAGCAGCGTATGGGTGCCCTGGACCTGGTGCTCCGCAAGGCGGGCTACCGCCTCGTGCGCTCGCAGCTGGTTGACGGCACCATGATCGCGCGCTGGTCCCATCCGGAGCGCCGCACGTCAGTACTGGTCTTCGCGGGCTGGCAGGAGTCCGGCAACGCGTTCTCTGCGACTGAACTGACTGGCCTGATGCGCTGGAATGCACCTCTCGCATTCTGAGCGGCAGACACGGCGCGCACCGCTGGCACGTGAGCAAGGCGTGGAGCGCCCGATCTCGCGGCCTTACCGAACGGCCGTCTGTTCTGGACCCGCCATGCCGGAGCACACGAACCCACCGTGGACGACAGGAGCCCAGCACCACGCTCCCCGGATGTCCGGCAGCGGTCCACTCTTTCTCTCCGCGCCGTCTCTGGTTCCGTCTGGAACGGGAGGCGCGGCGGCAGGCCTGGCCTGCCCTGGAGGACCTTCATGTCCACGCTTAAGACGGCAGTCCGCCCTACCTCGTCCGCGCTGGTCCTGCTGGTCCTGCTGGCCTTTCCCGGTACCCTGGCCATCAGGCAAACTCCTGGTCCACCCGACACCCTGGCCACCCAGGTGAGCGCCATGTCCGCAACAGGGCTGAAGCTCGCCGAGTGCGAGCAGCGCATGCAGACCCTGGGGACCATGCTGAGCCGGGCGGGGTACGTCTCCAGACGCGCCCACGTGGGCGCGGACACCGTCATGACCAGCTTGTGGTACCACCCACAGCATCACACGTCCGTTGTGGCGTTCTCGGGGTTGCGGGCGTCGGACAACGCCTTCTCAGCAGCCGAGATGGCCGGCGAGGTGCGCTGGAACGAACTCCTGGCCACGCCCTGATCTGCTGTATGGCGAGGCTCGCTCCAGAACTTCAAGCCCATCCCTGACAGCTTCCAACTCGCGGCACTCTGGCTGCCCAGCCATTCGTTCTGGAGCCTGTCACCCGGGTCACGTCCACGCTCAGCAGTTCTGCCAACAAGGCGGTCTTCTCTCACGCCCTGTCTGCCCTGGAAGCTGTTGATTCCCTGAGGACTCTGCCAAAAAAAGAGTCTGATCGAAGACAATCTCCGGAAGCATTGACCGCAACGGACGAACCTCGGGGGCTTGCCCGCTGCGAGAGCCCATGGCGCAACCGACCGGAGCCTGTAAAGCAGTGTGACCTGCACACCAGGGGAACCATGCGAATGCGATTCTGACGGCTGCTCTGTCCGCCTTGCCCTGCACCAGCCCGGCGTCGGCGGCGCCGGTGCCCGACCCGTCGAAAGCCAGTGCTTTCGGCGGATGGCCTGCCACGCAGGTCCACAGGAGATCACCCATGAACACCCGCGCCATTGCCGCGGCCCTCACCCTGAGCGCGCTCACCGCCTGTGGAAGCACCAACCTCCCCGTTGGGTCAGCGCCACCTGCCCTGAGCGCCCTGAGAGTCAACAACATCCAGATCTCGGGGACTGCGGTCTACGACGTGAGCGGGAGCACTTGCCCGGCCCCTCCCAGCGGCTATGCCGACTTCGTGAGCTATCCGGGGCTCGTTCTGAGCGGCAGCTTGCAGGGCTGCTGGTACACGAAGGTCGACGCCTCCAGGACGACACCGAGCGGTGTCTACCTGGAAACCGGGAGGGAAGTCTTCGTCGGCCGCCTGAATGGCGGACCGATCGGCGTGTTCGCGACGACCTATAAATTCGAGTCCAAGTTCTCCGGGAGCACGGAAATCTTTGGACGTTGCCAGCATCCCCTGGTGGCGGGCAGCGGAACCGGCGGTTTCGCGGGTGGCACCGGGCGCGTCGACATCAAGGACATCGTGGCTGATGGAAGCTACGTCTATCGGGGTCACATCAGCACCCGGTGACCGATGGGCTCGGGGCTGGTGTAAAAGTGGCTCGCCATTGGCGAGCCATACTTTTCAACACGAATGCTGCTTTGCGCACTGGCAGGCCCCGAATGACACCCTCGCCGCCGACCAATTCTGGCCCCTGCACCTGAACGCCAGCACACCGTACAGGGCGGCCAGCACCAGGCACAGCGGGGTGTACAGCCGCGCATCGTTGCGGGCAAACGGACTGTCCCCAGCTTGCCGGGTCAGGCCAACCTTGCGCCCATCCCCGACGGCCCGCAGCAGGAACACCAGGGTGGTCAGGCGCAGCGGCCAGCGCATCCGGGGAGAGTGGGCGTCCAGGGCGGCCGCGCTCATGCACGCCAGCCCGGCCGCCACACCCAGCGTCATCATGGGAGACGGCGTGAACGCCGGCGCTCCGCTGTCTGCCTCAGGCAGGGCCGCCGTCAGACCCACCGTTCCACCTGCGGCCCAGTACACATGCACCGCGGCGATGGTTCCCGTGAGCAGGGCGGCTCCGATGGAGACGGCACGGTAGGCAGTCGAAGGTCTGGTCATGGGCACATCACACCCTGCCCAGGGCTGCAAAATGTCCCCATGCCGCGCTCCAGCCGACACCTGGAGCGCGGCATGGGGACACAGGGAAGGCACTGCTGCCCTGCCTCCGCCGTCAGCCCAACACGATCTCGCTGAACAGCGCCATCTGCACTGCCACGTCGGCCTGCTGCGAATTCAGGGCCGGCCGTCCGCAGTCCCCGAAGGCCAGGCGGCCCCGCGCCGCCTCGTGGCAACAGACCTGCGCGACCGTTTCGCGCAGCCGGGCCATGCTCAGCCTGGCCCCGGGCAGCTTTTCCTCAGTTCGACTTTGTCCATTTTTTCAGGCGGCGCTGAGAGAAATCTCAGCGCCGCCTGAAACCATTTGGAGATGTTCAAAGTCCCAAAATGGTTCACCGATGTTATCGCCCCTTTTGCCGAGATGTTTACCCAGCCCACCTGGATCACTGCTCAAACCTTGCTTGTCGGGTCCATCCTTGCCACCCGCAAGCGCACCATCTCTGCCCTCCTGACCTTGCTCGGCCTGAGTGATGAAACCGGATTCTCCAGATTCCATCACTTTCTCAGCCGGGCCATCTGGTTTCCATTGCAGGGCAGCCGCATTCTCTTGAGTCAATTGCTGGAAGCCTTTGTTCCTGATGGACCGGTGTTCATTG
>NZ_JNIV01000109.1 GCF_000701405.1 Deinococcus marmoris DSM 12784
GTGGGTGTGGGCGTGCTTTTCCCCTTGTACACCCGATAGGCCACCGGGAACTTCACATCCCGATACTAGGCAAAGAGAACCACCAAGTGGATACCGTGGACCTCGTTGTAGACGCGTACGAAAGGCAGCGTGCTGCCTTTCTTCTCCACGCTGGTCAGATCGACACTGAGCCGGAGGAGGGGGCGATGCTTTCCCTTGGCGGCCAACCGCAAGCAGTCCCATTGAGCCTGCTCCAGCAGGGTCCAGCACGCCTCGGTATCCCAGGAATATTCGTTCAAGAGGCGACTGAGCGCACTCTTACTGACCAACTCAGCGCGGTGGAGTGCCGTCTTGGTGGCCGTGTCCAGGAACATGAAGAGCGCAGCCCCCAGGCTGCGCTGCTGATACGACGTGGCGGGGACGGCCAGGAACTCATCTGCCAGAATGCGAACGCGCTCCCCTGGAATCTGTGACTTTGACATGCCCAGATTCTCCCGGCTGGGAGCGCTTTACTGCCAGTTATGCAGGTGCAACTCCTGAGTTTGAGTACCACGGAAAAGGCAGCCGACTATCCTTTGATCCGTGCGGCGGTGATCGTCAAAAGCCAATGCAAGATTCCGAAGCCACCGATGCTGTACATGTTCATTTCGCCCAGGTTGCTCGCCAAGACAAAACCGAGGATGACAATTCCCATGTAGGAGCGTTTTCGAATACAAAAAGCCATCAGTGTGCCAAAGAACAGTGCTAGGACGGCTAGGCCCACCACGCCCTGCTCTTCTAGCGTGGCCGTGACCCAGACGCCCTTTTCCAGCGCCACGCCGATCGGAACGTCAATGACGGGTGCATACGTGATGTCGGCAATATCCACGAAGGAAGGTGTGCCAAATCCCATCCCGAGCACTGGATGGTCCTGAAAGTTTTCCAGGCTCCGGCGAACCAGAAAACCGCGAGAAGTGTCTGCGGCCTCTAAGACGTTCTCGGAAGTGGTGCGTTTAAACAGAAACTCCGTCAGGATGTTGCTTTGTGTAATTGTCACCACCCCTGCCCCGCCAATCAATATTGTCAGTGCAATTTTTAGCCCGATTCCCCGTGAGCTGCGGAGCATTTGGATCAGCCAGGTCAACAGGAAAGCCACTACAAAACCCAGCAAGGCTGTGCGCGCCTCGGACAGCAGTATGGCCCCCAGCAATGCCAGAACCGTCAGGAGGCCCAGCGGCAAGGAGATGGCCGATTGTCTGGTCCATAGGCGATACACCATCCAGGAGGCCAGCAGCGCAACAAGAACGCCGAACACTTGCGGCTGGTTGGTCAACCCTTGAAACCCTCTGTCATTTCGTGCGAATCCAATGGCGGGCACAAAATAAGTGGCGAAGCTGGCCAGGAGGTAGAAGGGAATGAATCGGTCCACCCGACGGGCAAACGCCTCCCAATCCACTCGGGGCGTGTTAAACAGCACCCAGAGGACGCCAATAAACAGAATGCCCTTAAACAGCGAGATAGACGGCAGCGCCGAGACGGCTACCACGTTGAGCACCAGCAACGCTGTAACGAAGGCCAGCGCCCAACCCACAGAGGTGTCGGTAATCTTTAGACCAGGCCACAGCACGGCGAGGCCAAAGAGGAGTGGGAGATAGCGAACGACTTCTACACCGTCAAGGCGGAACAAAATTGGGTTGCCCAACACCAGAAGGGGTAATGCCGCCAGGGCTTCAACCGTGCGGCCGCTCAGTATGAGCAGGATTAGGAGAACAATGGCAAGATAGATCCCGCCCGGAAGCACTGCTAGTACAAAGGCTAGGGGAATCAGCCAATCTATCATCGGCGCGAGGCGGGTTTGGGGGATGAGGAATAGGTTCAATCGGCGCTGCATGGCAACAGTTTAAGGGTCAGGCGTCCAGCGTACTTCTTGCAGATGCAAGTCCCGTCGCTGGATGGGTCTCTGTTCTGCGCTGTAATAGTTGTTTAGAAAGGCCAGCGATAGCCTGCCACCGTGTGGCACCTTCACCCTCAGGCTGCGCTGGCGATCAAACTTCCAGCTTCCCAATCCCTCCAGATCAAGCGAGGCTATCAGTAAGGGCCAGTCGCTACCAGCTTCAACGCCGTAACCGCTCATGACTAGGGTGCCGCCTCCGCAGGGGTGCATTTCTATATATCCCTGAGAGAGCCAGTCCCAGCCGCGCTCCGTTTTACGGATGGTGTTGTAAGGATCATCCATAATGTTCCATGTGGGCTGGAGATCGCATGCCTCCGGGGCCAACTGGAGTTCTGGCGCGGTGATCTGCTGGGCCGATCTCGCCACAAGGGCAGCGACGCCGATGACCAGCGTCAGCCCCACAAGCACACTTACCTCCTGCTTTTGCATTCGCCGATGATACCCGGCGTACAGCCACACAGGACCACGCCAGATATCAGCTAAAGCTACCGCCCCATTTGCCGATACTCTAGCAACCAAACTCCAAGAGCCCCCGACGAGTGACGAATCAAGTTTTGGCTAGAGTCTTCCAAAGAGCTTACGCAATAATGGGATGTTACCAAACTCTGGCTGAAGCTTGGGATTAGCATAAAAATTTTCAGCTTCTAGGCCGATGGATTCATAGGACTTGGCCCCATTGATAAAACCTTTCGCCGTTGCCCAAAACGAGCGGACTATATAAATAGGTAGGTCTTTTTTTCTATAGCTATAGAATGCTCCAAGCCAGCGTCTTGCCAGCAGAACTATTGCTTTTCGCGCTGGTAAGTTCTTTCGTAAAACCAATCCATAGCTGTAGGCCCATTTGAGACGACGACCCATACCCTCTTTGCCAGGACGGGCAAAATTATTATGCATAACGATCAGTTCTGGCGCAAATCGGACAGTGAATCCCTTACCGCGCATACGCATCGAGAGATCCAATTCTTCGCCGCCAAAATGACACCGCCCATCCATGTATCCGGCAGCTTCTAAAGCACTTCGGCGGATAATATGTCCAGCGCCATGGTAGTTTGCCAATTCTTCACCCCTAACAGCATCAGGTGTCTGTTCCTTGCCGCTGCTGGTTTGGATCACCTTGAGACCAAGCACACCCAAGCGAACATCCTCTTCAAAATATTTTATGGCTGCTTGCCAGTATTTGGGATCAAACCAAGCATCATCGTCCAAAGATAAAATCAAGTCTGCCTCTCCATGACGATATCCTGCGTTTCTACCACAACTTACTCCTGAATTATGATCTAAGAAAATCATCTGAATTTGCTCGTGAAGGATTTTAAACTGCTTAAGTTCTTCGGGAGTACCGTCAGTAGAAGCATTATCTATAACATATATAATCTCATCTGATACATAAGATGATTGTAGAGTGTTTTTGATGTTAACTAAGAGATCATCCTTGCGGTTATATGATAGAAAAACTACATCTAGCGACATCGGCATGTACTGCGCTCCTATTTATTAGGCGTTAAATACTACTTAACTTAAAGACGGAATCTAGAACAACAGAATCTACTGCATGGAAAACACGCTTTATAAAACTATTATCGCGGACAGCACTACGCTTATGCTAGTTCTCGACATAGCACATGAGCGGCCTGGCCTTCCGCTGAAGCCTGTCATCGCTGTATCGCTTCAACTGTTGTAGCTCGGGGCAATCTTGTGGTCCAGAGCAGACACCAGTTTACGCGCGCCCGCTTCTCCAGACCAGTGCTGCCGGGTCCACTCGGCCACCTCTGTCCGCTGCTGTGCGCTAGGAATCCCGCGCCCAATCTGCCGCTCTAACGCCAAACTCAGGCTCACCACGTCTGGCGTGACTACTTCCCCACGGCCCGGCCCGATCATGTCCTGTGCCCCGGTGAGCGTCGTGCAGATGACTGGCGTACCCTGCATCAGGGCTTCGTTGACCACGGCACCCCAGCCCTCGTCACCCTTGTTGGGAAGTACCAACACCGAGGCCGAAGCCAGGCGCTGGGCGTAAGCCAGGGAGGTTTCGTAGTCACGAAATTCAACCCGTTCTCCCAACCCTAGGGATTGCGCCAGCGCTTCCCATTTTTCCCGCTCCTGTCCCTGCGTCATCAGGCTGGCATTCCACTGAAGGTGTTTGATCTTGCCCAGCGCACGCAGAAGTAGATCGCCTCCCTTAAGCGGCACAGCGCGTCCGACGAAAAGAATCTCGAAGGTGGCGGGCGGCGGAACCGTCACTAGTGCTGACTCAACGAAGTACCCGATGGGGGTCATGATGCCAGGGTCATAGCCCACGCGCGTGTACCACTCGACACCCACCTGGCCCATCGGCAGGAATGCCTGAATATACTTACCATATTTCTGTTTAAGCATTAGGTGCTTGACCAGACGGGGATAGCGTGCGGGGTGACGGTCTCTCCAGGCTCCAGCCTCCGCCATGACGGCGATTTTTGCGCCGTGGCGAATACACGCCTCCATGCCTATTCTAGCGATTTCATCATTGGCAACGCCAGAAAAAACGTGGATACTCGAACCGATCTCTCTGCCTGCGATCACGTCAACTGCTGCGGCGGAAGGAACTTCGTGGACGGCGACATGCTCATAACTGATGGCTCCCCAGCTAAACACTTGGCGGGTAGGGTTGACAGTTCTGCTGAGTACCAACTCCACTTCGTAGCCGTTCTCGTGACGGGAGAGGGCGTCCAGTAGGGGAAACTGGTGCGGGCTGTGGTTGGGTTGCCAGAAAACAATGCGCTTGAGGGGCATGGAAAGATTGTAGGCCGGAAGACGTAAACCCGCTTCCGAAACTGAAGTCTAGTTAGTCTTCGGCAGTCACCCCGCCGTGCTCCCGGCTTGCATGAGAAGGGCACGGAGCATCAGTCTTGGTGTAAGCTTCCAGTCGAGCGGTTTATGCCTACAATTCCCCCACGACTCTTGGCCCTGCGCCACAGCAGCATCCTCAAATTCGGGCTGACCAACCTGCTGCCCCGTTCCATCGCCATCTTGATCACGCTGATCGTGACGCCCCTGGCGATTAGCCGACTGGGCGTGTTGGAGTACGGATTGTGGGCGCTGGCCACCCTAATTCCCAATCTGGTAACTGCGCCCGATCTGGGCATCGCCAACGGGGTGGTGAACGAGGTGGCCCGGACCCACCAGCGCGACGGCCACCTGCGCAGCGAGCGGAGGCGGCTGCTGGGGCTGAAAAAGCTGCTGGGATTCATTGCCGTCTTCTGGCTGGCGCTGGGCGCTGTTGGGCTGGCCTGGTACGCCTTCGCCGGGGGCGCGGACGATGTCGCGCCCCTAAAAGTGTACCTCGCTCTGCTGCTCGCGCTGACGATCTATGTCATTGGCATCCCACCCTCGCTCTGGAACAAGGTACAGCTGGCCCAGGAGCGTGGGCACGAGTACTTAGCCTGGGAGGGGGCGGGCAAGGTTGCCAGCTTGGTGGCCTCCGTTCTCGTGTTGCTGCTGGTCCCAAACCTCTACCTGCTGATCATCGCCACCATGCTGCCGGTGGTCGTCGCGTCACTTTTGAACGGCTGGCGCTATCAGCGCTCGGCGCTGGGACCGCCGGTTGCCGGAGAAGGGCGGCAGCAGTCAATCCGACTGATCTTCCAGGAAAACCGCGCGGTTTTCCAGGCTGGAAAGTTTTTTGTCATCTTCCAAATCGCGTTTCTTGTCGGGACGGCCATGGACCCCTTCATCATCAAGCACCTGCTGGGCACCCGGGACGTGGCATACCTGACCCTGGCCAGACGCCCTTTTGAAGCGTTGCCGCTGGTGGTCACACTGTTCTCGACGGCGCTGTGGCCAGTGTTCTACCGCCTGAACGCCGCGAATCAGGTGGGACAGATCAGGCGGCTGCTGCTGCGGATCGGTAGCGGCAGCGCGGGGTTGCTAGCAGTGCTAAGTGGGATCATTATCCTATTTGCCGAACCCCTCTACCGTTATTTGGGTAGCGGTGCGGTGGATATCCGGGTCAGTGATTTGGTGTGGATCGCCTTGTATATCGCTTCGACAACCATTGTTATCGTCTGCAACAACTACCTAAACGCTATGCACCTGCTACGCAAACAAGCGTTCGTGCAGGTGACGGCGGCGGTGATCGGGATCATCTGCAAGGTGATCAGCCTGCGGGTGGGCGGGCTGTCCGCGTACTTGGCTACAGCCAGCTTGGTCTTCATTCTGACGGCGCTCCTGCCCACACTGGGGTTGACGTTGCAGCACCTGCGGCTCCGGCAGCAACAGGCGGCATAACCCACGGCTTCGGGAACGAATGGTTAAAAAACGCCCTGTTCTCCCTAGATGACCCAGCGTTCAACATGAAATCCGCACGCTTTTCTGTTGTCCCGCGCACCGCTGCCGCAAAATGGCGTGCAGCAAAAAGCCCCACCTTCCTGCGGTTCTGACCTGAGTGACAACGAGAAGCACCCAGTCTTCACCACGACCCAAAATGTTTCAATCGTTAGGAAACAAAAATATTTCTAGCCAAGACTGAATGACATCGTTCTGATCGTACGTCTTGACAGACCAAGCTGAGCGTGGGGCAGCGAGTGCGGCCCGGTAACCTTCAATCAAAGCGAGATTCTGATACGTCCACGCGCCTGCTGGCCCAAACGTATGTCCGCTGAGACCGACTCCAGCCGCCTTGAGGACTGCTTCATGCGCGGTCCAGAGATCAAAAAAGGTGACCAGCTTGTCTTCCCCGGCCAAGTCCAGTCTGGCCTGGTCTGCGGTAGAGAAGTGCTGAGCGGCGATGGCGTCAAGTTCCGGGAGCGGGCGGACCAGCTCGAGATCGATACCAATCTGATGGTGCCGCCCCAGAGCAAGCAAGGCATAGTCACCCGACCGCGACAGACTGAAGTACAATCCCCCACCTTTGACACTTGGCTTACCGAACAGACCAACTTCAAAGCTCAGGGCGTGGGGTTGCACGCCTAGGGCCCTTCCCAGAATCAGTCTCTTCATGGCGTGCGCGATTACAAAGGAGGTGCCATCCCTGGCAAGTTTAAATTTTCTTCCTCTTTCGCGCTCGGCACCCGAGAGCAGTGAGTTCAAAGTGGGCATGTCATAAAGGTTGCCTTCTAAAACTAACACCCAGATAGACACCTCCTTTTTTTGCAAATCGCTTTCATGAGGAGAATAAGACATATTAAGGCTCTACGTTAACTGCAAGCTTCCAGTCAGATTTTCTTAGTCTCGAGCGAATGCTATTGGACATGATCTGCACAGATGGTTCATTGAAAATAGTGAAATGATCACCAGGAAGAACAATAGTTTCGTAACCCGCAATAAAAAGCGGTTCCCAAGTCCATACTTTAAGAGAGTCACGCACAGGTCTTTTTTGCGCTTTGAAGAAGACCGCTGGTACATCTAGAGGACTGGCACAATACGACTTCGTTGCGAATGCCATATTTTGGAAAATCCGCCGCAGAATTCTATTTTCTTTATCATCGGCCTGTTTTATTCTGTTTGTATTTCTCAAAATTGGTACCCGTCTTGCGTGTCTTCTGAGAAAAGTACGAGGCGATTTTCCCAACAATGTGAGTTCGCCAAAAATTGCATAATCCGCCAATTGGTATGCACTGGCTTTACTTCCAGCAGTTGGGGGCGCATATGTATCGACAATGATCAAGGAATCAATGGTGTCTCCAAGTGCTTTTAGTTTTTGAGCAAGTTCGTAAATCACAAGACCGCCGAAAGAATACCCATATAATTGATAAGGTCCATGGGGTTGGATTAATTTAATTTCTTTTAGAAATATTTGAGCTAGATCTTCAACTGTAGGATATCTCTCACGTTCATCTTCGCTCTTTGATTCGCTATCCAAACTATAAATATCGAGTGATAAAATATTGAAATGGTAGATGTTTTGACTTCCAAGCAGTGCCGTCAAGTTTCGAAACCTATTTTCATCTGAGCCCAAGCCATGGAAGCAGAATAGCGGCGTCGAACTTTGAGAGTCCTCTCGCCCCAGAACGGGGCCAGCTTTGAGGTCGTGTTGCTCAATTCGCCGGGCGAGTTCTGAGATATTTGGAGCTTGAAATACAGCCGTGACCGGCAACCTCATCCCCAGGCGCTGCTCGATCTGCACAACAAGCCGCATGGCCATCAAGGAGTGGCCCCCAAGTGCGAAGAAATCGTCGTGGATACCGATGGGCGTCCGGTCAAGCAGTTCTTCCCAGAGACTGATCAGTCGTTCTTGCAATGGAGTTTGCGCTGAAACCACAGCGGATTGGACGGTCACTTCCGGTTCGGGAAGCGCGCGCCAGTCGAGCTTCCCACTGGGGGTCAACGGCAGCGCGTCAAGCACGACAAAATGGTTGGGCACCCAGTGCCCCGGCACTTGGCCGGCCATCCAGTCGCGCAGCGTGTTCACGTCCACCGGCGAGCGCAGCACCAGGTGAGCAGTCAGCGCCTGCTGGTCCTGACCGAACGCGCCCACCGTGCAGGCCTGCACCGCCGGGTGGCGCAACAGCGCGGCTTCGATCTCTCCCGGTTCGAGGCGCACCCCACGGATCTTGAGTTGGCGGTCCGTGCGGCCCAAGAAGCGCAGCTGGCCCGCTGAGGTCAGCGTCACCAGGTCGCCCGTCCTGTAACAGCGGCCCGGAGCCAGAGGAAGCGTGACGAAGTGCTGGGCCGTCAGCCCGTTCTGGCGGTGGTAGCCGGCGGCGACGCCCATCCCGGCGATCAACAGCTCGCCGGGCGTACCGGGAGGCACGGGCCGCAGTCGGCGGTCGACGACGTACGCCTGCATGTTCTGTATGGGCCGCCCGATCAGCGCCGGTCCCCTGGTTGGGCCGGGCGGAATCTCGTAGGCGGTGGCGTCGGCTGACACTTCCGTCGAGCCATACAGGTTGAGCAGCCGCGCCGCTGGCCACGCCTCCCGGAACCGTGAGACCAGCGCCCCACTGAGTGCCTCCCCGCTGAGCGTCCACAGTTGAACGCCGCGCAGCGGCCCGGTGAGCCGGGGACCGAAATCCAGCAGCGCGCCGAGCAGGGACGGCACCAGCACCACGCGGGTCACGCCCTGGGCGCTGAGCAGCGCGGTCAGCTGCTCCGGATCGCGCGCCACCGCGTCGGGCACCACCACGCTGGGCACGCCGCGCAGCAACGGCCCGAAAATCTCCCATACGCTGTCGAGGAAACCCAGGGCCGTCTTGTGACACAGCACCTCGCCCGGCCCGAACGGAAAAGTCTTCCACATCCAGTCCAGCCGGTTGACCATCCCCCTGTGCCGGCCCAGCACGCCCTTGGGAGTGCCCGTACTCCCCGAGGTGTAGATGATGTAGGCCAGAGCCTCCGGCGCGGTCGGGAGCTCTAGGTTCTCCATCAACCCGTGACCCTCCAGCAGTCCATCGGCGTATAGGACCTGCGCCGCCGACGGGGGCAGCGCGGCCGCTAGGTCCCAGGTCGTGATCACCAGCGGCGCCCCCGCGTCCGCGAGAATCCAGGCCAGGCGGGGTGCGGGGTGGGTGGGATCCAGAGGAACGTACGCGCCGCCCGCCTTCAGCACGGCCAGGATAGCCATGACACTTTCAAAAGACCGGTTGAGAAACAGCGCCACTGGCGTGCCGGGGGTCAGACCGCGCTCTAGCAACTGCTGGGCCAGTCGGTTTGCCCCGGCATTCAACGCCTGATACCCCAGCTCTTGGTCTCCCGCGCGCAGCGCCGCAGCGTGGGGCGTGCGCCGAACCTGCTGCTCGAAAAGGCCATGCAGGGTGGCATCCGGACACGCGGCCCGGGTGTCGTTGAGCGCCGCAAGCAACTGCTGATCCTCCGGCGTGAACAGGGACACGGCGGCCGTGGACTGGTCCGCGTTCCCGGCCATGGCGCGCAGCAGCAGCAGGTACTGGGCCAGCAGCCGCTGCGCGGTGGCCTGCTCGAACAGGGCCGTGTTGTATTCCAGGGTGATCTTTTCTTCCCCCGGCAGTTCCTGTACCGTGCAGTTCAGCTCGAACTGCGCGCCGCCGCGGTCAAGTTCCACCGGCTCGAAGCGAATGTCCGCCATCTGCATGGCCGGCATAGGCACATTGATCTGGTTGAACAGCACCTGCACCACCGGAGAGCGGTTGGCCAGGCGCGGCAGCTGAAGTTCGGCGATCAAGCGGGCAAACGGCATGTCCTGGTGGACGAACGCCTCGACAGCCGTGGTCCGCACCCGCCCGAGACTTTCACGGAAGTTGTCCGCGCCCGTCAGATCAGTCCGCAGCACCAGGGTGTTGACGAAGACTCCGACAAGCTGCTCAAGCCCCTGGTGCTGGCGTCCGGCCATCGGCGTGCCCACCGCAACGTCCTCACGGCCGGTCCAGCGCTGCAGCAGCACCTTGAAGGCCGTCAGCATCACCATGAACAGGGTGGCGTTTTCCGTGTGCGCCAGTTGCCGCAGGCGGCGCAGCAGGTCTTGGTCCAGGGCCACGCTCTCGGTGGCCCCTTTGAACGTCAGGGTGGAGGGGGCTGGGCAGTCTAGGGGCAGGTCAAGCGGCACGTAATCCGCGAGGCGCTTGAGCCAGTACGCCCGCAACGCCCCGTACACCTCGCCGCGCAACCAGCCGCGCTGCCAGTGGGCGAAGTCACTGTACTGGAGGGTCAGGTCAGGCAGGCGGGGGGACTGGCACTGTTTCAGCGCCTCGTAGGCGGCCACCAGCTCGGCCATCAGGATCCCCATGGACCAGGCGTCCGAGTTGATGTGCGGCAGGTCCAGCAGCACGAGGTGTTCCTCGTCGCTCAGGCGGTACAGCCGTGCCTGGAACACCGGACCAGCCTCCAGATCGAACGGGTGGGTGACCGTGTCCCGGATGGCCTCCAGGGCCAGGACCTCGCGCTGCCCGGCCGGATAGGCACCCAGGTCCAGGACCGGCAGGGAAAAGGCGGCGGGATGCACCCGGGCCACCAACCCCTCGTCCTGCTGAGCGAAGGTGGTGCGCAGCGGCGGGTGCCGTTCTACAATCAGGTGCAGGCTCGCCTCCAGCTGCGGCACCGAAAGGGGGCCGCGCAGCCGCCCCACGCCCGTCACGTTAAACGCGGTGCCGCCGCGGTCCATCTGGTGCAGCAGCCACATCCGTTCTTGCGCCGCCGACAGTACGGGCGGGCTGCCCGGCGGCGCCGGGGTCAGCGGCGGCAGGTGCAGGCCACCACCGGCCAGCAGCGCCGCCTGTACCTGCCGGGTCATGCTGGCGAGGGTGGGCGCCTGAAACAGGGCCGCCAGCGGCACGTCCACGCCAAAGGTCTCGCGCACCCGGGCCGCCACCCGGATGACGCCCAGCGAGTTGCCGCCCAGCTCGAAAAAGTGATCGTCAGCCTGCACCTGGGGCAGGTCCAGCACCGCCTTCCAGATGCCGGCCAGTCCTGCTTCGAGTACTGAAAGGGCCGCCGGATCAACAGCGGGCTGACCGGCCTTCAACGGACTGATGCCGAGAATCTTCATGGATGTCGTCTCATGGTGCAGTTCAGGTGTAACCCGCCTCCAGTTCGCGCAAGAAGAGCGTACGGGCGTGCGCACGCCGGATCTTGCCCGTGTCTGTTCGCGGGAGACTGCCGGCCTCAATCAGGACCACGCTGTGCACAGGGAGCAGATACCGCTCGCCGATCAGTCGCCGTATAGCCGAGGCCACCTCTTCAATGTCGATGCCTGTCTGGTCTGGACGCACTTCATGCACCAGCACCAGCTGCTCCTCCCCTTCAACCGGAACCGAGAACGCAGCGCTGCTCGCGGGGAGAAGCGCGGGGTGCGCCGTCTCGGCGGCGCGCTCTAGGTCTACCGCGTACAGATTTTTGCCGCGCACGATCAGCATTTCCTTGAGGCGTCCGGCGACGTACAGTTCCTGTTCGTGGAAAAAGCCCAGATCGCCGGACCGCAGGTACGGACCCTCGCCGCTGCTCAGGTGGGCCTGAAAGGTGAGCGCGGTTGCCTCGGGCTGGTGCCAGTAGCCATCGGCCACCTGCGGACCCCGAATCCAGATCTCGCCCACCTGGTTTTCGCTGCGCCGCTGAGCGGTGTCGGGATCCACGATCACGATGTCCTGACCGGGCAGGGGCTGCCCGCACCCCACCAGGACGCGGCCCATTCCGGAGCGATCCACCCGCCCCTGTCCCTGTTCCAGAGCCCCAGCATCGACGCACAGGGTAAGGGGCTGCTGGGTCTGCGACTGCTGGCTGAAGGTGCCGGCGCCCTCTGACAGGCCATAGGCGGTGTAGTACGCGCCGCGCCTGAATCCGAACGGCGCGTAGGTTTCGGCGAACTGGTCAAGCGTCTCGGTGCGGATGGCCTCGGTGCTGAGAACCGCGATCTTCCAGCCGCTCAGGTCCAGACCCTGGCGGTCTTGCGGCTCAATGCGGTCGACGCACATCTGAAAGGCGAAGTTCGGCGCGCCGCTGGAACAGGCCCTGAAACGCGACATGGCCTGAAGCCAGCGAACGGGACGTTCAATCACCTTGGAGGTGGGCAGCACCACCGCCTGGATCTCCATGTACATCGGCTGCAAGACGCTGCCCAGCAGCCCCATCAGGTGTTGCAGAGGCAGCCAGTTGACGGTGGCGCCTGAGGTGTCGATAGACGCCATGAAGGTGGTCAGTCCTGCGAGGCGGCGCAGGAGATGGCCATGCGTCATCATCACGCCGCGCGGCAGGCTGGTGGAGCCAGAGGTGTAGAGCAGCGCTGCGAGCGACTCGCCGAAAATGGTAGGGGGTCTCCATCTCGGAACTCCGGCGGGCGCGGGGGCGTCCGTGAAGAGTATGGGCAGGCTCTGGCCGGCGTCGGAGGCGTCGAGCATTGGTTTGAGGACGTGGCCAAAGCCGGTGGTGGTCAGGAGCACACTCGGCTGGGCGTCGGCCATCAACGTGAACAGGTCATCGGTTGGCTGGCCAGGCCGGGGTGGCATCAGAGGCACGGCCACCATGCCCGCGTAAAGCACGCCAAAGAAGGCGGGGATGATGTCAATGCCTTCCCCGAAGATCAGGATGACCCGGTCACCGGGATTGTGGCGTTGTTGCAACTGTGCGGCCAGGAGGTGGGCCTGCTCATGCAGGGTCTGGTGGCTGAGTTGAACTTCCTGAGTCTCTCCGTCAGCAAGATAAATCAGACCGTCGCCAGGCGTGGTGCGTGCACGCTCAGTTAAGAGGTCAACGAGGGTGGACCAGCGTGGCGTGTTGAGAACCTGATTAATGTTCATCCACCTATAAGTTAGAGTCCTGATGAGAAACCTTTCAAGCGGTTTCATCGTAACTACTCAGCGCGAGAAGTCGGGCATGAGGATGTCACCGCGAAATACACTCACGAGGCCCTGCCAGACATGTATGCCCTGCTTGCGAAGTGTGGAGATATAGCTGCGAATCCGGCAGAACGCCGCTCCACCAGTCAGAGACCGAAACCCACCTGACACTTTGCGCTTGATACAGAACATCCGAATATCCCGTTCCGCCTGGTTGTTGTCGAAGGGAACGTCGTCCCGTTCGAGAAACAGAAGCACCGCATCTCGGTGCTTCTGAC
>NZ_JNIV01000110.1 GCF_000701405.1 Deinococcus marmoris DSM 12784
AGAGCATTTGTCACAAAAGAAGTCTCGGATGTGCGTGCTTGAACCAAGCTCGGATTTCCATGGACTGGATTCCTTGAAGTGCCCTCCCAATGCTGGAGATGACATCCGAAATGGTGCGCGGTGCTGCACCGCGCACCAGAGCTTTGAGTTTGGAGAACAGCAGTTCAATCGGGTTGAAATCCGGGCTGTAGGGCGAGAGATACAGCAACGTACAGCCCCGAGCCTCAATCAGCGTCCGAATGGAGGCGAGGTGATGCGATGACAGGTTATCCAGCACGACAACCTGTCCTGGTTTCAACGCTGGACCCAGTTCTTCGCGGACGTACCACTCGAAAACTTCCCCATTGAGTGGGCCATCCATCACCAGCGGGGCCAGTGGCCCCGCCAGGCTCAGCGCACAGATCAAACTCTGATTCTGTCCATGATTGCGGGGAGAGGCGCAGACCGCCCGGAGTTGTCGGGGCGCGCGGGCATACCCGCGCGTCATGTTGGTCTGGAAGCCGCTCTCGTCGAGAAAGACCAGCCGTTCTGGATGGGTCAGATACGGTTCAAGATCGTTCAAAAAAGCGGTGCGCTGATCCTCACGGCGTTCGAGTGCGACCAATGTTTTTTTTATGGGTGATCTGGAGGCGCGCGAACACACGGTCCACGGTCTTGAAACAGATCTTGAGGCCCGTGGCGTCTTCGAGCATGCAGGCATGCTCGGTCAGGGTGGCATCGGGGTGGGCTTCGAGTTGTTTGAGCAGTTGATCCTCGTGCGCTGCCGTCACCGTCCGGTGACGGCCCGTGGGTTTGACCCGGACGTGCAAGGTGTTGTTGTGGTGCCGTTCCAGATAGCGCTTCACGGTGTCGATATGGACAGAGAAATGATGCGCCGCCTCTTCCGGTGTCGCTCCGTCCAGGACCAGATCGACAATCCGGGTCCGAAATTCCAGGCCGTAACCGTAGACCCCCGCTGTATTCATGTATTTATTATGCCAAATGCTTTAAACTGACCAGGGCAGCGGTCAGCGGGGTGGGCATTGCCGCCGCCCCCGCCTGGAAACCGGGCGCGACATGGGCACTGATCTGGGATCTGGAAGGGCGGCAGGCCCTGCTAAGTGGCAAGGCCACCATCACGGTGCGGCGGCAGGTGATGAACCGCGAGAAGCTTACGGTTCCCGCCGGAACATTCGATGTCTGGAAGGTCAGGGGCAACCTGCGCGTGGTGGGCAAACTGGGACCCGTGCCCCTGAACCGCGATCTGAGCGAGTTCGAGGAATGGTACGCCGAGGGCGTGGGACTCGTGAAATCCAGCAGCAGCTACAGCGTCACGGAACTGATGACCCTCAAAAAATAACGCCCATCAAAAACGGTGCGGCCCATTGCAGGGCCGCACCGTTCGTTTTCCGAGGGTTGAGCTTACAATCCGGCTTCCGCCAGGAACGCGTCCAGCTTCTGCGGGCGAAAACCGCTAAGGCTGTGGGCCACGTCGCCGCTGACCAGCGTGGGCACGCTGCGGCGGCCTCCGTTGACGCTCATCACGTACTCGGCGGCCTTGTCGTCCTGCTCGATGTTGATTTCCTCGAAGTCCAGGCCCTTGCTGGTCAGGGCGCGCTTGGTGGCGGTGCAATCGGGGCACCAGGTGGTGGTGTACATCTTGATCATGGAAGATTCCTCCTGTGGGTGATGCGGACGAGGACTTCAGATAACCTCTGTCCGATAGGCCAGTTTACAAAATAAAGCATGGGTAGCAAGTGCTCCAGTTCAGTATTGATTAGCTCAGCGAGGGCCAGCCCAGCAAAGGCGAACGGCCCACCGCGTGGGTAGGCCGTCCGGCACCTTCAGAACCAGCCGCCAGCGTTAGGCTGGAGTGGAGGCTTCGGTAGGGGCGTCGGTCTTGGGGGCCGTGGCCTGGGCATCCGGCTGGGGAGCCGCTTCGGCGGGGGCCGCAGCAGCCGCGCCAGATGCTGCGGGCGCAGCCACCATCTCGCCGTCCTCTTCACGCTCTTTCTTGGGCACGGGCGGGGCCTTGGGGGTCATGATCATGTTCATATCCATGCCCATCATGCTGGGGTTGCTTTCCGGCACGCCGATGTCGGCCAGGGTCTCGGCCACGCGCACCAGAATGCGTTCGCCCAGTTCCGGGTGGGTGCGTTCACGGCCACGGAACATGATGGTGACCTTGACCTTGTGGCCCTCTTCCAGGAAGCGGCGCACGTGCCCGGTCTTGGTGTTGAAATCGTGCCCGTCGATCTTGACCCGGAACTTGATGGCCTTGACTTCCTGACCACGCGCACGCTTGCGGTTTTCCCGTTCGTTCTGCTGCTGCTCGAAGCGGAAGCGGCCATAATCGAGCAGACGGCAGACGGGCGGCACGGCCTGGGGACTGACCATGACCAGATCCAGCCCCGCCTCACGCGCCATGTTCATCGCGTCGCGCGTGTCGATAATGCCCACCTGCTCACCTTCGCCGCCAATCAGACGAATCTGACGGACGCGAATCTGCTCGTTGACCTTATGATCTTTCGCTATATTCATCACCTCCGCGCGCCCCCTGCACGCTGGCAGCGTCATTTCTGACGGGTTAGGGCGGCTGAACCCGCATTCACGTTGAAAGCTGTGACGGGTAAACATGTCAGTTTACCACGCAGGTCTGCCGTCTTTTTGTGGGGATGAACTTTCTGTCAACAGCGGTTCCACTGGCTGGGCAACACGCGTCTTCTGCCATGCTTCCTCTATGGACCGTTCCTTCCCCCCTGTGGCCCCCACCCACATCCACCGTTCCGGCCCCCTGTCTGCCCGTAATCCCGACCTGGAAGTCCTCCTGACCGATGGCCTGGGCGGCTTTGCCCTCAGCAGTCTGGCCGGAGTGCCGACGCGCTGCTACTCGGGTCTGGTGGTCAGCCAGTCGCCCCCGGTACAGCGCTTCACGCATCTGGTTTCGCCGCTGGAGATTCTGGAAGTGGACGGCCAGAGGCACAGCCTGCACGCCCTGGAACTCACGCCGGGCATCTTTGAGGGACGCGGACTGGAGGTTCTGAGCGGCGTGACCCTGCGCGATCTGCTGCCCGAACGGGTGCAGATGGTGGGCGGCGTGCGGGTTTCCCGGGGAACGGTCAGCCCGGCCCACGCGGGCGCGGCTGTTTACCTGTACACGGTGGATTCGCCGGGGGCGGTGACGCTGACATTGGGCGGCTATTTTGTGGACCGAGACATGCACCACGTCCACCCGCAGGCTCCCAAACTGGAATTTCAGGCGAACGGTGATGAGGCGCTGGTGCGCGGCGAACGGACCACGCGAGTTCAGATTCACGCTCCAGACGCACAGATCACGTCTCTCGCTCCCCAGCCTTTTCCCCAGCGCGTCTACTACCGCCACGACGCGGCGCGCGGCGAACCCGATCACGAGTACACGCGCGGCGCGGCGTTGTGGGAGATCCGCTTTCCAGCGGGCGGCGGTCAGGTGGCGCTGGTGGTCCAGGGACTGACCGAGACCACCCCCGACATTCCCGATCCCTGGCTGGCTTACGGGCAGGAAGCGGCGCGCCGCCGGGAACTGGCCGAACGGGCCCAGCAGACCTGTGGAGTCTCCGACGATCTGGTAGCGACACTGGCGGTGGCAGCGGACGCTTACCTGGTCAGGCGCAACAGCCCGGCAGGAACCAGCGTGATCGCGGGCTATCCGTGGTTTGCCGACTGGGGCCGCGACGCCATGATCTCGCTGACCGGCCTGACCCTGTTGACCGGGCGTTTTGCCGAGGCCAGCGACTTGCTGCACACTTTTTTAAGCACCCTGCAACGTGGCCTGATTCCCAACCACTTCCATGAGGACGGCCAGGGCGCGGGCTACAACACGGTGGACGGGGCACTGTGGCTGGCGGTGGCGCTGGAGCGTTACGTGACCGCCAGCCACGATCTGGACTTCGCGCGGGAAGCCCTGCCGCAGTTGCGCGGGCTTTTGCAGTGGCATCTGCGCGGCACCGATCACGGCATCCGCGCCGATCCGGCAGATGGCCTGCTGCTGGCCGGGGAAGCAGGCGTGCAACTGACCTGGATGGACGTGAAGATCGAGGACTGGGTGGTCACGCCGCGCCACGGCAAACCTGTGGAGATTCAGGGCCTGTGGCTGGCAGCACTGGGGGCAGAAAAACGGCTCTCGGAAACGCTGGGAGACTCGCCGGAATTCGCGGAGGCGTACGCACAGGCGCGCAGCAGCTTCGGGCAGTTCTGGGATGGGCAGGCGTTCGCCGATACCGTCGAGCCGGACGGCACCACGGACCCCAGCGTGCGCCCCAACGCCGCGCTGGCGCTGGCCCTGCCGGATACGCCCACCACACCCGAACAGGTGGAGGTCGCCGTGCGACAGACCGAAACCAAGCTGCTGACGCCGCTGGGACTGCACACCCTCTCGCCGCGCGATCCGCGCTACCGGGGCAATTACGGCGGGCCACAGGTGCTGCGCGACGCCGCCTACCATCAGGGAACCGTATGGCCCTGGCCGCTGACCGCGTACCTGGAACTGCTGCTCTCACGCGGCGAGGTCACCCAGGCCCGCGCAGCACTGGACGGCCTGTGCGGTCATGTCTGGGAGGCGGGCGTCGGCCACGTCTCGGAGGTGTTCAGCGGGGACGCGCTGCTGCCCGGCGGCTGCCCGTTCCAGGCGTGGAGCGTGGCCGAACTTCTGCGCGGGCATGTGCTGGTGTCGCGGGCAGAGAGCAGAGAAAGCGCCCGAAACTCTGGCTAAAACGTGTCTCAGGGCTGATTTTCACTGGAATCCCATCACACTTATGGCTAGACACCCTCACTTGACGTACACCTGACACTAACCCTAGGATCACGGGGATGACTGGCCTCGCCCTTCCCCCCCAGGCCACGCAGGTGGGGCTGGCGGTGGACGTCGCGGCCTTTGCCATGCATGGCGGCGAATTGAATGTGCTGCTGGTGCAGCGCGGCCAGTTGCCGCACGCCCGCGACTGGGCGCTGCCTGGCGGCTTCGTGCAGCCCGGCGAGGAACTGCACGAGGCGGCCCTGCGTGAACTGCGGACCGAGACCACCGTGCAGCTCGAACCGCGCCACCTGGAGCAGTTCTATACCTTCGGCGAGGTGGGCCGCGACCCGCGCGGACGCATCGTGAGCGTGGCGCATCTGGCGGTGCTGCCCCACGGCACGGTCAGTGTCAGCGGCGGCGGTCATACGCTGGAAGCAGAGTGGCTCAGCGCGCACCGCCCGCCCCGGCTGGCCTTCGATCATCAGGCGATCCTGACCCGCGCCCTGCTGCGGCTGCAACTGCGGCTGGAATACGCCAATCTGGCGCTGGAATTTCTGCCCGACACCTTTACCCTGCCCGAACTCCAGGGCGTTTACGAGGCGATTCTGGACCGCCAACTGGACAAGCGCAATTTCCGCAAACGCCTGCTGGCCCAGAGCGTCCTGACCCCCAGCGGCGAGCGCCGCAGCGGTGTGGGACGGCCCGCGCAGTTGTACCGGCGGGCGAAGAATGTACGGGTGGCGGCGCTGTAGACGGGAGACTCAACCCCCATAGCTCGCCCAGACTCTCTTCAATCCCTGCCGCAGCCCTATACGCCGCATGGGGAGTTCGGCCAGGGTGACCGCTTGCAGACCACGCGCTTTCAGGCCCTTCAGCACAAGCCCCAGCAGTTCGGGGGTGACCGCCGGACCGTCGTGCAGCAGGACCACGCTGCCGGGGCGGAGATGAACCAGGGTTTGCTGTGCCAGGGTGGGCGCGTCGGCATCGGTCCAGTCGCGGCCCTCCACGTCCCACAGCGCGATCTGACGTCCGGCCAGCCACGCCAGGGGGCGGGTCAGCGGACTGTGGCCCCCGTAGGGTGGGCGGTACAGCAGCGCCCCAGCCTGCCCGGCGCGCGGATGCCACCCGATCTGCGCCCATTCCTGCCACGGCGTCAGCAGCAGCGCCTGTCGGTGCCAGCGCCCGTGCGCCTCAACCTGATGGCGGCTGTCCAGCAGCATTTGCAGGAGTTCGGGATGGGCCACATATGCGGGCGCGGTGACGAAAAAGGTAGCGCGGGCGTCGTGCTGCGCCAGAATCTCCAAGAGTTCGGGGGTGCGCCGCGAGGGGCCGTCATCGAAGGTCAGCGCCACCCGGCTTGAATCGCTCGGACCACTACCCAGCGCACCCCAGCCTGCCGCGCGGCCCAGCACATCGGCCAGAACAGCGGCGAGGAGTCCGAGCGCAGGGAGGAACAGAAACCGGATAGAAGATTTTCGGGGGGCGGGGGGGGCATTCACACGGTCTACGCCCCACCCTCCAGCCCCGTTTCCTGGCGTGTGGTCAGCGTGTGGCGGAAGATCACATAGCCCAGCGCGGTCAGCAGGGCCAGGGCCGCGCCCGTGATGAACGGTCCCGTCGGCCCCAGCGTGCGGTAGGCGAAGGCCCCCACCAGCGGCCCCAGCGAGGTGCCCACGTTTTCCACGGTCATCAGGGCACCCCAGGCGGCGGGGCGCTCGGCTTCCGGCAGGCGGCCCGTGACCAGCGCGGCCCAACCGGGCATGATAAAGGCGTACCCCACGCCTACCAGCGCGGCCAGCACGAACAGCCCCCACATGGGCGGGGTGGTGGCTATTCCGCCCAGGCCCAGACCCAGCAGCGCAAAGCCCAGGGTCACGGCCAGCCGGGCGCGGCCCCCGTCGGCCACCTTGCCAGTCAGGGGCAGGCTGCCGAAGGCCACCGCGCCCCCGGTGCCCAGCAGCGCCACCATGCCCCAGTAGGTCAGGTCCAGATCGCGGTACAGCGTGAACAGCAGCGGTCCCAGCAGGGTCATGGTCAGGGTCTGCATGAAGGCCGCCGGGAACAGCGGGGCCAGCGCGCCCACCGCCGTCTTCAGGCGGGTGCGGCGGTCCGGCTGGCTCTCGGCGGTGACGGCGCGGCGCAGGCGGTCCGGCACGAACAGGGCAGCCAGCAGCGCCACTGCCAGCACCGCCAGCACAATGGTGAACACCAGTGCGCGGGGGCGTTCGGCCAGCGCCCCCAGCAGCAGAAAGCCCCCGCCGATCAGCGGCATCACGCCCAAACTGATCAGGGTGACCGCGCGGCCCTTGTGGCTATCACGGGTGGCGTCGGCGGTCAGGTTCATGGCCCCCGGCCACATGGCGCTGAAGCCCACGCCGTGCAGCGCCGCCGCCAGCAGCAGCACCCAGGCGGTGTGCGTTCCGGCCATCACGCCCACCGCCAGCAGCGACAGGGCCGCGCCCGCCAGCATCACGGTCCGCACGCCAAAGCGGCTGATCAGCGCACCGGACGGCCCGCGCATGGCGGTGTCGCTGATGAAGTGGACGGTAAAGGCCGTGGCCGCCACCGCCACCGCGTCCGCCTTGGGCAGCCCCAGCAGCATGCCGGTGGCCTGCGGCAGGTAGGCCCCGTACAGGCCGCTGCGCACAAATTCCGAGCAGGCCAGCACCAGCGCGGCAACCAGCACCCCCGGCAGCGTGCCGGGCTTGACGGGCAGGCGTTCGCGCAGGGCGGAGGCGGCGCTCACGATGTTGCCCCCCCGCTCCTGCCCCCAGCAGCAAAATGGGCTGCGCCTGCTAGCCTGTGCCCGTGTCCGAGTTCTCCGTGATCATTCCAGCCCGCAACGAGGCGGCGTATCTGCCCCTGACCCTGCGGGCGCTGGAGGCGCAGCGCAAGGCCCCCGCCGAGGTCATCGTGGTGGACAACGGCAGCACCGACGACACCGTGGCCCTGGCACGGGCCTGGGGCGCGCGGGTGCTGCACAGTACCCAGCCCGGCGTGGCCCACGCCCGCCAGTGTGGCCTGGAAGCCGCCCACACCGACTGGGTCGCCACCACCGACGCCGATTCGTTGCCCAGTCCGCAGTGGCTGGAATTGCTGGACGCGGCCACGCCGGGCCGGGTGGGCCTGTACGGCCCGATGGGTTTTTGCGGGGTGGCCCCGCACTGGAGCTGGGCCTCGCAGGGGGCTTACAGCGCCTTTCTGCACGCCTGCCGGGTGGTGGGCAAACCCAATCTGGCCGGGGCCAACATGGCCTTCTCGCGCCGGGCCGCGCTGCTGGCCGGGGGCTACCCTGACGTGGAAGCCTACGAGGACGTGATGCTGGGACAGGCCATCGCGGCGCTGGGCACGGTGGCCTACGTGCCAGGGGCGCTGGTACAGACCAGTGCCCGCCGCATGGACCGGGGCGCGCTGCCCTTCGCGTGGCAGCACCTGCGCAATATCACGGGTCATACGCGAGGATACTTTGACCAGACGGACCCACAGCAGAAGCGCTAAGGCCGGGGTCTGCGGGAAACGGCACCTCGCGCGGCATCCCCAGGACGGCGGCGTACACGTCCAGCACCCGCGCCGCCACCCCTGCCGGAGTGGTCCCCGAGGCAAAATCGCGCGCCCCGGCGGACAGCCGCCCCCACAGCGCCGGGTCATCCAGAATGGCCTGGGAGTGGCGGATCATGGCGTTGACGTCCGCCGGGGCCACCAGATAACCGCTGCGCTCGTGGGCCACGCTACTTAACGTGCCGCGTGCGCCCACTGCCACCACCGGAACGCCCATCAGCTCGGCCTCCTGCAACACCAAGCCCTGCGTTTCGGTGTCGCTGGCGAACAGGAACAGTTCGGCCAGACGGTAATACGCGCCGACCTCGGTCCAGGGCTTGACGCCCAGAAAGCTCACGCGGCCCTCAATGCCCAGGCGGCGGGCGTGGGCTTCCAGATGCACGCGCTCCGGTCCCTCGCCCAGCAGCACCAGATGGGTGTCCGGCAACTGCGCCACGGTGTCCAGCACATGATCGAAACGTTTCTCGCGGGCCAGCCGTCCCACGCTCAGCAGGCGGCGTTTGCCCGCAGGCCAGGGATTCTCAATCGGCGGAGCGGCGTGCAACACCCGCGCATCGATGCTGGTGGGAATGACCACCGGGTTGCGAACGCGCATGGCGTGCAACACGTCCAGCACCCCGGCGGTAGGGGTGATCACGGCGTCGGCGCGGCCGTACAGCAGGCCCATGATGCGGGTCACGGCCCCGGTGTGGCGCTGCAAGGCCGTGACGCCCGGCACGTAATGGGTGTACGCCTCGATGTGGGTGTGGTACGTCGCCACATGCGGCACGTTCCATTTGCGGGCCAGCCGCGCCCCGGCCAGCCCCAGCGTCAGCGGCGTATGGGTATGCACCACGTCATAACGCTGCTCAAAATCCTTGCGGGTGGGCCACGCCAGCCGGTAGCTGGGCAAAAATGTGTAGCTGATGCTGGGCACGCGCCTCACATCCATGCGGTTGTCCACGTTGTCGGGGAAATCGGGGGCCACCACGTCCACATGGTGCCCCAGCGCCCTTAACTCGTCACTCAGCAGACCCACACTGGTCACGATGCCGTTCTGATCGGGCAGAAAGGTGTCTGTAAACAGGCCGATGCGGAGAGGTCTCATCCGTTCCCACCGGCAAAGTTCCGTTCCGGGAGAGGCCGTCCTGCTGGGGAGGGGGAAGTCTGGGGCATCGCTAGACAGGAGGATACGACACCGGACATGAGAGAGTCGTCCACCTTTGGTCTCATGTTGCGGCCCTGCTGATACCGGGCAGGCGGGGCCACTTCGCCGGGGACGGCGAAACCCGCTACAGTCGCCATATGAGTACAGCTCCCGCATGAGTACCGCGCCCCCCCCCTTCCTGGCCGCCCAGCTCCGCGCCGGGGCCTACGGCGCATGGGCAGGCGGCCACCCCGGCGCACCCGAAGTCGGCGTGACCGTGCCCATTCGGGATGAAGGCGAAATCCGGGGCGTTCTGGCCGCGCTGCTGGAGCTGAAGGCAGAAGTTACCCTGCTGGTCTCTCCCACCCTCGCCCAGCACGCACCAGACGCCCTTTACGCCGCCACACAGGCCGGGCACGAGATCGCCGGAATGGGTGAGCCAGGGCAGATCAGCGCGTTCGAGGTGGCTGCCGCTCAGACCGTTCAAAGCTGGGATTCGGAACGTCTGAGCCGCGCCAGCCTGCGCCTGCTGGCCGCGCAGGGCATCCACCCCCTCCCCGTCCCGCTGGATGCGCCGCAGCCGGGGCAGACGATGTGTGTGTCGCCGGGAGAACTAGAACACAGGCTGCCAGCGATGCGGGCGCTGGGCTACCGCCCGGTCCCCGTGCGCGACATTCCGGGCTTGAGGCTGGCCGGGCCGCGTGACCTGCTGCTGCACCTGTACACCCATACCGTGGAAGCCAATTTTGCCCGCAAACATAAGGTGATCGATCTGGCGCAGCGGGCTGACGCCGTGATGCGGGTGGCCCCGCTGGACCACGCACCGGAGCCGCTGCCCCTGCCGCGAGATACCCCCACCGCCGAACTGCACCTGCACTCCCCGCGCATCGTGGGGCTGGCTGGACGAAGTGCGCTGACCGCCTACCGCGCCTACCTCCGCAGCCTGCGGGACGTGGCCGCCGCCATGCAGACCCTGCCCGAATTGCAAGGCGCGCGGGCGGTGTTCGCCGTCACCCTGTTCCACGCGCAACTGGAACAGGGCGGTTTCACATTGCTGCCGCTGCCGCCCGCCCGCGCCCGCCTCTATGGCCTGGGTTTCCGGGTACTGCGACTCGTTTACGGCACCGCCCGCCCGCCCAGTGAACCGCAGCCAAAAATGGCCTGGATGACGCGGGAGGCGTTTCTGGCGAAGTACGGGTGAGCTTGACTGCCTGCATGATCATTTTTTGACCCATAGATCATGTGTTAAATTCTGGCCATGACTCAGGCCCACCGTAAGCACGTCGTTTTTCCATCTGACACCCTGCGCTTTCTGGAGGAGTACCAGCGCAAGCACCAGCTTCCCTCCTTCAGCGCCACCATTGAGGCTGCCGCGCTGGCCTTGCAGCAACAGGAACTGCGTCAGGCCTACGCTCAATACGCCCAGGACTTCGCTCAGGACACCCAGGCCCAGGCAGAGGCCGAAGAGTGGCTGGACTTCCCGATGGAAGCCCCGCAGGATCAGGGGTGAGACGGGTTCCGTCTGTAACGCCCTCAAACTGGGAAAGCGCCAGTCTGCCAACTCCACGCCCGGAACCCGTTCTTCTCATCCTCGCGTCCGCTCGGATTTCCATCGTTTTGCAAACGATTCAATCAGAGTCCTTATGAGACGCGGCGACCTGTATCTGGTCAACTTTGAACCCAGCACGCCCGGAGAACCCGCCCGCACCCGGCCCGCCGTGATTCTGACCAATAACCTTGCTAACGAAACGCTGCCGCATCTGGTGGTGGCCCCGGTGACCAGCAATATCAGCCGGGAATACCCCTTTGATGTCCCGCTCCCCGCTGGAAGTTGCGGCCTGACCGAGAGCAGCCGCGTGCAACTGAATTACATCCGGGGCCTGAACCGCAGCCGGATCGGACGCTATCTGGGAAGCCTGACCACCGCGCAGATGAGCCAACTGGACGGCAAATTGAGGGTTCATCTGGGGCTGAGCTAAAGCAGTCACCGACGATCACGCCACCCGTTCTCATACGCAAGCAGGCGACGTGTGACCAGGCAAGCTCACTACAATTCACAGTATGAAAACCGTAGCCCAGACGCTGAGATCGCACCGTTCCATCCGACAGTTCAAACCCGATGAAATTCCCCAGACCGTCATTGATGAGGTGCTGCACGAGGCCGTCATGGGAACGTCCTCGTCGGGGAACCTCAACAGCTACTCCATGATCGTGACCCGTGACCCGGCGCGAAAACGGCGGCTGTACGAATTGCACAGCGAACAGGAGTTCGTCCTTCAGGCCCCGCTGGTGATCACCTTCTGCGCCGACTGGCACCGCACGCGGCAGTGGCTGAAGCTGCGGGGGGCACGGGACAACTTCAACAACTTTCTGGGCTATCAGGTGGCCGCGAACGAGGCGATGCTGATTTCGCAGAGCGTGACCCTGGGTTTTGAGGCGCGGGGCTACGGCATCTGCTACATGGGAACCACGCTCCAGGCCATGCAGGACATCGCAAATTATCTGGACCTTCCTGAAACCTGCCTGCCCATTACCACCATCGTGGTAGGTGTGCCCGACGAGCAACCGGAGCGGCGTGAGCGCCTGCCGATGCGGGCCTATGTTCACGACGAAACGTACCAGGAGGCCAGCATGTCCGAACTGGAGGAGCTGTATGTGGCGCGGGAGGAAAGTGGTTGGCAACGGTACATGTCCATGCCGCATCTGAAGGCCATGTGCGAGGAGGGCGGCATTACCTCGCTGGCGCAGATGTACACCAGTCCTTACAAATATGACCCGGACGCCTACGCGGCTACTTCATTGCAGGTACTGGAAGCGCTCAGGGGGCGGGGATTTTTGCCGGGTGGGTTGGAGGTTGGGCAGAGTGATAAAGCTTAAAACCTAGCCTTTCGTGAATATTTTCTACCCAATTCTCTTCCATCAAATTGATGAAAGTTTCAAATCCGCCCTCAATTAGAATTTCCGATCTATCGCATTGCCAAGATAATTCAATACACCATTCTTCGTTACCTTTGATCTGCTCTTCAATGAAGTTAAGAACCCGTTTGATAGTATATTTATTGTCAAAATGCGAGACATCCAGCAAATGGCAACGAATGAGTTCTCCAACACTTCCAAGGCTTATAGTTTTCCAAGAAGTTTTGATAGGAATTTCGGGAATATTTTTGAATACAAATGCTGGCATGACTGGAAGCTTGTACCCTTCAATCTCCAGGAAAGTGGGTTCTTCAACAATTACTTCAGCGCCCCAGTAAAAAACGCGCCCTTCAGGGGTAGCGTATTTTGATGAAATTATCTCAGGAACTGAAAGATACAAGCAGGCATCCACTAGCATCACCTCGTCTACGTTGAATTATAACTGACCTTACGCGCTACGATTTGAAGACTCCATGAAATCATCAGGATTTCTTGCTTCGCACTGCGGCGACGCAAACTGGGGAGGTGACTCGCCGGATGATGGAACTGTACAGCGATTTCTTGATCTCCTCGTTCGGTCAAACGAGTGCCACCATGCTCGCCCAGTTGCTGCTGGGGGAAGTCAGTCACGATCAGGTCACTCGTTTTTTGCGTCAGGAAGAGGCTTTTTCCCGTACGCTCTGGAAACTGGCAAAGCCGTTGGTCAGGCAGATCGAGCAGGAGGACGGAACGCTGAGTGTCGATGACTGTGTGATTCCCAAACCTCACAGTCAGGAAAACGGC
>NZ_JNIV01000111.1 GCF_000701405.1 Deinococcus marmoris DSM 12784
ACTCAGGGCAAGCCTGGCACGATCAATACAGCGTTTGTCGAGCGTCTGAATGCAACCCTACGAACGTGGCTCCCAGCACTGACACGACGCTCCCGGCATGCCGGGAGCGATCAGGAGCGACTGGAACGCCATTTCTTTCTGGTTTTGGTGGCCTACAACTTCATCCGTCCCCATCGCTCCCTTCGGCTGCGGGGAGATCGTCGCTGGACCGAGCGAACGCCAGGAATGGCGGCGGGCCTGACGGATCATCCCTGGACGATGGAAGAACTCCTCTTATTTCGGTTGCCGCCTCCTCAAGCCGCTTGACCACGACTCCACGCCGTTCTGTGGTCCTACCCTGTTCCTTACAGGACAAAAGAATATGGCAGTAAAAAGAATGGTGTGCTGCACGCGTTTTTATATGTTAAAATAATGAGCATAGGATTAAGAAGCGGTCAGGATTGGTGACTTTAAAGTCAGTAGCCGAACCCTCCCCGACAGGGCTTCGTAAGTCCACAGCCGGCCCCGCAGGGGTTCTCCCACGCCGCCCAGAAGCTTGAGGGCCTCCTGGGCCATGACACTGCCCACTATCTGAGGGACCGGACCCAGCACGCCGGTCTCGTCGCAGGAGGGGGCGTCGCCAGGGGTGGGGAACAGATCGCGCAGGCCAAACTGTGGCCCGAACACGCTGACCATGCCGCTGCTGCCGCTGGCCGCGCCCCAGACCCATTCACTCCCGCTGTGCGCGCAGGCATCGGCAATGGCATAGCGCGTCTCGAAGTTGTCGGTGGCGTCTACCACCAGCGTGACACCTGCTATAGCGCGCTGCATGTTTGCGGGTTCCAGCCTGGGAGCGGTGCCGATCTGCACGAATGGGTTTATCGCCTGCGCTCGCGCCGCCGTCACCTCTGCCTTGGAGCGGCCCACGTCGGCTGCCGTGAATTGCGTCTGGCGGTGCAGATTGCTGACGCCCACCGTGTCGCCGTCCGCGATCAGCAGCCGCCCTACACCGGCCCCGGCCAGCAGCGTGATCACCGGGCCTCCCAGTCCACCCGCACCCACCACCAGCACGCTCGAATTCCGCACCCGTTCCTGTGCCCCGGCCTCCAGCCATTCGGGCACCAGCAGTTGCCGAGAGTAACGCCGCAGTTCCTCGCGGGAGAGGACTTCAGCGGCCCCCTGCGCCTGCAAGCCGGTTTCACCTGTGGTCATTGCCCCGAGTGTAAAGGAGTCCCGTGTCGGGGGACTTGATCGGGCCACAGTTCAGGCATGGTCCAGTCCCGGCCCACTCTGGCCTGCATCCACTCGGATTTGCCTCCAGTGCCAGGCGCACGCTCTCGCTGCTTCCCTGATGTGCTGCTCCTGGTCTGCGCGCCCGCCCTGGCCCTGCCCTACAATGCGGCGCGTATGTTGCCGCTGCTGGTCGCTCTCATTTCCTACCTGCTGGGATCGCTGGTCACGGGCGTGCTGTACTCGCGGGCGCGCGGAGCGGACATCAGTGGGCGCGATCTGCCGGGGGGCAGCGGCACCTACCGGCAATTCGGGCGCAACGCCGCCATTCTGGTGACCGCCGGGGACATCCTGAAGGGGGTGCTGGCCGTGGCGCTGGCCCGCGCGCTGACGCCGGAGCTGACCTGGCTGGCCACCCTGGCGGTGGTGCTGGGCCACTGTTACCCGGTGTTCTTCCGTTTTCAGGGCGGGGCCGGGATCGCGCCGTTTCTGGGGGCGCTACTGGTGGCCGCCCCACTGACGTTGCTGGGCACGCTGGGCACCGGACTGGTCCTGATTCCGCTGTACCGGGCCACGTTGCAAAGCCGTCTGAAGCTGAACGCCGTGCCCTTCGCCACCGCCGTGGCCGTCCCGGTGGGCCTGCTGCTCAGCCTGCGCTACGGCGGCCTCCCTGATCTGCTGGCCGGGGGCGCGGCGATGGCGCTGCGGGCCGTACATTTGCTGGCCTTTCCGGTGGGGCCGGGGGACCGGGCGTGAGCCAGAGACTGCGGGTGATACGCGGATGATACAGAGACTGCGGATGATACAGAGACCATACGTGAGGCAGGGGCGGCGCGTAAAAGCACTCATTCGGCCCGTTCTCGCCCTGCTGCTGGGGCTGGCGTGGGTGGGCGGGGCGCAGGCCGCTCCGGTGCTGGAGGGCCGCACCCTGCGCTACGAGGACGGGCCGAACCTGGTCTGGCAGCGCAGTTTTCCGGCGGCGCTGGGCGACCTGAGCGGTCCGCTGGAGGTGGGCGGCGTGACGTACCTGGGCGTGGGGCCGAAGGTCTACGCCTACACGGCGCGGGGCCGGGTGCTGGGCCGCGCCGATCTGCCGGGGCCGGTCAGTTCGCTGGACGCTTCCGGGGGTGTGGTAAGGGTGACCACCGGGGGAAGCGGGTACGCCGAGCGCTTCACGCTGGCCGCCGGACCCTCTGGCCCCAGCGTGCAGGAGCGGGTGGTCTTTCCGCCAGACGCGGGCGTGACTGGCTGGCTGCTGCGCGCTGCCCAGGCCGTACCGGAGGCGGGCGTGCAGGCGGCGGCGAACGATGATCCCACCAATCCCTTCCTGCTGCTGCGGCTGGCCGAACAGCGCCGGGCGACAGGCGACAGTTATGCCGCCCTCAGCACCGTGCGGCGGGCGCTGGGAACCGCGCTGCCGTTTCCGGCGTGGGTGCAACTGGCCGCGCGGCTGGACACGGCGGGCTATCCGGCAGCCGCCGATCTGGCGCTGGACCGTGCCCGCCGTGACGCCGCCGGACGCGGCCTGGACCCCGACGTGCCGGTCAGTCGGGCGGCCCTGGGGGCTTACGGCAATCCCAGCGCCTACCTGGGCACCCTGCTGGCACAGAACCGACTGGCCCGCGCCGAATCGTGGATGGCCTACCTGCGCGAACTGCACCCGCGTTTCGAGGGCGGCCCGGCGCTGTACGCGCGCTACGCGGGCATTCTGGAAACCCAGGGCCGTGCGGGCGAGGCCGAGGAGTGGCGGCAGTTCTCGCGCTCGCTGCGGGCCGGGACGCTGTACAACCTGGGGCCGAATGGGCTGGGCAGCGTGCGCGACGCCGCGCGGCTGTCCACGCTGGCACTGGCGCTGAGTCTGCTGGCGGCGGCGCTGGTGCTGCTGGTCCGGGCTTGGCGGGCACAGGGTCAGGCCACCCGGCCCCTGGGCGGGCGCTTCCGGGCGTGGCTGCGCCGTCCGCTGGCCCGCGCGCGCTTCGTCTCGGTGGCCTACGCCTCCCTGAGCGAGCGATTTTTGCTGACCCTGCTGCTGGCCGGGCTGCTGGCCTCGCTGGGCGGCTGGCAGTGGGCGAATCAGGCGGGCGCAGCGCTGCGCAGTCCGGCGCTGACCACCGGCACCTACGGCGGCGGCTGGGGCAATGCGGGTCTGGGCGACCTGAATCTGCGCCCCGGCCCGGACAGCGCGCTGCTGATCGGCCTGGCCTCGCAACTGGACGGCGACGATTCGGCGGCCCGTCAGACCTACACGGCGGCCCTGCCCGACGCCTGCGCCCTGAACAACCTGGGCGTGATCTCGCAGGCGCGCGGTGACGAGGCCCAGGCCCGCGAGCAGTACCGCGCCGCGCTGTCGGCCCGCCCGGACCTGGGGGCCGCCGCCTTTAATCTGGGCCTGAATCCTGGCAGCCCCGACGCCAGCTTCCAGCGAACCTACCGCCCTGGCCAGCCCCGGCTGTGCTACCCGGACGGGCGCAGCCTGACCCGCGCCGTGACCGGGGACCTGAGCGTGACCCTGCGCCGGTCACTGCTGGACCCGGCCCAGGTGCTGAGCGCCGCACCGGGCCGCAGCCTGCGTCTGGGCTGGGCTTTATTGGGCACGGCGCTGCTGGGCGCGCTGCTGCTGCTCTCGCTGCTGCTGCCCCGCGCGGCCCAGACCTCCGCCCAGGCCCGCCCGCTGCTGGTCCGGGCACTGACCGCCGTGCTGCCCGGCACCGGCCTGATGAACAGCCCCTGGGGCGGCATGTTGCTGCTGGCCTGGGCGGCGGTTCTTGCGGCGCTGGCCCCCCGTGTGGGCCTGGTGACGTTCCCGGATCTTCCCCTGCTGGCTCCCGACAACGTGCAGACCGGCCTGCAAACGGGCCTGATCGCCGCGCTGGCCGTGATCTACGTCCTCAACACGGTCATTCTGCTGACCGCCGAGGTCCGGCAGGTCCGCCGACAACGTTGGGAAACCAGGGCGGAGGGCTGAGCTTGGGGGAGAGGCTGCCTCTGGTTCGGGTTACGGACCTCTTCTGTCCTGCTATTGCCGTGGGGTGGTTGAAGCCGTATTTCTTCGTCTGACTGGGGAAAAATCGTTTGCCACACGCCTTGTTCTGGCTGTTGAGCGCGCCCGGATCATCTTGGTGAACTGTCAGTCGGGTCACGCCGCCCCTCACGCTTTTCCGTTTGTCACTGCGCCGTTTTGCGACATGCGCTAGACTCGGGGGCGTGTTTTTGTCTGCGGTGAATATTGTGGTCCTCTGGCCGGTCATGCTGTGCCCGACGCTGCTGGGGCAGGTGCGGGGATGAAGCTCAGCCGCCTGCCGCCGGGCTTTGGGCTGGATACGGCGGCGCAGGGGCTGGCGCTGCGGCAGGAAGCGGTGCGGAACGTGCGGCGCGACTGGACCGAGACGGGTTGGCGGGCGCAGGGCACCGTGACCGAGGCCGGGGTGGATTATGAGGCGTCGGTGGAGTTGCTGCCGCCACCGGACCAGCAACTGCGCGCGTCGTCGTGTACCTGCGGGCGCTACCGCTGCCGCCATGTGGCCGCGCTGGTGCTGGCCACCGATCTCCCCGACGGCCCGCGCCCGCAGGCTCCAGCCAGCGCCAGCACCCAGAAAATGCAGGCCGAGGAAGCGCTGGACGCCCGCACCCAGCAGTGGCTGGCGGGCTTCGGCGCGTCGGGGCGCACGGCGTCGCGTGGGCGGCAGTTCGAGCTGCGTTACGTGCTGCGCCTGCTGCCGCCCTCCAACGGCACGTCGCCCACGCGGCGGGTGGCCCTGCGCGTGGTGCGGTTGCCAGTGCGCGGCGAGGTTCCCGATCTGCGCGCCGCCGAGACGTATCCGGTGCCGCGCAGCCTGTCCACCGCGCCCGCTTTCGTGCGCCGCGACGCCGATCTGCTGCGCCTGCTGGACCTGGCCACCGACTCCACCCGTCAGGCGGGCCGCTACGCCGAGGAACTGCACGCCCTGGGCGGCCATCCGGCGGGGGACCTGCTGATCGAGTCGCTGCTGGACAGCGGACGGCTGTGCTGGGACCGCCCCGAAATGCGGCTGGCGCGTGGCCCGGACCTGGGCGGGACGCTGGCCTGGACTTCCGACGGGCGGGGGGCGCAGTCGCCGTCGCTGGAGATCGCGCAGGTGCCGGACGCGGTGCTGCTGCCCACGCCCAGGCCCTGGGCCGTGCAGCCGTCTGCTGGTCTGCTGTCGCGCGTGGTGGCCGACGCGCCGCCCGAACAGGCCGCCCGTTTCCTGTCCGGCCCCACGCTGCAACCCGCGCAGGCCACGGCGCTGGCCCACGCGATCACGGCCTCCGGCCTGGGCCTGCCGATTCCGCAGACCGTGAAAGTACGCGAGGAAACCCTGCCCTACACGCCGCAACTGCACCTGATGGGCCGCCTGGGCACCGTGTACGTGCCGGACCGCTGGATGATGCGCGAGGAGGAACAGACCCTGGCGGTGGCCGAGCTGAGGCACGCTTACGGCGGCCTGCTGGTGCCCGATTCGCCGGGTAGCCTGTCCGAGACGCCCAATCCCACGGTCTACCGCGACGGCGTGCTGACCCGTATTCCGCGTGACCGGGGGCTGGAGCGAGAGGCCGAACATGCGCTGGACCGGGCGGGCTTCGATACGGTGGCCGAGGCTTTCGACGAGTACACCTTCGGCCCCGAACTCCAGGACCTGCTGACCCTGGGCGACGAGGAATCCTGGATGGATTTCATGCGCGGCGGGCGCGCGGACTTGGAGGAGCGAGGCTTCAGCATCCACGTCCACCCCGATTTTCCCCTCAACTTCGCAGAGATCAGCGACTGGTACGGCGAGGCCGACGATTCGTTTGGCGGCTGGTTCACCCTCGACCTGGGCATCGTGGTGGACGGCGAGCGCGTCAGCCTGATCCCCGTGCTGGCCGATCTGATCGCCCGCCAGCCTGAGCTGTTCTCGCCGGAGGCTCTGGCCGCGCTGGACGACGATGAAACGCTGTTCGCCGCGCTGGGTGATGGCCGCCGCGTGGCCCTGCCCGCTGGCCGCATCCGCGCCATTCTGGGCGTGCTGGTGGAGCTAAACCTGCGCGATCTGCCCGCCGGGCCGCTGCGCCTGCCTCTGCTGGACGCTGCCCGTCTGGCCGAGCTGGAAGGGGCGTTGAAGGCCCGCTGGGTGGGCGCGGAACGCCTGCTGGAGCTGGGGCGCAAGCTGCGCGACTTCGGCGGCATTCAGCCTGTCGAGCCGCCTGCTGGCCTGAACGCCGAGTTGCGCCCGTATCAGTTGCAGGGTCTGGCGTGGCTGCAATTCCTGCGCGAGTACGAGCTGGGCGGCATTCTGGCCGACGATATGGGTCTGGGCAAAACGGTCCAAACTTTGGCCCACCTCCTGATCGAGAAGGACGCGGGCCGTGCAGACCGTCCCAGTCTGGTGATCGCGCCCACCTCCGTGATCGGCAACTGGCAGGCCGAGGCCGCGAAGTTCGCTCCAGACCTGAAAGTCCTGACGCTGCACGGTAAGGAACGGCGCGAGCTGTTCAGTGACATCGACGATCATGACCTGATCCTCAGCACCTATCCGCTGCTGCCGCGTGACCTGGATGAACTCCGCAAATTCAAGTACCACATGCTGATTCTGGACGAGGCGCAGAACATCAAGAACAACAAGACGGCGGCGGCCAAGGCGGCGGGCAGCGTGGACGCGCGTCACCGCCTGTGCCTGACGGGGACGCCACTGGAAAACCATCTGGGCGAGTTGTGGTCCCAGTTCAACTTCCTGTCGCCGGGCCTGCTGCACGATGAGAAGACTTTCCGCGAGCTGTACCGCACCCCCATCGAGAAGCGTGGGGACGCAGGCCGCCGCGCCGCCCTGGCGGCCCGCGTGCGCCCGTTTATCCTGCGCCGCGAGAAACGCGACGTGGCCCGCGAGTTGCCGCCCAAGACCGAGATCCCGGTGCGCGTGACCCTGGACGGCGACCAGCGTGACCTGTACGAAACCGTGCGCGTGACGATGGAAAGCCGCGTGCGCGAGGAATTGCAGGCGCGTGGGCTGGCCCGCAGCACCATTGCCATTCTCGACGCCCTGCTCAAGCTGCGTCAGGCGGTCACCGATCCGCGCTTGGTCAAGCTGGAGGCGGCCAAGAAGGTGCAGGGCAACGCCAAGTTCGACTGGCTTCAGGGCAACCTGCCTCAGATGATCGAGGAGGGCCGCCGCGTGCTGATCTTCAGCGGCTTTGCCACGCTGCTGGGCCATCTGGAAACGTGGGTCAAGGAACAGGGCATTCCGTACTCGATGATTACCGGGCAGACCCAGGACCGCCAGAAGCAGATCGACGCTTTCCAGCGCGGCGACACGCATGTGTTCCTGATCACGCTGAAGGCCGGGGGCGTGGGCCTGAACCTGACGGCTGCCGACACCGTGATCCATTACGACCCGTGGTGGAATCCCGCCGCCGAGGATCAGGCCACGGACCGCGCCTACCGGATTGGGCAGGACAAGCCGGTGTTCGTGTACAAGCTGATCGCGGCGGGCAGCGTGGAAGAGCGCATTCTGGAACTCCAGGCCCGCAAGGCAAGTCTGGCGCGCGGCATTCTGGACGGCGGCCTCAGCGAGGCCACGCAGCTCACCTCACACGATCTGGACCGCCTGTTCGCCCCGCTGGAAAACGAGGAGGAAGAGGAAGGGGTGGAGGTCTAGCGGCAGCCAGGGAAGCCGATTTGCTGCCCCTGGGGCGGCGGTGTGTTGATCATCTGGGGCGGCGTTACTCTCCCCGGATCCAGTCCACTTCCAGTGCAAACCGTTCGGCGCGGTTGTTGCCCACCGTGAGACCAAAGAAGATGACCCTGCTGGGATCGAGCGCCGGTCCCGCGACCTGCTCTCCCGAACGGGTGGGGCGCAGGGAGTCGAGGGCCACCCTCACCTCGGTCCACTGTCCGGCCACCGTGGCAAATTCGTTGCGGTAGGTCACCCCGTTCTGGGCGCTGGTCCCGAGTTGCAGCGCGTACCGCTTGCCGTCGCCCCGGACCCGCAGGCGCAGGGCCGAATACCGGCTCAGGTCAAAGCGGCCCGGATTCGAGCGGACGCCCGCGAACCCGCCGTTGTTTTCCAGCCGGACCTGACCCGTGAACTCAAGGACCCCGCCGCCCACCCGCGCGCGGCTGCTGGACACTCCGCCCATCACCGTGTCGTTGCGGGAATACCACGCGGGTTCGGCGGCACCAAAGTCCAGCACCGCACCCGAGGAGGCCGCGCCCGAGAACAGCGCGATGCACAGAGCAAGACTTTTCATGCCCTGAGCGTAATGGAGGGTTCGGCCAGCAACCATGGGCCGCCGGACAGTCTGTGGAAAGGCTTTCCCGTGTGCGGTCCTGTCTGCAAACGGTTCAGTGCTGTGTCATGTCCATCATCGGCAATGCGGGCAGGGCTTCGGCCCCCCGCTCCTTAAGCATGGTGGTCATGCTCCTGATCTCGGCCCCCTGCGTGGCCTCGATCTGCCGGGCCAGCGCCTGAACCTCGGGGCGAATGCCCGCACCCAGAGCGGGTTCGGCCATCATCAGTGCGCCCTGGTGGTGGCGGGTCATCAGTTGCAGGAAGGTGATCTCGGCCTGAGCGGGGGGCAGGGTGTCCAGAGTTTTGACCTGCTGCGGCGTCGCCATGCCCATGCCCAGTGCGTGTTCGGCGGTCATGCCCGCGCCGCCCCACGGACGGTTCCACAGGGTCAGCCAGCCGTGCATCTGCCCGATCTGCTCCTGCTGAGACAGCATGATGTCCAGCGCCAGCGTGCGGACGGCGGGATCGTTGCCGTTCTCACGGATGCGGGTGGACAGGTCCACGGCCTGCGCGTGGTGCTGGATCATCTCGCGCACGAAGCGGACCTCGGTGCTGCCCTCGGCGGGGCCGCTGCCCTGGCTCAGGCGGGGGGCAAGCAGCAGGGCGGCCAGCCCCAGCGCCACCACCACCAGCAGGGCAGGGAGGGCCAGTCGGCGGCCAGTTTCTCTGGGTGTGGTTGGGGACATGCGGGTCAGTATAGGAACGGCTTCTGTGGGCGAATGACCTGCGCCGTAGACTGCGGTCAATGGCAAACGAAGTCGACACCTCTCGCCTGCTGGGTGTGGATACCATCTCGGGCATCGTGGGCCGGGCCTGGACCGATGGGTTAACAGCCGCCGGGCAGTACGGCCCCACACTGCTGCTGGCGCTGGCGCTGGTGGCGCTGTATGCCCTGCTGTTCTGGATCCTCTCGCGCGTGCTACAAGGGGCCGTGCGCCGCCTGGTGCCTGCCGAGGCCCAGCCGGTCACCCGCCAGTCCCTGCGCGTGGTCCTGCGCCTAACCTACCTGATGCTGGTGGCGGTGTCGGTCACGGCGCTGTTTCCGGCTCTGTCAGGGTACGGCCCGGCCATCTTCCGGGTGTACATCCTGCTGCTGTTGCTGTACGTGGGCTGGAATCTGCTGGAGTATTTGCTCCACCGCCAGACTGCGCGCTGGGGCCTGGACGCAAGTCTGGAACTGCTGCTGAAAAACGTGGTGCGGGTGATCTGGTCCATGAGCGGCATCTACCTGATCTTCCAGCAGTTCAACGTGAACCTGTTGCCCATCCTGGGCGGGCTGGGCGTGCTGGGGCTGGCGGTGGGGTTTGCCGCGCAGGACATTCTCGCCAACCTGATCAGCGGCGTGACCCTGCTGCTGGACCGGCCCTTCCGTATCGGCGACTGGATTCGCGTCGAGGACCAGGAAGGACAGGTCAGCGGCCTGACCCTGCGGACCACCCGCATCCGCACCCGCGACAACGAATTCGTGTCCATCCCCAACAAGGACGTGGCCGGGGCGGTGGTGGTCAATCTCTCGGCGGGCGGCCCGCTGCGCGTCAATGTCCTGATCGGCGTGGAATACCGCGAGCGGGTAGAGGACGTGCGCCGCGTGCTGCTGGAGGTCATGGCCGCGCAGCCCAGGGTGCAGCCGGAACCTGCCCCGGCGGTGCTGGTCCGGGAGCTGAGTGCGTCGAGCGTGGACGTGATCATGCGCTTCTGGGTCAGCGAGGCCGATATCGCCTCGTACCCGGTGATTTCCATGCAGATCAGGGAAGCGGCCAAGGAAGCCCTTCAGGCGAACGGCATGGACATTCCCTTTCCGCATCTGCAACTCCACATCGACGGCGCGAAGGGTCTGGAGGCATTTTTGCCCGTCGCGCCGGAACCCTCGGCCCGGCCCCAGCGTGAGGAACATTGACCCGGCTCCTCCCGACCCGCTCCCGGCTCGTCTTCCGCGCCGTGTGGCCCGGTGTGCTGGGCGGCGCGGTTATCGGCGCAGCTCTGTGCGTTCTGGCCGCTTTTCTGGGCGAGGTCCGCGCCCCGGAAAGTCTGTTGCTGCTGCTGATCGTGGCGGGAGGGCTGGTTGGAGCATTTGCTCTGAGCCGCCGGATTCTGCATGTCGGCGCTGGACTTCTGGCGCTGCTGCTCTCGCTGTGCCTGCTGACCCCCGTGCTGCGCGGACCGCTGAACGCGCTGACGCTCTCTGAGCCGCCGCAGAAGGCCGACGCCATCGTGGTGCTGGGGGGCGGCGTGCAGTGCGGCACGCGGGCGCTGGCGGATTCCAGCCAGACCCGATTGCTGGCGGGCCTGCAACTGTGGCGGGCCGGGTACGCGCCCGTCGTGACCGTCTCCGAGCAGTCCGATGTGTTCTCGGCCACCTGTCCCAAGATGAGTGTGATCGAGCGCGAGATCATCCGGGGGCTGTACCCGCAGGATGGCCCCGAGATCCTGACCCTGAGCAATGTCACCACCACCCGTGACGAGGCGGCCCGCGTGCGCGATCTGGCAGCGGTGCGGGGCTGGAAGCGGGTTCTCTTGGTGACCAGCCCCAGCCACTCGCGCCGCGCGGCAGGCATGTTCGCCTCGCAGGGAGTGAACGTCGTCAGCGTCCCTGCACCCGAAACGCGCTTCGATTTCACGTTGCCGCTGCCCTCGGACCGGCTGTACGCGCTACGGATGGTGCTGTACGAGTGGCTCTCGCGCATCAAAAAGGAAGTGGGCGGCACGCCGGAGCGGTGAGTCGAGTCCCGGAAATCCCCTCCCGCGCACTGCGTTTCCCGTTCCGCCTCCCCTAAACTGCCCCCATGACCACCTCCTCTCTTCCCACAATCACCGTGATCGGCGCGGGCCTGGCCGGGTCCGAAGCCGCGCTCGCCGCCGCCAGCCAGGGCGTGCGCGTGCGCCTGCACGAGATGCGCCCCGTGAAAATGACCCCCGCCCACCGTTCCGGCGGTTTTGCCGAACTGGTGTGCAGCAACTCGCTGGGCGGCGAGGGCGAGCGCCAGAGCAAGGGACTGCTTCAGGCCGAACTCCGCAGCGTGGGCGGCGGCATCGTGACGGCGGCGGACGCCTCCAAACTGCCTGCCGGAAATGCCCTGGCTGTGGAACGTGACGAATTCAGCGCGCGGGTGACGAAGGCGGTGCGCGAACACCCGTTGATCGAGGTGATTGACGGCGAGGTGGAGGCCGTGCCGGAGGGCATCACCGTGATCGCCTCCGGCCCCCTGACCAGCGACGCCCTGGCCGCCGACGTTGCCCGCGTGACGGGCAGCGAACGCCTGAGTTTTTACGACGCCGCCGCCCCGGTGATCGACTTCGCCAGCATCGACATGGACGTGTGCTGGCGGGCCGGGCGCTATGACCAGAGCGCCGATTACATCAACTGCCCGTTTACCAAAGACGAGTACCTGGCCTTTTTTGGCGCGCTGGAACAGGCCCGCGCCCATACGCCGCACGACTGGGAAAAGCTGGAATTCTTCGAGGGCTGCATGCCCATCGAAGAAATTGCGCGCCGGGGCGTGGATACCCCCCGCTTTGGCCCCATGTCGCCCAAGGGTCTGGACGATCCGCGCACCGGACGCTGGCCCTACGCGGTGGCGCAGCTCCGTCAGGAAGACCGTGAAGGGCGGCTGTGGTCCCTGGTGGGCTTTCAGACGGGCCTGAAGTGGGGCGATCAGAAGGCGGTGGTGCAACTGATTCCTGGCCTGAACGACGCCGAGATCGTCCGCTACGGCGTGATGCACCGCAACACCTACCTGAACGCGCCGCAGGTGCTGGACTCCAGCTTGCAACTGCGCGCCGATCCGCAGAAGTTTGTGGCAGGCGTGCTGGCCGGAACCGAGGGTTATCTGGAATCGGCGGCGACGGGCTGGCTGGCCGGAACAAACGCGGCGCGGCTGGCGCTGGGATTAATGCCGCTCACCCCACCCGCCGAGTCCATGCTGGGCGGGCTGGTGCGTTACCTAGCCAGCGCCAATCCCAAGAACTTCCAGCCCATGAACGTCAACTGGGCACTGGTCCCCGAACTGCCCGCGCCGCAGCCGGGGCCGAACGGCAAGGTCCGCAAACTGGGCAAGCAGGAAAAGCGTCCGATCCTGTTCCGGCGCGGCCTGAACGCCTTTATGGCCTGGGCAGGGGAGGAGGCGGGCTTGCAGGTGACGCCGCCGCCAGTGCCGCATGGGGAGGAGAGTGTGGAGGCTCAGGCTCAGCCGGTTTTGCGCTGAGGAGTGATGTAAAACTGGGTTTTGGGGTGGCTCCCACGGTTTAATACGGACTCCGATTAATTTCTTGACAGAGGCCACCAGTGAAAGAGGGTCTGCTGGGAGAGGAGGTTCGGCTGGGTTTCGAGCCAGGCACACTGCTGGCCCAGGGTATCGGTGAAGTCATCCATCGTTTCAAACCAGCGGTTGGCAACCGTGGCGTCGGTGAGGTCCCACAGGCGCTCTACAGGTTGCAGTTCTGGTGAGTACGCGGGCATGGTGATGGTCTGAATGCCGGGGGGATGTCCCTCCAGCGGAGGGACATGAAAGCCTGCACCGTCTTCAACGACCAGCACGCAGTGCTGCTCACTCGCACCCACACTGCGAGCGAAAGCGGCCATCACCCTTTGATACGCCAGC
>NZ_JNIV01000112.1 GCF_000701405.1 Deinococcus marmoris DSM 12784
ATCGCCAGGCAACATGGACAATAATCGGTCGGCGAAAAATTCGTTATAGGCACGGCGTTTTTCGTCTTCCATGCTGAAGACCAGCGGGCTGACCCGCTGGTTCATCAACTGACTGGCTCTGGCTACAGAAACGCTGTGCAGCGCCATATTCCAGTGGAAGTGCAGCGCCTGAGCCTGACGGGACTGGCAATCATTGAGGCCCGCGAATTGCTTGCCGTCCCGGAACGGAAACTCCATCGCAAAACGAACGCGGTAGAGCCTGACAATGGTGGCCGCGTCCATCGTGGGATCCGTACTGAACAGCAATTCGAGGGTCGGCCCCGACTTGCCTGGCCACAGCAGGGCCACCACCCGGACCTCTCGCTTCAGTGCCACGGCATACACCACGGTGGTGTATGCCGTGCAGGTGTCCGTCCACGGCAGCACGTCCCAGCGAGAGAAATCGCTCAAACTTACCTTGCCATCGTATTTTTTGGGGCGCCCACGGCGGCCTGTTTTGGGGCCAGGATAGAGATGCTTGAGGGAGGCGTCCCGGCGGAGCTTTCCGACGAAGGGCAGTTGCCCTTCGTCCACTACAGGGTCAACAAACTTTTTCTTGGCGTAGTAGGCATCACTCACTACAGCCAGCACCTGTTCGCGCATGGCATGAGGCAATTGGGTCAAGGTGTTCAGCATGTCCTGGGCGTAGACATCCGTGCGCGTCTGCTTGCCAGGCAAGTTCGCAGGCGTCTGGCTGATGGACAGCGGGAATGGCTGCTGGGTTTCCAGATCGACCCACGTCACACAAGAGCCTTCCAATCCAGAGAGTGAACGCTGTTGACAGCCGCTCCAGAACTGAGCTATGCCAGGGGTACAGTGGCCATTTTTGTTGATGAAGACAGCGTCAATCCCAAGAATGGATGTTGAACCCAGGCACTCCTGATCTTGCAGCTGCAAGATCAGACGGGTATTCAACTCTACCCATGGCAGGGGTTTCTGGAACCAGGCACGATGGGTTCGCTCAGATGGCCCGCCATAGCGGGTCAGATTGGTGAAATTCAGTCGTCCAGGAACGACCAGCCACAGCACCAGAAGCACCTGAAGATAGGCAGCCTGGGTGGCACGCACTCTGGTTCCAGAAAGCAGAGTCGCTAGAATCTGGATGGGGGTCGTCCGTTGTGTTGCCACACATCAACATGGACGATCCCCACCCCATTCGTCAAAAACCTTCCGGACTACTGTTTATGACATCTGCTCTAAAAACCGACTGCGCCTACTTCCCCTTGCCCCCGGTCCAGCCCAGCAGCCGCAACACGATCACGGCGGGCACGGCCAGCACGGCGCGCACGGCGTTCCAGACGGTACCGCGCACGCTGGGCAGCAGCCGTCCCTCGGCGCGGGTGGGGGCGTGGGGCAGCACACGGGGAATTTTGGAACTTGCCGTGTCCAGCAGATCGCCCAGACGGCCCGGCAGCGGCGAACCCTTCTGCTTTTTCTGGCGGGCTTCCAGTTCCTGGGCAGTGGGGGCAGCGTCGATCTGCACGCCCTTTTCCACCAGCGCGGCCTTCTTTTCCACGCTGCCCGCGCCCCCTGCGCCAGAGCCGTACTTCTGCGAGTACACCCAGGTCACCTCTGCACCGAAGAAGAAGACCATGCTGGAAAAGTAGATCCACAGCAGCAGCAACACCAGCGACCCGGCGGCCCCGAAGGCACTGCCCGGCGCGGCCTGACCCAGATAGATGCCGATACCAAGTTGCCCCAGCGTGAACAGCACCGAGGTGATGGCCGAGCCGATCCAGACTTCCTTCCACTGGAGTTTGACATTGGGCAGCGTCTTGTACAGCGCGGCGAACACCACCGTCAGGATGCCCGCGCTGACCACGAAGGTCACGACGCGCACAAAGAAAGTTCCCAGGCCAATCGTTTCGCCCAGTTGCTCGGCGATGGCCGACAGGTAGGTGTTGCCTATCAGAAAGGCGATGATGATCACGCCGATGCCCAGCACCAGCGCAAAAGACAGTAGCCGCGACTTGATCACGTTCAGGATGCCGTTGCCCGTGGGCGGTTCTGCGCCCCACAGCGTGTTCAGGGCGTCCTGAAGCTGCACGAACAGCCCGGTGGACCCCATGAAGAGCGTCACGAAGCCCGCGATGCTGGCCAGCAGGGTGGACTGTTGCAGTTTGCTGCCGTCTGGCACGATGCCCTTGACAAATTCCACGGCGCTCTGGTTGAGGTTGGCAGCCAGGAATTCAAACAACTGTTCCTGCACGTTGGCGTCTGCCAGCAGCCCACTGGCGACGGCCAGCACGAAAAACAGCAGCGGCGCGATGGCGAAGATGGCGTAATACGCCAGCGCGGCAGCCAGACGCGGGGCCTTGTCCTGGCTGAAGGCCAGCGCAGCCTCGCGCAGCAGGGTGAACAGATTGGCGGGCGTGAACCTCATGGGGGCAGTGTAGCGGGCGACCCCGACTCCGCTGGTTGGCTTAATCTAAAAAGATGCGCCCCATTCCTGACGGTTTCACACAGACCCTGACCCTGACGGTGACCCCCGAGATGACCGTCGATTTCGGTGAATTCGGCGCGGTTCATCCGGTCTACGCCACCTACTGGATGGCCAAACACTTCGAGGAAGCGGGCCGCAAGATCATCCTGCCGTTTCTGGAAGACGGCGAGGGCGGCATCGGCTCTCAGGTGGAGGTGATCCACACTGGCCCGGCCCTGCCCGGCATGACTGTGACCGTCACGGCCACCTTCACGGGTCAGCAGGGGCGGCGCATCCACGCCAGTATGCGCGCCGTCACCGAACTGGGCGACGAGATCGGTCACGGCAGCACCACGCAGGCCGCCCTGCCGCAGACGCGTATCGACGCCAATTTTGAGGCGCTGCGGGGGCGCTGGGCAGCCAGCAGGGCAGGGTAGCGCAGCATCTGACCCCCGCTATTTGCCAGTTAAACTGGGCCGACAAACCACTTTGACTTCTAAGTAAATGGGTATGGGGGGTCTGCTGGCCCGCTATGCTGGGGGACACTATGCCCAAGTCCCCTCCCGTGTCCCGGTACTACGACGTCAAGCGCGATGAACAGGGCAACCGGTTTATCGACGTGCAGGTCAGTGGTCTGGGGCTGCTTCAGAATCCGCTGCTGAACAAGACCACCGCCTTCACGCCCGAGGAGCGCCGCGATCTGGGCCTGGAAGGGCTGATCCCGCCGCACATCAGCAGCTTCGAGGAGCAGAAGGACCGCACCTACCGCCGCTACTCGCGCTGCATCAACGACCTGGAAAAGCACGAGTACCTGCGCGCCCTTCAGGACCGCAACGAGGTGCTGTTCTTCGGCGTACTGGAAGACCACCTGGAAGAAATGCTGCCGATCATCTACACCCCCACGGTGGGCGAGGCGGTCAAGTTCTTCTCCAGCAACTACCGCTACCCGCGCGGCTTCACGGTCAGCACCCAGGACATCGAACGGGTGGACGACATGCTGGAAAACGTGACCGTCAACGACGTGCGGATGATCGTGGCCACCGACAGCAGCGCCATTCTGGGCATCGGGGATCAGGGCTTCGGCGGCATGGCGATCAGCATCGGCAAGCTCTCGCTTTACACGGCTGCGGGGGGCGTCGGCCCCGACAAGACCCTGCCCGTCGAGCTGGACGTGGGCACCAACCGTCAGGATCTGATCGACGATCCGCTGTACCTGGGCGTTCACCACAAGCGCCTGACCGGGGCCGCCTACGACGAGTTTCTGGACTCATTCGTGGAAGCCGTCTCTGCGCGCTACCCCAAGGCGATCATCCAGTGGGAGGATTTCTCTCGTGGTACGGCCTTCCGGGTGCTGGAGCGCTACCGCAAGGTGGTCCCCAGCTTCAACGACGACATCCAGGGCACCGGGGCAATGGCCCTGGCCGGGGTGATGAGCGCGGCCCGCATCAAGGGCGAGCGCCTGTCCGAACAGGTCTTCGTGATCGTGGGCGCGGGCGCGGCAGGCATCGGCGTCGCCACCGCCATCCGGCAGGGCCTGGAAGCCGATGGCCTGAGCTACGCCGAGGCCAACGCCCGCGTGTACGTGGTGGACCGCCACGGCCTACTGATGCACGGGCAGGACGATCTGGAAGCGCAGCAGATGAGCTTCGTGCGCGGCCCGGCGGATTTGGACGGCTGGACCTACGTGGGCGAGTACCCCACCCTGCACGAGGTCATTGTCAACGCCCGCGCCACCGCGCTGCTGGGCTTTACCGGGGTGCCGGGCCTGTTCCGCCAGGAAAGCGTGGAGGCCATGCTGGACCACACGCCGCGCCCGATCATCTTTCCCCTCAGCAACCCCAGCAGCCACGTCGAGGCCCAGCCCGCCGACCTGATCAAGTGGACGAACGGCGGCGCGATCATCGCCTCCGGCAGCCCCTTCCCGGACGTGGAATATGGGGGGAAGTCCTACCCGGTGGGGCAGGGCAACAACGCGTTTATCTTTCCCGGCCTGGGCTTTGGCGCGGTGGCCGCCCGCGCCCGCGAGATCACCGACAACATGGTGATGGCCTCGGCAAAAACGCTGGCCGAGTTCACCCAGAGTTACGGCGAGCGTGTCTACCCGCCTATCAGCTCCCTACGCGAACTGAGCATCCGGGTGGCGGTGAACGTGGCCCGGCAGGCCATCACCGACGGCGTGTGCGCCGAGCGCCGGATTCGCACCATGACCGACGAGCAACTGGAAACGGTGATCCGGGACCGCGCGTGGCTGCCCAAATACCTGCCGCTGCGGAAGGCAGCGAACGTGAACGGGGGATAGTCGTATCGGAATCCATGGCCGTTTAGTTGTTTGCCACGAGATGATTGGCAGGCTGCTGCGAATGCATCTGCTGGGGCTGACCCCTGCCCAGGCAATGGCCCTCAGCCATTTGCGGGACGTGGTTTACCGAATTGAGGACGGGGATTGACCGCGAGCGTGGGCGGTGGGACGTTTCGCGCGCTTGAAGATTCCTGATGAGGCTGGGGGCGTTGTCGCAGTTGGTGGCCTGCTGTCTCAAGCGCAAGAGTTCTGTTTGCTGAGCGCTCTAGATTTGTCAGGGTGAGCAGGCCGCAACCCTCTGGACGACACGGCCCACCCCGGCCCAATATGATCTCTCCTCGACTGCCTGCCTTTGCCGTGGTGCCTCGCTGCCCGCTTCATCTGCCCATCGCGTATCTGGTGCTGGCGTTTTTTGCTGTGGGAATGCCCATCATCATGTTTCAAAACGCCAGCGCGTGGCTGCCAGTAGGGCTGCTGGAAGCGCGCTGCGAGGCTGCTTACCGGGCCAGTTCCTATCCGCAATTCGAGAAACCGAGCTTCTCTTTCGTCTATGGAGGCAAAACCGCCTACGTCTTTGAAGCCAGTAGCGCCAAAATGACGGTGACAGAGTTTGCCACCCTTTCGTTGCCATCTGACCAGTGGAAGCGGGTTCGCCTGGCCTGTCTGGCCGGAATGAAAGGCAGGGTCAAGTTACAGCCCCTTTGATTGTTTCCAATCCCCCACGCCCTCACCCCGCCCCTGACCGCCTCGCCCTAAACTGGGGGGGTGAAGAGGTGTGTGGTGTGCGGTGAATGTCCAGCGGTCCAGAGATCGGTCTTTTTTGCTGTCTCACTGGTTATTCACTGCTTCTCGGAGGTACGCGCATGAGTGCCATCTACCAGCGTGCCCGCCCGATCCGCTGGGATCAGGTGATCGGTCAGGAACACGTCAAGGACGTGCTGAAGGCCGCGCTGGAGTCCGGGCGCATAGGCCACGCCTACCTCTTTAGCGGGCCGCGTGGCGTGGGCAAGACCACCACCGCCCGCCTGATCGCCATGACCGCCAACTGCACTGGCCCGGACCCCAAACCCTGCGGCGAGTGTGAGTCGTGCATCAGCGTCCGCGCCGGGTCTCATCCCGACGTGATGGAAATCGACGCCGCCAGCAACAACAGTGTGGACGACGTGCGCGACTTGCGTGAACTGGTGGGTCTGGCCGCCATGCGCGGCGGCAAGAAAATCTACATTCTGGACGAGGCGCACATGATGTCGCGGGCGGCCTTCAACGCCCTGCTTAAAACACTGGAGGAGCCGCCCAGCCACGTCATTTTCATTCTGGCTACCACCGAGCCGGAAAAGATCATTCCCACCATCCTCTCGCGCTGTCAGCATTACCGTTTTCGCCGCCTGACGCCCGAGGAAATCGCCGGGAAGCTGGCCGGGCTGGCCGTCCAGGAGGGCATGACCGCCGACGGTGATGCCCTGCACCTGATTGGGCGGCTGGCTGACGGCGCGATGCGTGACGGTGAAAGCCTGCTGGAGCGCATGCTGGCGGCGGGCAGCGCGGTCACGCGGGCCGGGGTGGAAGAAGCGCTGGGCCTGCCCCCCGGCGAGCGCGTGCGCGCAATCGCGGCGGCGCTGGTGGCGGGCGACGCGGGCGCGGCTTTGCAGGGAGCTGGGAGGTTGTACCGCGACGGCTTCGCGGCGCGCACGGTGGTGGAGGGACTGGTCTCGGCGCTGGGTGCGGCCCTGCACGCTGAGCTGGGTCTGGGCGAGGAAGGGCGGCTGGAAGGCGCGGATGTTCCCCGACTCCTGAAATTGCAGGCCGCGCTGGACGAGCAGGAGGCCCGCTTTGCCCGCTCCGCCGATGGGCAGAGTCTGGAACTGGCCCTGACCCACGCGCTGCTGGCCGCTGACAGCGGTGGGGGAGGGGCCGTATCCGGTGGAAGCGCGGCGGCCATACCGGCGGACCTGATACAGCGCCTGAACCGCATGGAAAAGGAGCTGGCGGGCTTGCGCGCGGGAGGAGGCGCGGTCAGTGGGGCGGCAACTCAGGAGCGGCGCGGCCCCGCCCCGGCCCGTGAAGTGGTGCGCGAGGCGGTGGCGGCCATCCAGGGTGACCCCCAGACGGCTGATGAGGCTCCAGCACCTCAGCAGGGCAACTGGGCCGATGTGGTCCGCGCGGCCAGCATGCAGCTCCGTGCCTTCCTGAAGCCTGCGCGGATGCACGCCGAGGCCGGGTATGTCAGCCTGACGTACAGCGACAATGGATTTCACGCCAAGCAGGCGGTCAGCAAGTTTGATGATATTTCCGTGCTGGCCCTCAAGGTGTTTGGCCCGGTCACCTTTGAGCTGATCACGGCGGAGGCCAACAAGAAGCAGAAACTGGGTGGCAGCTCTGCGGGGGAGGCTCCGGCCCCAGCTCCCCGGCCCGTGCTGTCTGTGCGCCCTGCTCCCGTGCAGGCTGCCCCAGCCGCCGAAATTGAGATCGCTCCCTTCGATCCGGCCCCACGCCGCGCCAGCCGGGGTCCAGAGGGGGCAGGACCGCAGGCGACATCAGCATCAGCCCAGGCCACGCCCCTCCAGACGGCTCTTCCGCCACGTCCGGCTGCTGTGGCGACGCTGGAGCCGCCCGCGAGTGGCCCCCCTCCGCGCCCCCAGACACGCCCCCCTGAGACCCGGCAGCCCGAAACCAGACTGGCCCGCCCCGCCAGCCCGGATGACGTGGCCCCCGCGCCGCTGCCCACCATCGATGCCGATCCCTGGCAGGCCGATCATGTGGCCGACGCGCCCCCGCCGCCAGCCGAGGCCCGCGCCCCCTCCCGCGAGCTGTATGTCGTGGAGGCTATCGACGTTGAACCCGACTGGGACGATATCGGCGGCCCACTGGACACGGCGGGACCATCCGGCCCAGCCGATCTGGCCGACGCGCCGTATGCCAGTCTGGCCGCCTCACGTCCCACGCCTGCCCCGCGCCCGGCAGCACCGTCTCCGTCGCCAGTGGACCAGCCTCAGCTCAGGCCAGCCCAGGCCAGCGCCGCGCCCTCGCGCCCTGGCGATATCCGCGCCCACCCCATGTACGACGAGATCAAGGGCCGCTTCAGCGGACGCGTGCGCGAGATCGGCAAGAACCGCAATCCGGTGGTCCCGGTGGTAGAAAACGAGACGGAAGACGAGGACACCGAGAACTGATTCAGCGCCTCAATCCAGCTCAAGCGTGATCGTCACTGGGCCGTCGTTGCTCAGGTCGATGACCATATGGTCGCCGAAACGGCCCTCGCCCACCGTTAAACCCAGGTCGCGCAGGGCGGCGTTGAACGTGCCGTACAGCTCGCGGGCGTGTTCAGGCGGGGCCGCGCCGATGAAGCTGGGGCGGTTGCCTGCGCGGGTGTCGGCGTATAGCGTGAACTGACTGATGCTCAGAATGCCGCCGCCCTGCCCCTGAGCAACACAGTCCAGAACGCTGCGGTTCATCTTGCCCGCATCGTCGCCGAAGATTCGCAATTTGGCAATCTTGGCCGCCAGGGCTTTCGCGGTCTTGGCGCTGTCCCCCGGCGCGACGCCCAGCAGGACCAGCAATCCTGGCCCGGTCTGCCCAGTGACCTCGCCCGCCACGGTGCAGATGGCGTGGTTCACGCGCTGGATGACGGCGCGCACTAGTTGCCCTGTGGGTCATTGCTCTGTGTGCCGCTGCCCAGCCGTTCGCGCAGGCTGGAAATCGCCCCGGTCAGCAGATCGGCCTCTGCAAAATCCAGATTGCCGCGCGTCTTATCGGCCAGCATGGTCAGCAGCTTTAAACTGCGCTCAGCGGTCTGGCGGGCGCGGCCCTCCTGCAACAACCCGTCGCGAGCGGCGCTGGCCGTGGCGGCGTTCAGATCGCCCAGCGCGGCCTCGGCGGTGGCCTGAAGAGAATTGACGAGTCCGACGAATTCAGGATGGGGCATGGGCGTCAGTGTACGGGGCGGGGGAGGGCCGGGCGTCCTCCAGGATTTCAATTCTGGAATGGACATGCGGCGGTATGGCCACTTTCACGCAAGTCAGGACCACAGTCAGGCCCTTGCGTCAGTCACATCGTCTGACGCCGATCAACCCAGAGTGACACTCATCACGCATCAGGGGCCAGAACTTCAGAACAGCCCCGGCTGACCGTCCATCTCCGGCGGCCTGAGCTGCGCCAGTTCCCCCGGCTCCTTCTCGCCGCGCAGCACGGCGGCCACCTCGCGGATATCACGCCAGGTCAGCGCTTTGGGACTGCCGGGAGTGCGGGCGGCATTTCGCAGCAGGTAGGCGGGGTGAAACATTGGCATCAGCAGCGCCTCATACGTCCCGCCCTTTCCGTCGCTGTGCGTGGATCCGAACCACTGGCCGCGCAGGCTGGCGACACCGCGCCCGGTCTTCAGCAGGTGCTGGGTGGCGGTGTTGCCCAGGCTCAGGATGATGCGGGGGCGCAAAAAGGAGAGCTGGGCGTCCAGCCACAGGTCCGTGCAGGTCTCGATCTCATCGGGCCGGGGGGTGCGGTTGCCGGGTGGGCGGCAGCGAACGGTGTTGGTCAGGTATGCCTCATCCCGCGCGATTCCCGCCGAGGCCAGGATGCGGTCCAGCAGTTCTCCACCCTGGCCCACAAAAGGGCGGCGAAGGCGGTCTTCCTCGCGCCCCGGCCCCTCGCCGACAATGACCAGCCGGGCAGAGGGGTCGCCCTCGGCCACCACCACCCCGGTGCAGCCGGGGCGCAGGAGGCAGGCGACGCAGCCCACGCTCCGCAACTCCAGCGCCTGCAATGCGGCCCTGCGTGAAGTCATCTGGCGGGCGGCGTCAGCTTCCAGCCGTGACTCCTGCTGGAGACGCAGCTTCTGGCGACGCGGCCAGTTTGGGGCGGCGGCTGCGGGCCTCGCGGCGGGTCTTGGGGTCCAGGCCCACCAGCAGAAAGAAATTCTCCAGCGCGTTCTCGCGGCCCTTCAGATCGGGATGTTCGTTCTCGGGCGTGCCGGTGGAAAACGGAATGGCCTCGTACAGTTCCAGGGCGTGGGCAATCACGTCGTCGGGCGCGTGCTTCTCGGCGTAGGTCCCCAGCGCCACATAGACCTCGCGGCGGCATTCGGCGTGTTTCAAGAAGGCGTCCGGCCAGGGTGTCTCGGGGGCGCGCAGCATGTCCTGGCGGGCAATCCGGCGGTAGTGCTTCAGACCTTGCAGGAGCTGATCGGTGGTCATGGGTTCCTTCATCGGTCCTCCAGATTGGGCGGTCGGGCTGTGGGCAATCGGGCGGTGGTGGCCTGCGCCAAGTATAGGAGGCTGGCCCCGCAGAAGTCCTGCGGTCCGCGTGGGAATGCCTGGAGTGCGGACCCGAAAACAGGCCCGCAATCGGTCTCAGCGAACACATTTTCGACACATGAGTAAGATGAGAGAGTGGCAAATCGTGCAAAAGGGGTTCAGGCTGTGACTGTCGGCACTTTTGCTACCCCGCCGAACATGAGCTGAAATCTGAGAAGCTTGAGCCAGACGCCGGATTCTCGCCTCATGTGTCTCTGGCACGGACGCATAAACAACGTATAGGCGCATAAAGGTGACGTTTAAGTTCGAGAATTAAGAACAAATAAATAAAGTTGGGATAAACTTCTGGGGTCGATGACTTACTCCCGCCTGCTTCTGCCCCTCGCTTTCGCCGCCCTGATCAGCCCCGCTGCCCTGGCCTCCACGTACACCGTCAAGAGCGGTGACACCCTGTCTGCGATCTCGCGGGCCACGGGTACGGACGCCGGAACACTGATGCGCCTGAACGGCCTGAGCAGCAGCACCATCCAGATCGGGCAGAAGCTGAACATCGGCGGGGCCACCGTTGCCGCGCCTGCCCGCGCCGCGCCCGCCGCCACCAACTCTGGCGGCGCGTTCGTGCGGACCGCCGCCGCCCGTTTCCTGGGTGTGCGTTACAACCTGGGCGGCAGCGGCAGAAACGGTCTGGACTGCTCCAGCTTCACCCAGAGCGTGTTCCGTAGCATGGGAATCAGCATTCCGCGCACCGCCGCCTCGCAGTGGCGCAGCGGTTACGCGGTCAGCCGCCGTGACCTGCGCTCGGGCGATCTGGTGTTCTTCAACACCATGGGCCGCACCGCCAGCCATGTGGGCCTGTACGTGGGCGACGGCATGATGGCCAACGCCAACAGCTACCGGGGCCGGACCGTCATCGAGCCGCTGTTCGCCAACGCGTACTGGGCCAGCCGCTACAACGGCGCACGCCGCATCATGAACTGAACGCAGACCACCCTGGAAGGCTGGCGGACGACATCGACTCGTCCGCCAGCCTTCTTTTCGTCCGTCTTGCTTCCTTGCCCTGCTACCCTGAGTGCCGATGAAACTTCTGGTGGTGGGTGGCGCGGGGTATATCGGTTCACATACGGTCCGGCAATTGCGGGCGGCGGGGCACGGCGTGGTGGTGCTGGACAATCTCTCCAGCGGTCACGCTGAAGCCCTGACCAATGGCGTGGAACTGGTCAGGGCCGACTTGCTGGACTATCCCAGCGTCAAGGCCGCCCTGGAGGCCCACAAGCCCGACGCCGTGATCCACTTTGCCGCGCTGATCGAGGTGGGCGAGAGCATGCGCGCCCCGGCCCGCTACTACCGCAACAACGTGGTGGGCAGTCTGAACCTGCTGCAAGCCATCGTGGACACCCGCAAGGTGCCGCTGGTCTTTTCCAGCACCGCCGCCGTTTACGGCACCACCGACGCCGTGCCGATCCCCGAAGACGCCGCCATGCAGCCTGAAAGCGTCTACGGCGAGACCAAGCTGATGACCGAGCGCATGATCCACGCCTTTCATACCGCGCACGGCCTGCCCTACACGATCCTGCGGTACTTCAACGTCTGCGGCGCGGCCCCCGCCGGGGACATCGGCGAGGCACATCCCAGCCAGTCGCATCTGATCGAACTGGCGTGCATGACCGCCCTGGGCCAGCGCGAGAAGATGATGATCTTCGGCGAGGATTACGACACGCCCGATGGCACCTGCATCCGCGATTACGTGCATGTGCAGGATCTGGCCGACGCGCATGTGCTGGCGGTGGAGGCGCTGAATGCTGGAAAGACCGACGCCGCTACCTACAACGTGGGTCTGGGCCACGGCTTCAGCGTCAAGCAGGTGCTGGATGCCGTGGACGCGGTGGTGGGCACGCCGCTGGACCGCGAGATCGCCCCCCGCCGCGCAGGCGATCCGCCCCGGCTGGTGGCTGATGCCACGAAGATCGTCCAGGAGCTGGGTTTTGCGCCGCAGTTCACCGACTTGCAGGAGATCGTGCAGACGGCCTGGAACTGGCACAAGGGGCATCCGCACGGCTTCGAGAAGTAGGGGCGTAAAATAGCCCTATGACAGACGCCGCCCCGAAAGCCATCAGCGTGGAGGACTACCTGCGAACCGAGCGCGAGAGTCCTTATAAGCGCGAGTATGTGGGCGGTTTCGTGTACCCGCTGCATGCTCAGGCGGGGGCGAGCAGCGAACATGGGCGAATCAGTTTGCGGATTGCGGCGGCACTGTTGCCAGACGCGGATGGGCAGGGCTGCCGCGTGTACCAGTCCGACATGCAGCTCTTCGTCTCTGGCGCGTCCAGTTACTTTTACCCCGACGTGATGCTGGTCTGCGGCGGCGATCAGCCGGGGCGCTATCACGAGTCGTCCCCGTGCCTGCTGGCCGAAGTTCTCTCCACCAGCACGGTGCACAATGACCGCCGCCACAAATACGCCGTCTATACCGCTATTCCCACCCTGCAAACCTACCTGCTGGTGTCGCAGGACGAACGCTACGTCGTGGAATATCAGCGCAACGGTAAGGAATGGACCATGCGCGAACACCGGGGCGCGGGGCAGGTGGACGTTCCCTGTCTGGGACAGGTGCTGACCCTGGACCAGATTTACCGGGGCGTGCTTTAAGAGCGCGTTTATAAAGGGTCAGACCCGGTGGCAGGTAGAAGGCTGGAATCATAACCGACATGCCTGACATGAGGGGCGTCCGGGGCGTATCCCCGGACGTATGCAATCACCCTCACTTGACAGTTTCCGCTGCCTCAACCCTGCTTGTCCAGCCGCTGGCCAGCCAGGTCTCGGGAATATTCGTCACCGCAAGTGGTACGACACGCGCTCGGGGCCACGCCGGTTGCTCCGCTGCTCGACCTGCGCCCGGGAATTCAGTGAACGCAAAGGCACCGCCCTGTGGAACGTGAAGCTCCCCTGTGAGCGGGTGGAGAGCATCGTGGAGCACGTGACGCGCGGGAACAGCTTCAAGCAGACCG
>NZ_JNIV01000113.1 GCF_000701405.1 Deinococcus marmoris DSM 12784
CCAGCCGCACGAGGAGTTCCGGTACGCTCCATTGGAGCGTATTCCACGGGAGGGCCTTTTGAAACCATCGGCGGAAGGTACGTTCGTGGAGTCCGCTGTAACGGCTGAGATTCAGGGCATTGATTCGGCCAGGAATGGCCTGCCACACCGGCATCAGGTGGAGGAAAAAACGCTGTTGGGCAGCGGGGAGATTGAGCAGGGTGAGCAGCACAGGTAAAATAGTCATTGGGTCTCCTTGGGTGTGGGCTTGAGAACCTCACCCTACCGGAGACCCGTTTTTTGGGCCACCCCTACTTTTCGTCAAAACTGTCCGAACCATTGCTGGAACGAACTCAAGCTGATGCAGGGGCTGCTGGTGGCCTTCGTCCTCAGCGGCGCGATTGGCTGGGAGCGCGAGCGGATGCGCCGCAGCGCGGGCCTGCGGACGCACATGCTGGTGGGCATGAGCGCGGCGCTGTTCGTGGTCCTGGCCGAAACGCTGATCACCTCGTTCGGCACCGATGACGACGGCGTGCGCTTCGACATGATCGGGCTGCTGGGCGCAGTGGTCAGCGGCATCAGCTTTCTGGGCGCGGGCGCGATTTTCTCGGATCGGGGACAGAAGGCCAAAGGGCTGACCACGGCGGCGGGACTGCTGGTGACAGCGGGGGTAGGCGTGGCCTGCGGGCTGCACCTGTACGTGCTGGCCACCGGGGCCACGCTGCTGTTCCTGTTCACGCTGGCAGTGGTGCGGCGTCTGGCCCAGGGAGAGGGGGACAGCGCAGCCGAGGACCAGGAATAAGGACGACGGGTGGCCCTGAATACTCTCATCCGGCCTCAGGAATATTGTATACAATATCCATATGATCCTTGCCGTGCACCACGCGCCCGTTGCCTTCGCGCGGCCTGTGCTGGTGCGTGACGGCGTGTACGAACACTTACGCCGCGCCGTACTGGACGGCGAAATCGCCCCCGGCGAACGCATCGGCGAGGTAGAGCTGGGCGAACGTCTGGGCGTGTCCCGCACCCCGATCCGCGAGGCGATCATGCGGCTGACCCAGGACGGATTGCTGGTGGCGGAGGCCAACAAGGGTGTGCGCGTCCGCACGGTGACCGCTCAGGAAGCGCGCGACACCTACGCCGTGCGCGAGGAGCTGGACGGGCTGGGCGCTGCGCTGGCCGCCGCCGCCCACACCGCCGCCGACGCCGCTGCCCTGCGCGCCGCACTGGCTGAGGTCAACGCGGCCAAGGGCGGCGACTACCGCCAGCAAACCCGGCTGGACCTGAGTTTTCACCGCGTCATTGCTCTGGCGGCCCACAACGCCGCGCTGGGCGATCTGGCCCGCGATCTGGAGCAGCGTGTGGCCCTGATCAAGCACCAGACCCGCACCTACAATGCCCACCCGGACACGGCAGCGCAGCACGCCGCCATCCTGAAAGCCGTGCTGGACCGCGACGCCCCCGCCGCCCGCGAGGCCGCCCGCCTGCACGTCCGCACCTTTGCCGCTTTAGTGGTCAATGAAATGAATCCCGAGACATGAAGACCTGACACATGAATCCCTGACCCTCAGACTGCCGACACCCAGACCCTCAGATCTCTCCAAAGGAGCTTTCCCATGATTGACCAGATTTACCGCAAGGCCGTCCTGACCGTTTCGGGGCAGAAGTTCGTGGAAAACATCGTCCGCAAGCAGGGCTGGGGGCTGGCGCAGCGCTTCGTGGCCGGGGAAGAGGTGGAGGGCGCGATTGCCGCCGTCAAGGAACTGGAAGCCGAGGGCATTCAGGGCAACCTGGACCTCCTGGGCGAGTTCGTGGCCTCGCCGGACAAGGCCAACGAGTTTGCAGAGAAGGTGCTGCATCTGCTGGACGCCGCGCACGCCGCCGGGGTCATGCCCTACGCCAGCGTCAAGCTGTCCGCCGTGGGCCAGGGCCAGACCGTGGACGGCCAGGATCTGGGCCTGACCAATGGACGGCGCATCGTGGGCAAGGCCAGGGAATACGGCGGCTTTATCTGCCTGGACATGGAAGATCACCCGCGCGTGGACCAGACCCTCTCGCAGTTCCGCACGCTGGCCGAGGAGTTCGGCACGCAGCACGTCGGCACGGTGTTGCAGAGCTACCTCTACCGCACCGAAGCGGACCGCGACAGCCTGGATGACCTCTCGCCCAACCTGCGAATCGTGAAGGGCGCGTATCTGGAACCCGAAAGCGTTGCCATGCCCGACAAGGCCGACGTGGACGCCAGTTACCGCAAACTGGTCTACGCGCATATGAAGGCCGGAAACTACGTCAACATCGGCACGCACGACGAGAGCATCATCGAGGATGTCAAGCATTTTGCCCTGGCCCACGGCATCGAGAAGGACGCCTACGAATTCCAGATGCTCTACGGCGTGCGCCGCGACTTGCAAAAGGAACTGGCGGCGGCGGGCTACCGTGTGCGGGCCTACATCCCCTACGGGCGCGACTGGTATCCCTATTTCTCGCGCCGCATCGCCGAGCGTCCAGCCAACGTGATGTTCATCCTGAAGGGCATGCTCAAGGGCTGAGACCGTTCAAAACAGTGATTTTGCAGATCGCAACCCCCACGACTTCAAGGAGACTCCCATGCTTAAAATTCAGGATTACCGCCCCCAGCCCTTCATTGACTTCACCAAAGCCGAGAACGTGCAGGCTTACGAGGCCGCCCTCAAAAAGGTCCGCGCCGAGCTGGTGGGCAAGCACTACCCGATGGTCATTGACGGCGAGCGTGTGGACACCGCTGAGAAGCTGACCTCTCTGAACCCCTGCGACACCTCCGAGGTGGTGGGAACGACGGCCAAGGCCACCATCGAGGACGCCGAACGCGCCTTGCAGGGGGCATGGAAGGCGTTTGAGACGTGGAAAACCTGGGACATGGACGCCCGCGCCCGCATTCTGCTGAAGGCGTCGGCCATCCTTAAGCGCCGCCACCTGGAAGCCTGCGCCCTGATGAGCATTGAGGTGGGCAAGAACTACGCCGAGGCCGACGTGGAAGTGGCCGAGGCCATCGATTTTCTGGAGTATTACGCCCGCAGCGCCATGAAGTATTCGGGCTTCGGCAGCAGCGAGACCACCTGGTTTGAAGGCGAGGAAAACGGCCTGATGTCGCTGCCGCTGGGCGTGGGCGTCAGCATCAGCCCGTGGAACTTTCCCTGCGCCATCTTCGTGGGCATGCTGGCCGCGCCCATAGTGGTGGGCAACTGCGTGATCGCCAAACCCGCCGAGGACAGCGGCCTGATCGCTGGATTCATCGCCGACATCATGTACGAGGCTGGCCTGCCCGCCGGGGTGCTGCAATTCCTGCCCGGTGTGGGCAAGGACGTGGGCGAGTACCTGACCACGCACGCCAAAACACGCTTTATTACCTTCACAGGCAGCCGCGCGGTGGGCCTGCACATCAACGAAGTCGCGGCCAAGGTGCAGCCCGGCCAGAAGTGGATCAAGAAAGTGGTGCTGGAACTGGGCGGCAAGGACGGTATGATCGTGGACGAGACCGCCGATCTGGAAGTGGCGATTACCGCCGCCGTGCAGGGCGCGTTCGGCTTCAACGGCCAGAAATGCAGCGCCATGAGCCGCCTGATCGTGGTGGACGCCGTGTACGACGACGTGGTCAACGGCTTCGTGGAACGTGCAAGCAAGCTGAAAATGGGCACGGGCGAGGAAAACGCCAACGTGACCGCCGTCGTCAACCAGATGAGCTTTGACAAGATCAAGGGCTATCTGGAGATTGCGCCGCAGGAAGGCAAGGTGCTGCTGGGCGGCGAGGCCCCCGGCGAGTGCAATGGCAAGCAGGGCTACTACGTCCAGGCCACCATCGTCGGCGACGTGAAGCGCGAAGCCCGCATGGCGCAGGAGGAAATCTTCGGGCCAGTGATCTCGGTCATTCGCGCCAAGGACTGGCAGGATGCGCTGGACATCGCCAACTCCACCGAGTACGGCCTGACCGGCGGCGTGTGCAGCCGTAACCGCGCCCGGCTGGAGCAGGCCCGCCAGGAACTGGAAGTGGGCAACCTGTACTTCAACCGCAAGATCACCGGGGCCATCGTGGGCGTGCAGCCCTTCGGCGGCTACAACATGAGCGGCACCGACAGCAAAGCCGGTGGGCCGGATTATCTGGCGTACTTCATGCAGCTCAAGACGGTGACGGAACGCTGGTAAGACAGACTCCACACCCGGCCCTCTCCACTGCGGAGGGGGCTTTTTTCATATCCTGGCAAGCAGCGTATCCACCATCAGCGCGCCGCCCAGAATCGCTGGGATGCCGCCGCCGGGGTGGACGCCTGTTCCCACCTGCCAGAGCCGGGGCGTCAGGCGGTAGGGCTGTGGGTGGAAGGGGCCGCCGCGCCACACCGGCAGGGCTGCGCCGTAAATCGCGCCGCCGGGATGACCGCCCGCCGCGTAGTGTCCGGGGGTCAGGGCCAGCACTTCATCGGCAGAGGCCAGCAGCCCCGGCACTCCTAAAATCTGTTCCACACGCTCTATCTGAGCGCGGACCCAGGGATGCCCCAGCCCCAGCGGGCGCGCGGTGGCGGGGGCAGTGAGCAGCACGGCCAGCTTGCGCCCCTCGGCGTGAGTGAGGGCCAGCGTATCCGGCGGCAAGGCTCCGGCCCGGATGGCGGCGCGGAAAGTCTGAAAGTTTGACGGCGGAATGATGGAAGTGGCGGCCAGTGGCGCACGTTCGGGCAGAGCCGCGTAGATCGCCACGCCACTGACTGTCCGTTTTGATTTGGGAGAAACGGCGGGCAGGCCGCGCAACTTTGCTAGTCGGTGCGGATCAACCGCGCTCACGAGGAGATCATGCTGGACTGTCTTGCCGCCACTCAGCGTTAGGGTGAAGCCGTTTACTGCCGTGACCTCCACTCCCTCCTGAATCTCCACACCGCGCGCCGCAGCAAATCCAAGCAGGGCGTCCAGCAACTTACCCATCCCCCGTTCAGGCCGGAAAACTTCTGCGCTCACCAGCGCTGGAATCAGCGCATACAGGGCGGGCGCATCGACAGGCGACAGACCCGCGTTCAGGGCGTGTGTGCGAATGGCGTGGGCCAGCGTGGGCGGGAGTTTTTGGGCACGAATCCAGCTCTCGGCGGTGAGGTGCGGGCCGACGACGTTGAACAGCGCCTGACTGGCCCGCAGAAAAGCCGGATCGGTCAGGCGCGGCGGCGTGGTCAGGAGAGAAACGATGTGGGGCGCGAGGGGCTGAACCTTCGCGCGGTACTTTTCCCAGGACGCGTGTAGTGGGTGGCCCGGCGGCACAGGCAAAGGCACGGGGCCGAATGGAGTGTAGTGAATCCCCAGTCCGCCCGGCAGCGGTTGAAGATGGAGCGTGTCCGCCTCGCCCAGCCGCTGTAAATAGCTTTCCCACACGCCTGGAAATGTAAACAGGCTGGGGCCAGTATCAAAGACCAATCCCCCAACTTTTTCCCGCCGCAGTTTGCCACCCGCGCGGTCCCGCTCGTAGACGGTGACGCGGTGTCCCCGCCCCGCCAGCAGACAGGCCAGCGCTAGTCCCGCCAGCCCTCCGCCCAGGATGCCGACGCTCAGATCAGACTTCAGATTCCGGTCCACAGGCCACGGGCCAGCAGGTAGACCAGACCCACACCCGCTACTGCGCCGACGATCCAGGGGGTCACGATGCTCAGCGGGTACAGGCGGGCGGCCCGCACGGGGGTGGGATCACGCAGCAGCGCCACAGCCATACCGCCGCAGGTTAGCCACAACGCGGCGGCGGTCAGCAGGGACACGGGCAGCAGCAGCGCCCCGGCCACGGCAAACCACGCCAACGCATAGGCCGCCGTTCCCCTCACGCCCAGGACCGTCGCCACCGTGCGCGTCCCGGCCTCGCGGTCAGCGGGGATGTCCTGCGCGGCGTCGAAGGCGTGCTTGCCCACCGCGTAGGCCATCAGTGCCAGCAGGGGCCACCACGGCACAGGCGTTCCCAGCGCCAGCGCGGGCAGCGCCAGCGGCAGGGCGTAGGCCACGTTGCTCAGGCCGTCCAGAAACGGGCGGCCCTTCAACCTCAGCGGCGGCAGGCTATAGGCCGCGAACAGCACGGCGGACAGGGCCAGCAGCAGGGAAGCGGCGGGCGGCAGCAGCACGGCCAGCCCCACCAGCGCGGGCAGGTTGATCGCCAGCGTGGCCGTCAGCAGCGGGCCGCCCTCGGCCACGGTCAGCCGCGCGCCCTGCCAGCCGCCTTTGCGGGAACTGCGGGCGTCTTCCTCGCGGTCAGACAGATCGTTCAGGCCGTAGATCAGCAGGTTAAACGGCAGGGTCAGGTACAACAGCAGCGCCAGCACGCCGGGGTCCAGCGTGTACAGCCGCCCGGTCAGCCACACGCCCGTGACCAGCGTGCCCACCGTGTTGATCCACAGCGCGGGCCGTGACACCACCAGCAGGCGGCGCAGCGGCAGGGGCGAGTGGTGGGACCGGGTCTGGAGGCGGGCGGGCGTTCGCATTCGGAAACGTATTGTAGAAGAGGGTACTGGGGGTGGATGCCCCGGTCTTGCTAGGATAACAACCCTGATGACCCTCTGGCCTCTCCCGCTCACCCTGTTTCGTCTTTCTGCCCTGATCAGGGATGTGGGCCGTTGAGCGGCGGTCTGGTGGCCCTGCTCGACGATGTGGCCGCGCTGGCCAAGCTGGCCGCCGCGTCCATCGACGACATCGGCGCGGCGGCGAGTAAGGCGGGGGTCAAGGCCATAGGGATCGTGGTGGACGACACGGCAGTCACGCCCCGCTACGTCACGGGTTTTACCCCGGACCGCGAACTGCCGATCATCTGGCGCATCGCCAAGGGGTCGCTCAAGAACAAGCTCGTGTTCATCCTGCCCGCCGCGCTGCTGCTGAGCCAGTTTCTGCCGTGGGCGCTGAACCCGCTGTTGATGGTGGGCGGGGCCTACCTTTGTTTCGAGGGAGCAGAGAAGCTGTACGAGGCGGTCTCTGGCCACCATGACACGGCCAAAGAGGAAGTCATCAAGCTGGCCAGCGCCGCCCACGAGGAAAAGATGGTCGCGGGCGCGATCCGCACCGATTTCATCCTGTCGGCGGAAATCATGGCGATCTCGCTGGCGGAAGTGGCGGGCGAGCCGTTCGTGTCCCGCGCGCTGATCCTGGTGGTGGTGGCCCTGATGATCACGGCGCTGGTCTACGGCGTGGTGGGATTGATCGTCAAGACCGACGACTTCGGCGTCCGGCTGGCGTCCAGCGGTTCCAGGGCGGCGCAGGCCGTGGGACGCGGACTGGTCAAGGGAATGCCCGTGGTCATGTCGGCCCTCTCGGTGATCGGCACGGCGGCGATGCTGTGGGTGGGCGGCCACATCATCACCGACGGGCTGGACAAGTTCGGCCTGAGCTGGCCCGCCGACACCCTGCACGGGCTGGCCGTGGCGGCGGGTCAGGCCATTCCCTTCGCGGGGGCGGTGGTGGAGTGGCTGGTAGAAACGCTGGGGTCCGCCCTCGTGGGCGTGCTGCTGGGGGGAATCATCGTGGCCGTGATGCACCTGCGGCCTGCCAAAACTGCGGCGCACTGAACGCCCGCACAGGATGAAGGCTGAGACGGAACCCGTTTTTCTCCTGCTCGATCTGATCGGCATTGGTCTCTTTCCCCTCCAGCCTCTGGATCAGGAACGGTCCAGCAGCCACTTCAGCAGCGCCGCGCGGATTTCCCCGCGCGGTTCGTCGTTCAGGAGTTCGTGGTAGCCGCCTTCTTTCATGATCAGGGTCTTGTCGGGACTGGCAACCATGTCGAAGAAGCGCTGGCTGCCCGCCGGATCGGTGATCCTGTCCGCCGCGCCGTGAAAGACCAGGGTGGGGATTTTCCAGTTGGGATAACCGGCCCATAGCCTGCCGCTCAGGCCCACCATGCTGGCGGCGGTCAGGGCGCGGACCTTGCCGTGGTACACCAGTTCGTCAGCCTCGTAGGCAGCAACCTCATCGGGCAGGCGGGACAGGCCATCCGTTCCCAGATCCCGGACAGGCGCGGCGGGAAACACTTTGGCCAGCAGAGGGGCTAGGGTCTTGAGCCAGCCCGGCTCTTTCTCGCCCATCAGTAGCGACGGGCTGGACAGAATGACCCCGCTCAGGCCGCGCGGATCGCGGGACGCGCTGGCCGCCGTGACCAGACCGCCCATGCTGTGGCCCAGCGCAAACAGCGGCAGCGGCGAGTCGTCACCGGGACGGCCCCGCAACGCCTCGCGGGCTTTCAGATGGTCCTCCACCAGCACGTTCAGATCCACCACCGCGCGCCGCCCCTCGGAATGGCCGTGACCGCGCTGATCGTAGGCGTAGACGGTGAACCCGGCCTCTACCAGTGTGGGAATCAGGGCGTGGTAGCGCTCCACATAACGCTGCGCGTATTCCCCCACCCCATGCGAGATCAGCACTGCGCCGCGTGGCTGCTGTCCTTGTGGGTGCTGGGCCTTCCAGACGTAGCCGCTGACGGGCACACCCGGCACCTTCCATTCCTGATGTTCCATGACGGGAGTGTAGCGTCCCCCATGCGGTGACCCTGATAAAGCCTGCGTAAACCGGCCTCATCACGGCGCGCAGGGGCAGAGGCGCAGACTGGGCGCATGGCAGACATTGCGAGAAAGGCGAATGCCCAGTGGATGGGCGACCTCAAGGGCGGCAAGGGCAACATCAGCACCGAGAGCGGCACGGTCAAGGACGCGCAGTACTCGTTCGGCACGCGCTTCGAGAACGGGACCGGCACCAACCCGGAAGAACTGCTGGCCGCCGCGCACGCCGGATGCTTCACCATGCAACTGTGCGCGATGCTGGCAGGCGACGGCCATGACCCGCAGGACGTGCGGACCGAAGCCACCTGCGAGATGGTCAAGGACGGCCCCGGTTTCAAGGTCAGCGCCATGCGGCTGGACGTGCGCGGCAAGGTGGGCGGCATCGATCAGGCGGGCTTCGACAAGTACGTGGCCCAGGCTGCCGAGATGTGCCCCCTGAGCAAGGTCATGCAGGGCAACGTGGAAATCACGCACAAGGCCGTGCTGGAATAACAAGATTTGCAGGACTGAGCGCCCCGCTTCGGCTGGGGCGTTTTCGTTTGCCAGCCCGTTGGCAGACAAGCGTACGTTCTTGTCACCGATAAGCTGGGGACATGGGCCATATTTTCCATCTCGTCGGACCACCCGGCAGCGGCAAACGGACCATCGGGCTGAGGCTCTCGGCGCTGACGGGCACGGTGTTGCTGGACAACCACCTGTTCAACGACGCCGTATTCAAGCCTTATGGTGCGGACGGCCTGCGGCCCATCCCGGAGGAAATCCACGCGCTGGCGGCGCAGGTTCGCAAGCTGGGGCTGGAGGCTGCTCGCCTTGCCCCACGCGACGTGAGCCAGATTTTCACGAGCTATCTGACAAACCGTCCATCTGGGTCAGCGGCCCTGCAACTGGTGCGTGACCTCGCGCAAGCCAGAGCTGTCCGGTACATTCCCGTCTGGCTGGACTGCGACATAGATGAACTGGAACGCCGTTTATCTCTGCCCGAACGTCTGGAGCGGGCCAAGCTGCGTGATCCAGCCATCCTGCGGACTTCGCTGGCAACGTCCGGGATACTGTCACTGCCGCCCGATGCCATCCGAATCGACACTTCAGCTCTGGCCCCGGCAGACGCGGCGCTGCTGATCGTGGAACATTCGGGGACGCTGTTCTGAAGCATTGAAGTCTGGAGAAGAATTCATCCAGTCACAGCCGCAGAATTATCCCACCCGCGATCAGTCCGGCCCCAGTTCCCGCGAACAGCAACGTGTCGCCCTCTCCTGCCCGGCCTGAAGTCAGCGCCCCATGCAGCGTGAGCGGGAGACTGGCGGCGATCACGTTCCCCAGGTGCGTGAGCGTCACCTCGGTCTGCTCGGCGGGCCAGCCGTAGCGGCGCATCAGGTCCAGACCCGCCGCGCTGGCCTGATGGGGCACGACGCGGTCAATGCCGGGCAGTCCAGTGCTGAGGCCGGGGCGCAGCGTCTCCAGAAAATCGGGGACCACCTGCGAGACCAGCCGCAGGACCGAGAGGCCGTGCATGTCAAAGGTGAAGTCGGTTGGCAAGGCGTCCGGGTGCCGGGGCGAGAGCAGGGAGCCGCCGCCGCGAATGCGGGTGTGGTCCGCACCTTCCGGGTAGGTGGCGACGCGCATGGCGTGAATGCCCTGGCCGTCACGCGCGGCGGGGCCGACGACGACTGCCGCCGCGCCGTCCCCGATCAGCAGCGCACTCTCCGGCTGGGCAAAGTTGAGGCCAGGGCTGCCCGCCTCACTGCTGACGATCAGGACATGCTTTGCCTGACCCGCACCAATGAGCAGGGCTGCGTGGTTCAGCGCCAGCAAGAAGCTCAGGCAGGTGCCGTGAATGCTGTAGGTGGCCGCGCCGCGCAGGCCCAGCTCGCGGGCAAACAGCGCCGCGCCGTCCGGGATGGGCTGGAGCTGGCTGCCGCTGGCATTCAGCAGGGTGTCGATCTGGGACACTTCCAATCCCGCTGCCGCCACCGCCTCCCGCGCGGCCTGTGCGCCCAGGGTCAGGGCCGTTTCGGAACCGGACAGCCAGCGGCGTTCGTGAACACCCGTGCGCTTGACGGCGATTTCGGGGGGCATCCCGCACAGGGCAGCGGCCTCGGCGGTAGAGACCACGCGGGCGGGCAGCGCCTGGGCGGTGGACAGGATTCGCAGACCGAGAACTTGATTCATGGCGATTCTCCCGTTTCACCACGCAGCCAGAGACGGCTGACCCGGCGACGCTTGACACCCGGCGCTGGAGCGGGCAATGGCTGAACAGTAAGCTGAATGCGCGCAATGTCTCCCCCACCCCGCTCCAACGCGCGGCGAACCTGGGCACACGCCTCCCGCTGAGTTTCAGGAGTGAGAGGCTGAATCAACAGACGCAGTTCGGCTGGCCCAGTCTGTTCCACCCGGTACTCGCGCAGACCGGGAACGCGGTTCATGGCTCCACGCAGGAAGTCGGGCCAGATCTTGACGCGCCCCGATGCTCCCGGCAGGTCCAGTGCATCGTCCTGCCGCCCGGCCACGCGCAGCACGCGGCGGGAAGCCAGCCCACACGAACAGCCGTCCGCCAGCACCAGCAGATCGTCCAGGCGGTGCCGGACCATCGGCTGGGTGATGCGTCTCAAGTCGGTCAGGATGGGACGGAGATATTCGTCTCCCGCTGCCTCAAACTCAAAGTGAACGTGCGCCTCGTTGAGATGCAGATTTCCGTGTGGGCAGGGCAGGCCCAGCAGTCCTTCGGTAGCCTGATAGACCTGCACCACCGGACCGAAGCCGCGTTCCAGCGCCGCCCGGTCATCGTCCTCCAACACCTCCGCCACGCTGACCACCTTCTCGGGCTGTGCTTTGGCCCCGGCGTCCAGCAGGGCGCGCAACACGCTGGGCGGACCGATCAGCAACGTGGGACTGTAGGCACTCAGATCGGCAGCCAGTTCGTCCAGCGGGCGCAGCAGGTCCAGAAAGTTGAAGTCCAGCCGCCCGCTGCCCACGCTGCGATACAGGCCACCGTCGGCACGCAGCAGGAAGGCGACACGCTGCCGTTTCAGCAGGCCCAGTGGGAAAGCGGGCAGCAGATGCCGCAGCACCACCCCGGCCCACTGCAAGCGCTCGGCGCGCGACACCACGAACGCGCCCGCGTTGCCGCTGGTGCCGCTGGACAGGCCCACCGTAACGGGGCCGCGCGGCGTGGGCAGCGTGGGCGTGAAATCGCGGGTGTCCTCGGCGCGGCGGGCAACTTCCAGCACCTCTTTCAGGTACAGCCCGGCGGTGTTGAGCTGATCAAAATGGGCCATCATCTCCGCCTTCCCCACGGGCGGTAACTCGCGCCACTGCCCCAGACCCAGCCCCGCGTTCAGGAACCGCTGGGCGGTGAAGGGACTGTGCGCCGCCACCCAGCGCAGATGCCCTGTCGCCAGCCGCCCCTGATACTTTTCCAGCGTGGCGCGGTCACGGAACATCAAACCACCCTCGCCCAGCGCGTGTTTCAGAACGGTCAGACGGTCCAGCACTTCAGACATGTCCAGCCTCCGGCGCGTCGTGGCTGACGAAGACCCCGGCACGAGGGTGAGCCAGCAGCCACTGGCGCAACTGTTCGGCGCTGCGGCGTTCGGCAGCAGCGTCGTCAAAGATCACGCGGGCCAGCGGATGAACTTCCAACCCCTCTCGCAGACCCCGCACGCTCCAGGCAGCGTCGGCGGCGAGCAACATCAGGCCCGCGCCGTCACCGTCCAGCACCGCTTCGGGCGTGGTGCGGACGATCAGCGCAATCATTCCTGCCGCATGGCCCGGCACCTTGACCGCATAGGCGCTGCCGTCCCCGAACACGTCGGCAGCGACTGCGAAAGGCGACAGCCCCGGCGGAGCAGGCTGGAAATCCAGCGGGTGCAGCCGCGCCTCAAAGTCATCGGGGAGCAGTTCGGGCATGGGTGCATCCCGCTAAGCTGGGATCGGAAAGGCAGCGTGGCGAACGTCATCCAGACTCACCAGGGGATTGATGTTGTTCAGGTTGGCACGAAGCGAGGCCATGCCACTGGCCCCAGGACGGGACCAGTGCATGCCCGAACCCTTCATGCGCCAGCCAATCACACTTTTGTTGATGCCTTCGATCTGCCCTGAGCCAATCGGCCAGCCCTGAGTGCGGTAGTGGGGATAGTTCATCAGGTGCGTGCGCCTGAACAGATAGTTCAGGGCCTGTTGTGCTTCTGAACTCCACTGCCTCTGCCCCACAGGGGCAGAGGCAAAGGTTTG
>NZ_JNIV01000114.1 GCF_000701405.1 Deinococcus marmoris DSM 12784
CTGTATACACCGTCCCAGACGCTTCTTCTTGGCTTCTGGGGAGCTGGTCCCAGGCATGGCCTGGGACCACTGCTGTTGATTGGTAGAGCGTTGCTCGATCAGCGAACACATGGCGTCTTCGACGCGTTGCAAGGTATCGCGTCGCAAAAAGGGGAAGCGCTCTTTCAAGAGCTGGGCAAACTTGATCGCGTCGATTTGGGCGGCTTCTTCGTGTCTCATAACTCCAAGAAGCCGCCTTTCGCCGTCCCAGATGACAACCAAATGCTCAAATGTCAAAAATGCTGTTCAGGACGCTATTGAAATCGAGTTGTCCGGTACTGAACAGAGGGGGCCGGGGACGGTTCATAGGGTTAGCTCAAATTCATTGCCCCGCAGACCCGTTGATTGCTCCTTAGCTTGCCGTGGCCCCTCGCAGCAGCGGATAGTCACGCACTTCGTCCGCCATCACGCCACATGCCTCTTCCAGCGCTGACACAGTGCGGTCCAGCTCCGCAAAAAGCACCTGCAACCGGGGACGCTCCAGCACGCCCTCACCTTGAGCAGCCCTGTACGAGTCAGCCAGCAGGCGGTAATACTGCAAGGTTCCGGCCTGCCCCTGGTTAAAGCGCACGAAGTAGTGATCCCGTTCCTCTACTGGCAGGGTCATGACGTCGGTCAGAATCGTGCGGGCGTTGTGCAACTTGTCCGAGGCGCTGATCAGCAGTGACGAGGCTGGCTCGTGGGATAGCTTGCCCAGGTATTTCGTTTTCCGCGTCTGCCATGGTTCTTTCTCTTCTCCGGCTTTGGGCATCGCGTCTGTTGCACCGTCCACCAGATGAGCCACCTCTTTGCCGAACTTGTTCTCGATGATGGACCGCAGGGTATCGGCATCCAGTCCCATGTTCTGCGGGCCATCTTCGAGGGCGTCATGCAGCAGCGCGGCGATGGCTTCATGCTCGTTCGCCCCGAACTCTAGGGCGATAGAGGCCACGCCCAGCAGGTGCGAAATGTAGGGAATGGTGGGCGTCTCGCCCTTCGGCACCTTACGGTGCTGCGTGGCGTGCCACTCGTGGGCCAGCGTCAGGGCGTCGGCGAATGCGGGAGATAAGGCAGGTTGGGTCATGCCCTGAATGTACCGGGATGGCTGCATTCCAGCCAGGCGAAATGGCTTGCCCCCAACGGGTGAAAGAGCTACGTCGGCTCAGTCGGGCAACTTCTCTCTCGCAGCGCACTCTCTCAAGAGGGTTTGCGTGCCCGCGATTTCTTTCCAAATCCATTCGCGCTCCGCCATGACCTGCTTGCCCCGCCGTTCGTGGTAATCGGCCAGGATCACCGACACCTTGATCTTGGGAAGGCGGCTGTAGATCCCGTGCTTCATCGGACGTCCTGGGAAATTGAGCTTCTTGCCTGTGTTCAATTCATGTAGGTAGCGGGCCAATGGATCATGTTGCCGAGGCGTGGTACCGCCGTGGCAGCGGCAGATCAGGACGCCGCGCACGCTGCGGTCACTGGCGTAGCGCCCACAGTAGGCGCATTTCCACGCCCAGCCTCCGTTGGGGGTGCGGCGCAACAGTTCGGGCGTGAGCTGTCTATCAGCTTCGGTGACGGCGGGGAGACGACTGCGTTTGGTGCGGGCCATGCCCCAGCGTAGGGGGCGGTGCGGGGTGAAAAGGGATGGGGGATGGGGGATGACCAAGTGTGGGGACAATTCATGGGGTTAGCTCACCGGGGAAGACATGGCGGCGGGGGAAGACCCCAAACGACAAGAAGTCTGGGGAAGACGTGGGCGCGCATCCGGGGATGACGGAAAGGCAAGATCAGCAGGAACAAGCATTTTGTGACGTGCCATGCCCCAGATTGCGGCACAATGGCTTTCGTTACCCGCCGCCGCCGCCCAGCCATCCACCCACCCCTGGAGTGTCTTTGAACGTCTTTAGTTTCCGCAATGCCGTCATCGGCGAATACCAGGCTTACGTGTCTTCCTTCGTACATATCCGCGACGCCGACATCCGTGAATACGTCGATAGGCACCTGAACGACGGGACGTTCTGGCCCGATCCGCTGGTTCAGCTCAACCCCAATTTTCAGTCCGGCGGCAGTGTCGGCGATCTGGTGGACGAGGGTTTGCTCCATGCGGGCTGTGCCGACGTGTTCCGCGTGGCCCGCGATGGCCAGCGCTTGCCCCTCAATTTGCACCGGCACCAACGGCAGGCGGCGGAACTGGCAAGGGCAGGACAGTCCTACGTCGTCACCACTGGCACTGGATCAGGCAAGTCATTGACGTACATGATCCCGATTGTCGATCACGTCCTGCGGCACGGCAGCGGACGCGGTATCCAGGCCATCGTGGTGTATCCGATGAACGCCCTGGCAAACAGCCAACTTGAGGAATTGGAAAAGTTTCTCGGCATGGAAGGACCAGTCACATTCAAGCGGTACACCGGACAAGAGAGTCGCGAAGAGAAAGACCGAATTATCGCCTCGCCACCCGACATCCTGCTGACCAATTACATGATGCTGGAATTGATCCTGACCCGGCACGAGGAATCCAGGCTGGTGGACAGCGCCAGTGGGCTGAAGTTTCTGGTCTTCGATGAATTGCACACCTACCGGGGCAGGCAGGGCGCTGACGTGGCACTGCTCATCCGGCGACTGCGTGAGCGCTTGGGAGCCGAGGACGCCGTGTGCGTCGGCACCAGCGCCACGATGTCATCCAGCCCCTCTTATCTGGAACGGCAGGCGGCAGTGGCTGGGGTGGCCTCGCAGATTTTTGGGGTCTCCATTGGGCCGGAGCAGGTGGTGGGTGAATCGCTGGAACGGGTCACGGTAGGCGACGCGACGCCGGAGGCGATCACTGACGCTATCCACGCTGTCGTGCCGAATGCCTTCAGCGCGTTCGTGCAAGACCCTTTAGTGATCTGGCTGGAGGAACGAATTGGTCTCCAGCAGGACGCTGCCACGGGGCGCTATGAACGACGTGCGCCGCAGGCAGTAGCTGGAGAAGAAGGGCTTGCTGGGGAACTACACCGGCTAACTGGCCTGGGCGAGTCGTTGTGCCGTAGTGCCATCGAGGCACGGCTGCTGCGCGGGTACAACCTGCATCACCCGGCCACCGGACGTCCGGTGTTGGCCTTCCGACTGCACCAGTTCGTGAGCAAGGCGTCTACGGTGTACGCGCCGCTGACCCCGCAGGCCGAACGCCTGGAGCATCTGACGTTGCGAGGGCAGATTTACGCGCCCGGCACGGACCGCGCCCTACGGCTCTATCCGCTGGAGTTCTGCCGCAACTGCGGGCAGGAGTATTACGCCGTACGCCGCCAACGCGACGAGGGCACCGGACGTGAAACCTTTGTGGCACGCGGCGGTGGCCTGCGCGAGGAAAATTCGCCGGACGACGGCTTCCTATACATTGGCACGCCGCCCTGGCCGCGCATCGAGGATGAGATGCTGACCCGTCTGCCCGGCGACTGGATCGAGGAAAAGAAGGCAGAGTTGCGCGTGAAGACCACCCGCCGCAAGCACCTGCCTCAACCAGTGCGGGTGGAAGGCAACGGCGAGGTGGTCTCGGCTGGTGGACTGGAAGCCGCCGCGCTGGACGCCAACTTCCGGTTCTGCCTGTGCTGCGGCGTGAGCTACATAGGCCGCACGGGCAAACTGACCAAGCTGGCTTCCCTGTCCAGCGAGGGGCGCAGTACGGCCACCACCCTCCTGACGATGGCCGCCATTCAGGGCCTGCGGAAAAGCGATTTGCCTGAACAGGCGCGCAAAGTGCTGTCGTTCACCGACAATCGACAGGACGCCTCGTTGCAGGCGGGTCACTTCAACGATTTTGTCTTCGTGACCTCGCTGCGGGCTGGGCTGGTGAGCGCTTTGCAGGGTGGACCACTGGAACACGACACGCTGGCCCGGCAAGTGTTCGACGCGATGAAACTTGATCTGGCGCAGTACGCCGCCGATCCGAACGTACGTTTCCGGGACCGGGACCGGACCATCAAGCTGGCGCAGGACTTGATCGGCTACGCGCTATTTAGCGATCTATCTGAGGGACGTCGCCTCACCCTTCCCAACGTAGAGCGCGTCGATCTGGTGCGCTTTGAATACCCGTATCTGGCCGAAATCTGTGCCATGCAGGAGTTCTGGGAGCGGGCGCATCCGGCGCTGGCTGAAGTCCGGCACGGCGTCGCCGCCTACCGTGAGAAGGCGGCGCGAGCCGTGCTGGACTGGCTGCGCGAGAATCTGGCCGTCAAAGTGCCGTACCTGGACCGCGAGTACCTGAACACGCTGACCCTCAGCCTGGGACTCATCCGCGAGGACAGTCCGCTGCACATCCCGCCCGACGAGCAGCGCAACTTAGAGGCCGCCACGGTGGTCATGCTGGGCAGCCGCCCACCGGGACGCCGCAATCAAGACGTGCTGTACCTGGGGCCGATGAGCGCGGTGGGGCGCTACCTGACCCGCCCCGGCACGCTGGGCTGGCGGGAGAAGCTGGGCCGCGCCGACGCCGAGGCTATGTTGACCGATCTGCTGACCGTTGCGCTGAGTGAATTCATCGAGGAAGTCGGGACGGGCACATATCAGCTCAAGGGAACGGCCTTCACCTGGCATGCTGGCCCCGGTACGCGCGGCCACGAGGACACGCTAAGGGTGGTCAGGCCCGACGAGGCAGAGCGCCCCAGGGTCAATCCCTTCTTCGTCAGCCTGTACCGCGAGCCGCCGGGCAACTTCACCGATCTGAAGGGGGCCGAACACACCGCGCAGATCAGGGCCGATGAGCGCGAAAAACGCGAGGGCGCTTTCCGTGCGGGCGAGTTACAGGCCATGTTCTGCTCGCCCACGATGGAGCTAGGTGTGGACATCAGCGACCTGAACGTGGTGCATCTGCGGAACGTGCCGCCCACCCCGGCCAACTATGCCCAGCGCTCTGGGCGGGCCGGGCGCAGCGGGCAGCCTGCCCTGGTGCTGACCTACGCCACTACTGGCAACAACCATGATCAGTATTTTTTCCAGCGCCCGCACCTGATGGTGGGCGGCCACGTCAGCACACCCCGGCTAGAGCTGGGCAATGAGGCACTAGTACGTTCGCACGTCCACGCACTGTGGCTGGCCGAGACGAACGTTGAGCTGCCACGCTCGCTGGCTGAGTTGCTGAACGTGGCTGGTGAAGAGCCGGGGCTGGAAATTGCCGACGACTTTGCGCGGGTTTTTGCCGACGCGGGCGTGCAGGCGCGGGCCTTGCGGCGGGCGCGGGCGCTGCTCTCTGCCCTTGACGGCCATCTGGAGAGGGCAAGCTGGTACACCGAGGAATGGCTGGACTTCACCGTACGCGGAGCGGCGCGCGAACTTGACCGGTCCTGCGAGCGCTGGCGCGACCTCTACCGCAGCGCCCTGTCGCAACTCAAACTAAACAATGCCGTGCTGGCCGATGCCAGCAAGCGCCATTTGCAGGAGCAGGCCAACCGATTGCATGGTGAGGCACGCACCCAACTGGAACTACTGCGGAACCCGGATGGCGAGCAGTCCGACTTCTCCACCTACCGCTACCTGGCCTCGGAGGGCTTTTTGCCAGGCTACAACTTCGCGCGGCTGCCGCTGTCGGCGTACATTCCGGGGCGGCGCTTCGGCAGAAAGGGTGGAAGGCAGAGCGACGACAGTTACCTGTCGCGCCCGCGCTTTCTGGCGGTCAGCGAATTCGGGCCGAACGCCATCGTGTACCACAACGGCGCGAAGTACGAGGCGCACAAGGTCATCGTCCCGGCGCGCGGCGAGACCAGCGAACTGCCAGTGGTGGGCGCGCAGCGCTGCGAGCAGTGCGGTTACCTGCACAGCGGCACCCAGCATGACGCCCGGGACGTATGCGAGAACTGCGGCGCACGCCTGGAACCCGCGCTGCCCAATCTGTTCCGCATGACCTCGGTGGCCACGCGGCGGCGTGAGCGCATCGGCAGCGACGAGGAGGAACGCCAGCGCGTGGGCTTCGAGCTTCGCAGCGGGCTGCGCTTCGCCTCGCGCGGCGGTGTTACTGACCGGGTGGAGGCGGTGGCACACGGCGAGAGCGGCGAGGACTTGCTAAAGCTGACGGCAGGCGCGGGCGCGACGCTGTGGCGCATCAATTACGGCTGGCGCAACCGCAAGAACAAACACGAGCGCGGCTTCCTGTTCGACCCAGAAACCTCACAGTGGCTGTCGCAGACGAGTTACGAGGAGAAACTGAACAAGTCTGGCGGGCGCGACGTGCCGGTGCAGCGCGTAATTCCCTACGTGGAGGACACCCGCAACGTGCTGCTGATCGAGCCGCTGGACGGCCAGGCAGACGGCAAGACCCTGATCACGTTCATGAGTGCGCTGAAAAACGCGGTGCAATTGACCTATCAACTCGAGGACAGCGAGTTGGCCGCCGAGGTGCTGCCCGACGCCCAGAACCCCCGTCAGATCCTGCTGTACGAGGCGTCCGAGGGTGGCGCGGGCGTCCTCCATGATCTGGTTTTCCGCGATCAGGCGCTGGCGCGGGTGGCCGGAAAGGCGCTGGAACTGCTGCACTTTGATCCGCAGACCGGCGAAGACCTGAAACGCGCTCCTCACGCCAAAGAGGACTGCGTGGCAGCCTGCTACGACTGCCTGATGACCTACGGCAACCAGAGCCATCACGAATCGCTGGACCGCACGCTGATCCGGGATCTGCTGCTCTCGCTGCACAGCGGGCAGGTCAACGCTGCCCCGGACGCGGCCCCCGACCACCTGGACACGCTGAAACAACAATGCGGCAGTGGGCTGGAGCGCGACTGGCTGGATTTCCTGACGGCCTCTGGCCTGCGGCTTCCCTCGCACGCACAGCAACTGGTGCCGGGACACTTCGCGCGGCCTGACTTCACCTATGCCGCGCAGGACAGCGTGGTCTTCATCGACGGGCCGCACCACGACACGGCCCGCATGCAGGAGCGGGACGCGGGGGTGCGCGACGCCCTAGACGCGGCAGGCTGGACGGTGGTGGTCTTCACACACGACACGGTGCGCTGGCCGGAACTGGCACAGCGGTACTCATTCTTATTTGGAGAGGGCTAGCACATGGCATTTGATATTGGCTCGATGGTGACGGCGCGTGGGCGCGACTGGGTGGTTCAGCCGGAAAGTGACGATGATTTCCTGCTGCTCAAGCCGTTGGGCGGCAGCGACGCCGAAACCACCGGCATCTTCACGGGCCAGGACGGCGAGGACGTGCGCCCAGCCTCGTTCGCGCCGCCGGGAGCCACCGCCTTCAGCGACGCGGGGGGCGCGCGGCTGCTCCTGAACGCCGCGCGTCTGGCCATTCGCAGCGGCGCGGGACCGTTCCGTTCGTTGGGCCGTATGGGCGTGCAGCCACGCCCATATCAGTTGGTGCCGTTGTTGATGGCCTTGCGCCAGAGCCCGGCCCGGTTGCTGATCGCCGACGACGTGGGCATCGGCAAGACCGTGGAGGCCGCCCTGATCGCCCGTGAGCTGCTGGACCGGGGCGAGATTTCGCGCTTGGCCGTGCTGTGTCCGCCACATCTGGCCGGGCAGTGGGTCGAGGAACTGCGCTCCAAGTTTGGCATTGATGCCGTGGCCGTGCTGCCCAGCACCGCGCGGCGGCTGGAACGCGGCTGCGACATCGGGCAGAGCCTGTTTGAGCGCTACAAGCATGTGGTGGTCAGCCTCGATCTGGTCAAGAGTGACCGCTGGCGGCAGGACTTCCTCAGCCACGCCCCGGAATTCATCATCGTGGACGAGGCGCACGCCAGTGCGGAGGGCGAGGGCCATACAGGCAGCAAGCGCCATCAGCGTTACCGCCTCCTCGAAGACCTGGCCCGTGACCCAGAGCGCCACCTGATCCTGGTGACAGCCACCCCTCACAGCGGCAAGGAGGACGCCTTCCGTAGCCTGCTGAAGCTGCTGAACCCCGACTTTGCCACGCTGCCGCTGGCACCCGGCAGCGAGAGCGCCCGCGCCCGCGAGACATTGGCCCGCCATCTGGTGCAGCGCCGCCGCGCAGACATCGGCGCCTACTTGCAGGAGGACACTCCCTTCCCAGCGCGGCAGGACGCCGAGTTGCAGTACACCCTGCACCCCGAATACTCAGGCCTGTTTGACGATGTACTGGCCTACGCCCGCGAGAGCGTTCATGTTCCTGGCGAAGCCCTGAGCCGTCAGCGCATCCGCTGGTGGGCCGCGCTGGGGCTGCTGCGTGCGTTGGCCAGCAGCCCGCAGGCCGCCGCCGAAACCCTGCGGGCACGGGCGCTGGGCGCAGACCTGAGCGAGGGCGAGAGCCAGCCTGCCCTAATCAACAGCTTGGGCCGCGAGGTGGTGCTTGATCCTGGCGAGGACGAGCGCGAGGCGCTGGACGTGACCCCCGGCGCGCAGATCGACGGCCCGGACAGCGAGACCTCCCGAAGGCTGGAGGCGCTGGCGGTGCGCGCGGATGGATTGAGCGGAGCCAAAGACCGCAAACTGACGCTGTTGACCGAGCAGGTGAAGCAACTGCTGGCCGCAGGGTTTGCGCCCATCGTGTTCTGCCGCTTTATCGCCACGGCGGAGGCGGTGGCCGCGCATCTGAACGCCACTTTCAAGGACATAGCCGCAGAGGCCGTCACGGGCCGCCTGACCCCCGACGAGCGGGCGGATGCCGTGGCCCGGCTGGGTGGGGCCGAGCGCCGCGTGCTTGTCGCCACCGATTGCCTGTCCGAGGGCATCAACCTTCAGGATAACTTCAGCGCGGTGATTCACTATGACCTACCGTGGAACCCCACCCGCCTGGATCAGCGCGAGGGACGCGTTGACCGCTACGGTCAGGTCGCCCCCGAAGTGAAGGTGCTGACCATCTACGGCGCGGACAACCAGATCGATACCCTGATCCTGGAAGTGCTGGTTCGCAAGCACCGCACCATCCGGGCCACGCTGGGCACCAGCATTCCCGCGCCGGACGAGGCCGAGAGCCTGCTGGATCAACTGCTGTCGCGTGTGCTGGATACGCCACGCGGCCAGAGCTTTCAGCCGCTGCTGTTCGAGGACGTGCAGAGCTTTGACGCCAAGTGGCGCGACGCCGCCGAGGGCGAGAAACGCTCGCGCAGCCGCTTTGCTCAGAACGCCATTCGCACCGAGGAGGTGGCCCTGGAGCTGCGCGCCGTGCGTGAGGCGCTGGGCGGCGTGGACGAGACGCGCCATTTCATGCTGGACGCCCTGAAGGGCGCGCGGGTGACCGTTACGCCCCGCCCCGACGGCTCGTATGTCACCGATCCTGCCCAGGCCGAGGTCAGTCCCGAAATGCGCGACGTGCTGCGCCGCGCCCGTACCTTCCGCTTCGATGCTCAGGTGGAACGCGGCGTGGTCAATCTGGCGCGCAACCATCCGGTGATCGAGCAACTGGCCAGCACACTGCTGGGTCAGGCGCTGGACGACGAGCAGAGCGCCATCGCCAAGCGCGCGGGCGTGATCCGCACGGCGGGCGTACAGACCGTGACTACGCTGTTGTTGCTCCGCCACCGCTTCCTGTTGCAAGGGCGCAAGGGCAACAACAAGTGGCAAACGCTGGCCGAGGAGCTTGACCCCGTGGCCTACCGGGGCCGCGCTGAAAACAATGACTGGCTGACCCCCGAAGAGGTGCGTGCCCTGCTGGAGCTGACGCCAGTAGGAAACCTCAGTTCTGTGCAGAAGGAAGACCGTCTGACGCGGGCGCTGGATGATCTGGAGACTTTGCGCCCGACACTCGACGCCCGCGCGCAGGAGCGGGCCGCTGCCCTGCTGGACGCCCACGAACGCGTGCGCGGCGCGGCCCGTGGCCTGGGCGCGACGTACACCATCGAGCCGCCCGGCCCGCCCGATCCGCTGGGTATTTATGTGTTCGTGCCGCTGCCGCCCACTTCTCCCCCATCCAGCAATCCACAGGACGGCGCATGACCGTTCGTCTGAACCACATCAAGGTAACGGGTCTAGGGCTGACGGACGACTTCTTACTAGAGTTAGCAGACCGGGCGCAGACGGCCAAAGTCAAGAACGCCACCGCCGCCAGCTACAGTGTTGACCCCAATTCATTGGAAGAGGCTGTGCAGGATGCGTGGGACAGCGCCCGCAAGCTGTGGGCCAAGGTGCCACTGTCCAGCCAGACCGGAACCGCGCAACCGGGCTGGGAAAACTTCGTGCGCCCGCTGCTGACGCGCATGGGGTACACCGCCAGCTTCGTGCGTCCACAAGCTTCCACGCTGACCGCCGCACAACAGCGTTTTCCCATTTCCTACCTGAGCGAGACCGGGGACGTGCCGGTGCATTTCTCGGGGGCCGAGCGGTTGGACAGCGTGACCGACGAGAACGGGGTGCGGATCAGCCCCCACGGGTTGATGCAGGGCTACCTGAACGCCACGCCCGAACACCTGTGGGGACTGGTCACCAACGGCAAAACCGTGCGCCTGCTGCGCGATCACGGGCAGGTCACGCGGCCCGCCTATCTGGAGTTCTCGCTGGACGAGATCATGGGGACCGAAGACAGCCGCGCCTTCCGGGTGATGTGGCTGCTGCTGCACCGCTCGCGTCTGAAGGGTGGCACGGGCAGCCTGCTGGAAGCCTGGAACGAGGCCGCCAAGCAAAGCGGCGTGAAAGCCCGCGACAGCTTGCGCGACGGCGTGGCCAGCGCGATTGAGGCAATGGGTACCGGCTTTCTGGCGGGCAACCCGGCGCTGAACGACGCCGTGAAGGATGGACAGATCACGCCGACAGACCTTTACCGCGCGTGCCTGAAGCTGGTCTACCAACTGGTCTTCCTGTTCGTGACCGAGGACCGCGACTTGTTGTTTGCGCGAGACGGGAAGGGCGGCTATGCAGCCAACGCCGCCACCCGTGAACGCGCCCGCCACTACCTGACGCGCGCCCTGCGAAACCGCGCCGCCGTGACTGGGAGCGAGACGCACTTCGACACTTACGAGGGCCTCAAATTCCTGCTAACCAGCGTCCGTACCGGCTTTCCCCGATTAGGTCTGCCCGCGCTGGGCAGTCATCTGTTCGAGCCTCATCTGCTGGGCGAAATAGAGGGCCAACCTCTGACCCCCGCAGACCTGAGATTGAGCAACGCCACCCTGCACCGCGCCGTGCTGGGGCTGGCCGAGATCACGGTGAACAGCACGCGCCGCCCGGTCAATTACGCTGGACTGGACTCTGAGGAACTGGGCAGCATCTATGAGAGCCTGCTGGAACTGGTGCCGCGCATTCACCCCGGCCCCGCTTTCCGGCTGGAAGTGCTGGCGGGCAACGAGCGCAAGACTACCGGCAGCTATTACACGCCCTCTTCGCTGATTGATCTGCTGCTGGACAGCGCCCTTGATCCAGTGATCGCCGACGCCGTGAACGGCAAGTCCGATGCCGAAGCAATCGCTGCCCTGAAAGCGCTGAAGGTGATTGACCCGGCCTGTGGCAGCGGACATTTTCTGATTGCCGCCGCCCGCCGCATTGGTGCGAAGCTGGCCGCGCTGGAGGAAGGCACCGCCCAGCCCAGCCCCGAAGCCCTGCGCCGCGCGGGCCGCAGCGTCATTGCCCACTGCATCTACGGCGCGGACATCAACCCGCTAGCCGTGGAACTGGCGAAGGTGGCGCTGTGGCTGGAAAGCCAGGACGCGGGCAAGCCGTTGGCCTTTCTAGATCACCGCCTGCGCGTGGGCAACAGCCTGCTGGGCATCACGCCGGAGGGGATGCAGTACACCGAAGTCCTGAAGGACAAAGGCAAGCTGCGAACCCAGGACAAGGAAACGCCGATCCGCATTCTGGGGCTGCCGGACGATGCCTTCAGCGCCATTGAGGGTGACGATAAGAAAACGGTCTCTGAGCTGAAAAAGCGCAACAGGGCCGAGCGCGTGACTCAGGCACGGCTGAAGCAAGGTCAGGCTCCGCTGTTCGGCGCAACCGACGATCTTGCCCCCCTGACCGCCATGCTGCGCGCCTTGGACAAGATTGAACCCGAAAGCCTGGACAACGTGCGGGCGCAGGAAAGCACCTTCAACGCTATCCAGCAGAACACCGCCCTGACCCACCAGAAGCTGCTGGCCGATGCGTGGTGTGCCGCCTTCGTGGCTCCCAAGGTGCCGAATGCCCCCACCATTACCACCGCCACCTTGAACGCCCTGAAGGCCACCCCCAACGCCCCCGCCCTGGAGGGTGTCCACGCTCTGGCCGGAGCCACCGCCCGCCAGTACCGTTTCCTACATCCGCACCTGGAATTTCCCGACGTGTTTGAAGCCGGGCAGGGCGGGTTTGACTGCGTGCTGGGCAACCCGCCGTGGGAGCGGGTGAAACTGGAGGAGAAAACATGGTTTGAAATTCGTGACCCATCAATTAGTGCTGCTATAAACGCTGCTGCGAGAAAAAAATTGGTAACTACTCAGCAGGGGGACTTGCGGAGTGGAATCAGATAGAGTAGGCGCATCAAGAACGCTCTTTGCCCCAATTGCCTGATCCTTCAAGCTCGCCTTGACGAGCTTGAACTGCGATTGCTGACCCTGGAAGCTCGCCTTGCCGCCACAAGCCGAACTTCTAGCCAACCGCCCAGCCAGGACAAACCGTGGGTCCCCAAGAGTGAGCGCCAGAAGAGCAACCGCTCTTCTGGCGGGCAACGTGGCCATCCCGGCAAGACGCTCAAAATGAGTGAGCATCCTGATGAAATCAGGACGCTCCCGGTCACTGGGCAGTGCGGCTGTGGGCAGCCCTG
>NZ_JNIV01000115.1 GCF_000701405.1 Deinococcus marmoris DSM 12784
CTCCAGCCCACGGATGTAGAAGATTGGCGGGCTTTACGTCAAAGATTGGAAACCCGGCATGAATCCCGCCGCCTTCAGTCGCGGTTCCGACGAGCGCCCCAGGCTTGCCTGGCTCAGCTTGAGGCAGACTGGGACAAGCTGATTTTGCCACCGTAGTTTTTTTCTGCTGCGTCTATTCGGACAAATGCTTTAAACGGGCCGCCCGGCCATCATGAAGCTGGCGGTCATGCCGCCGTCCACGGGCACGATGGCCCCGGTCATGAAACTGGCCTCTGCGCTGCCCAGGAAATAGACCACCTGGGCCACTTCCTGCGGCGTGCCCAGGCGGCGCAGGGCGTGCAGATCCTCGTAATCGCGGCGGGTCGCGGGCGGATCGTCACTCTGCTCGATGCCCGCCAGCAACCCTTCGGTGCTGATCGCGCCGGGGGCCACCGCATTGACCCGCAGGCCGCGCGGGGCCAGGTCCAGCGCCATCGCGCGGGTCAGGTTGACCAATCCGCCCTTGCTGGCGGTGTAGGCCGCGTTGTCCTGTTCGGCAAACAACCCCTGCACCGAGGCCACGTTGACCACCGCGCCTCCCGGCGGCATCAGATCGATCAGGGCGCGGGTCAGCAGCAATGGGGCCGTCAGGTTCACGTTCAGGGTTCTGGCCCAGCCGCGTTCGCTGACCTCCAGCACGCTGCCGTGCGCGCCTTGATAGGCGGCGTTGTGGATCAGCACGTCCACGCCCCCCAGTTCGCGCGCCGCCCGCACGATGCGTTCGCGTCCGGCGGGGCTACTGACATCGGCCTTGACACGCCCCTGGCCCTTGAGGGTGGGCGGCAGGGTCAGGTCCACGCTGAGGACCCTGGCCCCCCGTTCGGCGTACAGCGCCGCGATGGCCCGCCCGATGCCGCGCGCCGCTCCGGTGACGACGACGTTCTGCTCCTGCTCCTGTGTTCTGGTCATGCCTCCAGTGTCGTTGACGGCGGCCTGGATGCCCAGGAGTTTCAATGGACGGTCAAGTTGTGCCGCCCAGGGCCACAGTGCCATCGGATTGATGTGCAGGTGCGTCCCGGCCCCAGCTTCCGCACGTCTTCCACAGCCATCAGATCGTGCGCCAGCGTGGTGGGCTGATTCAGTTTCGCCCGGCTCAGGGTCCGGGGTGGACGTCATCACCGAAATCCAGGCCCCAGTCCACCTGATTGCCCACGATGCGCCGCCGTTTGGCGTGGTACATCCGGGTGTCGGCCAGCGACAGCCAGTCGTCGATGTTGCCGTCCGGTGGCGGGTGCGCCACGCCCCCCTGCAAGCAGATCGGGCCAGGGCCGGGGGGCCAGTCGGCAGCGCGCAGGGCGTGGGTCAGGCGGGTGGCCAGCATGTCCAGGCGCGCCTCCGGCTCCCACACCAGCAGCGCAAATTCATCCCCGCTCAGGCGGAAGGCGGCGTCCGGGGCGGGGAAGGTCTGCTGGAGGACACGCCCCACCTCTGCCAGGACCTCGTCTCCCGTCTGGTGCCCGAAACTGTCGTTGATTCGTTTAAATTCATGGACATCGAGCATGACCAGGGCCAATTCCCGCCCCTGCTGGCGCGCTTTGTTCAGGCACAGGGGCACGCTGTGGTAAAAGGCCCGGCGGTTGGGCAGGCCCGTCAGCGCGTCCGTGTGGGCAAGCCGGCCCAGGTCCTCGCGCAGACTGGCATTTTCCAGCGCAATCGAGACGTGCTGGGCCAGCAGTTCCAGAAATTCCAGATCGGTGCCGTCAAAGGCCCTGGCCTCGTAACTCTGGATCGATAGCACGCCCGTTTGCTGGCCCCGGACCTCCAGTGGCACGAACAGCATGGACAGGGCCAGGCGGTCCGGCGGTCCATCCTCCTCACCCGGTTCCAGAACCACGCGGTCGTCCACCACCCGCCGGATGCGGACCGGATGTTTGTCCAGGTAGGCGGGGAAATCGGGAATGCAGAGGGACCCGCCGCGCAGCACACTCTCGATCAGGCCCTCGGGGTAAAAGGGCAGATGGTGGGTGTAGCGCCTTTCTTCCCGGTACAACTCCCAGCACCAGTCGCCGTCCGGTTGCCGCAGGGCCAGCAGGGTGATGTGGGCCGGGAACAACGTGCCAGCCTGCCGGTGGACCTCCTGCACCACTGCCTCTACCTCGTGGCTGCTGCGGGCCAGCGACGCCAGCACCTGTACCAACTGGTGATAGCGGACGAGCAGGGTTGTCTCGGTTCTCGGCATGGACGGACTCCAGAGTTCGGTAGGCGGGCCGGACGGCAGCGGGCAGGTAGGGGCAATCAATGAAGGCAGTTGGCAAAAGCGGTCAGGGTGTGAATGTGCGCCGTAGTCTCTCATCCTGGCCGCAGGACTGTCTTACGAGGATTCCGTCTGTTTCGTTAACAAACAGGGATAGCTCCGGTTTGCCAGTTCCACGCCCGGAACCTGTTTCCCTGCTTCTCGCTCTCGTCATGAACAGACTGTCGTCGTGAAATGGCAGCCCTATGGGGCGACTCCCCATGACTTGCAAAGCTCCGCAGGAGAGGACGCTCTTCCACGAAGCTTTTCAAGTCTGCTGGCGCAGCTCTGCGGGTCCCGCTCAGATTTCCACCGTTTTTGCACATGTATTCAATCGGAGTCCGTATTGCGTCAGGAATTCACTGATCTGTCCTGGACCAGGCACACGCTCCCCCGGTCTCAGGGCCTCCGTAACTCCCTCAACCGCAACCAGGATCAATGGGCGCGGTCCTGGTCCCCAGTCATCACCTGGATGAACAGGCGCGTCAGTTCTGGATCGAAATGCCGCCCCGCCTGCGTCCCGATCTCGGCCAGTGCCGCCTCTGTCGTCCAGGCGGCCTTGTAGGGCCGCTCGCTGGTCAGGGCGTCGTACACGTCGCACAGCGCGAACAGGCGGCCTGCCAGGCTGATCGCGCTGCCCGCCTTGCCCGCCGGGTAGCCCTGACCGTCCCAGCGTTCGTGGTGATCCGCGACCACCTCCAGCGCTGTGGCTGGCAGAAAGCACAGCGCCGTGGCAAAGCGCACGCCCTCACGTACATGCGAGCGCATCACCGCCCATTCCCTGGCGTCCAGTGGGCCGGGCTTGAGCAGCACCGCGTCAGGAATGGCGATCTTGCCGATGTCGTGCAGGTACCCGCCCCACCGCAGCGCCCGGATCTGGGACGGTGACCAGCACAGCGCCCCCGCCAGCCGTATCGCCAGAGCGGTCACGCGGTCCGTGTGGCCCTTGGTCTCGCCGTCGCGCACCTCCAGCGCCAGCCCCATGGCCCGCAGCGCCGACTCCCGCGCGTCGCTGGCCTGCTCGTCGGCGGCCAGTCGGCCCGCCAGCCCGGCGATGGTGCCAGAAACCAGACTGAAGATGGCGGCCTCCTCCATCTGCCAGACGTGCGGCGTGAAGGTATACATCAAAAAGGCCCCCAGCAATTCGCCGTCCCTGGCCCGCACGGGCGAGGCGGCCAGACTGGCGATGCCCACCGTGGTGAAGCCGACGGTGAGGGTGTCGCAGAGCGTGACGATGTCGTCGAAGAACAGGCAGCCGGGGGTGTCTTCCAGCGCCAGCATCAGCGGAGTCTGGAGGGGCAGCCCCCGACTGACCAGGTCCTCGACACGGGCAGTCTGCGGCATCTCCCCTGAGGTTGCGCGCACACGGTAACTCCGCTCCTGGGCGCAGGTGACCTGGACATAAGCCGCGCCCACGGCGGCGGTGCGGGTGATGAGGTACTCCAGCGTGGGGGTGACGCCCTGTTCCAGCGTGCTGGCAGAGAAGACTTGCTGGGTCAGGTCCAGCACCGATTGGGCCGCCAGCATGCGTACGTCCCTGGCCGGCGTCGGGCCATGACCACGGTTGGCGTGGCGTTCAGCGGGAAGCATGGCCCCAGCATCGTGGAACGTGCCTTTCACGGTTCTCACAGCAGACCAGCCCAAAGGGGGGCGGGGGGGGGCGGGGGGGGGCGGGGGTGCTAGCCGGCCCCATCCATCCAGCATCACTTCCCCCTGATGCCGGGCCACTTGTCACCGTCATCAGGAGTGGCAATGGTTTCAGGCGGAGTCCATCTCGCTCAACTCAAATCGCTTGGAGCAACGGTTCAATCGGAATCTGTCTCAGCCTATCGACGGGTCGGCCCACTCGCGCTCGGCGGGCCGCAGGTGTTGCCACAGCAATGCTTCCAGGCTGGCCTGCGTATGGTCTTCCTCTGCGCGCAGGCGCAGCAGCAGCAGACCCGCGCTGCGAAAAGCCAGGTTCTTGGCTTCATCGCGGCGGTGCTGTTCGGTGTGGTTGGCGTTCCTGCCGCCCAGTTCGATGGCGGCCACTGGACGGTGGCCGTCCAGCACCACGATCAGAAAGTCGATGTGTTCGTCACGCAGGCTGGCGAGGGCGGCCTGCTGCGGGGGCAGGGCGGCGACGATCACGAACAGATCGTAGAGCCGCACGTTGGGAAAGGCCCGGTAACCGGGGGGTAGTGCCTGTTCCAGGGTGCGGAAGAATGCGCCCTCGCTGAGGCTGAAAAATGGACTCCGGGTCTCGACGGCCAGATGCGGCGGCAGCGCGTCTTCCAGAGGGTCGGCAGCGGCAGGCACCGGCACCGGCGCTCCCGGACGGCTGGACGCCTGACGGCCATACCCGATCCGCAGCAGCATCGCCGCAGCGACACCCGCCAGCAGACCGAGCAGGAAGAGGACCATTCTCCGATGGTACACAGGCGGTCATGACAGCGCTCTAGCGGACGGGTGTTTTAAGGATTCAGAATCGAGAAGAGGGCAGAATTGAGAAGGGCATCCACGCTCAAGTGCGGACCCCGAGACCGCCCATGAAACCGGGAGGGAACTCAACACCTTTCGGCCCATCCAGCACCGCACCTGGTGCCCGGAATTCGTTTGTTTCGCGTAGAGACCGGGAAAGCGCAGGTTTCCACACCCGCAACCCGTTCTCCTCCTTCTCGCTCTGCTTGGCAGCTTTGCAGGTCTGCTCGGATCACACTTGGTTTCAACACCTTTCAATCGGAGTCCGTATCAGTGGGCCGCCACAACCTCTTTGCCGCGCTGCTCCAGCGCCAGCTTGTCCCAGTTCACGCGCCGCCGCCGCCACTCGAAGATGCCCACCTTGACGATTTCTTCCAGGCCGCGCGCTATGAATACTCCCCAGACGCCCAGCGGCGTGTACAGCCCCAATGTGACCGCCAGTGGCAGCCCCACCACGAACGCGCCCACCACATCCCCGAGGATGATGCCCTTGCCGTCGCCCGCGCTGGGCAGGATGCCGCCGCCCACGATCATGTTGCGGACCTTGAAAATCTGGGTGCTGGCGTTGATCAGAATGCCGATCACGGCGATGTTCTGCACGGCCCCGCCCACCTTGGGAAACAGGCCGGGGACGATCAGCGCGCTCAGGGCGAACAGTGCCCCAAAGCCCAGGCCCGTGATCAGCCCGGCGCGCGATATGCGGGCCAGCCACAGTTGCGCCCCCGCCGCGTCCCCCTGCCCCAGCGAACGCCCAATGAATACGGTGGCCGCGCTCATCAGGCCAAACGAGCCGACGATGAAGATGCCCTCCAGCGTCGCCACGATCTGACTGGCTGCCAGGGCCACCGTGCCGACGCGGGCGAAGACGGCAGCGTACATGAAGTTGCCCAGGCTCCACACGAATTCCGTGAAGGCCAGCGGCGCGCTCAGGGCGATCAGCGGCCCGGCGATGGCGCGCAGGGCGGCGCGACTTGGAAATTGCAGGGCGGCCAGATGGCGCGGCCCGTACACCTGATAGGCCAGCAGCAGGGCCTTGAGGCCGTTGGCGAGAACCAGTGCCCACGCCGCCCCCACCACGCCCAGCTCTGGCAGCGGGCCGACGCCGAAGACCAGCCCGTAGGCGGCCAGACTTTCTACCACCACCGTGAAACTGGTGACCACCAGCGGCGTGCGGGCGTGCCCCAGCGAGCGCAGCGCCCCGCTGAAGATCCAGCCCAGCACCCCCGGGACAAGGGCCAGCATCCCCACCTGCATGTACGGCACGGCGGTGCGGGTCACGTCCTCCGCGCCGCCCGCCAGCCGCAGCAGCGTGTCGGCGTTCAGGATGATCGGCACGGTCAGCGCGCCCGCCAGCACCAGACTGACCACCAATGTCACGCTCAGGGTCTGGTTGACGCCCGCGCTGTCGTTGGCCCCGGCCCGCCGCGCGATCAGGATGCTGGTTCCCGATCCCAGCGCCCCCAGCGTCACGAAAAACAGGAAGCTGAGGCTGCCGGTCAGGCCCACCGCCGCCACCGCCACCGCCCCCAGCGCCCCCACGATGACCTGGTTGATAAAGGTCAGCAGCAGTTGAATCACCATCTCCAGACTGACGGGGACGGCAATGGAGGCGATCTCGCGCATGGGCGACTTAATCGTTTCAGACGGTGGAGAAAAGGTGGGGATGGCAGACATAACGCGCCAGATTACACCTTTCAGGGCCGGAACAAATCAGCCAGATGGCGGAGGGTGGATCAGGCGGTCAGCCACGCCTTTCCCCTCGCTATTTCTGAAGCTCTCCTGCGTCCGGCACGGCCACGAAGCCGCCCTTCGGATTCTCCTGCAAGCGGGCGAACGGCGTGCGCGGATCGTGCGGGGTGCAGATGAGCGCGCCCTGCTCGAACCACTGCGGCAGGTACTTTTTGCGAGTCTCCAACGTGGTCACGGGGTACAGGTCATAGCCCATGATGTACGGCGTGGGCGTGTGGGCCAGGGTGGGAATCAGGTCCGCCACGTACACCAGCGTCTGACCGCCACTTTGCAACACGACGCCCTGCTGGCCCAGATTGTGGCCGGGCAGCGGCAGCACGCTCAGGCCGGGTCGCAGTTCGTGTTCGCCGTCGATCAGATCGAACAGTCCGGCGTCCGCGATAGGCTCGAACGTGTCCGGTACGTAGCTGGCGCGGCTGCGCTCGTGGGTGTGGCGGGCATCGTCCAGCTCGCGCTTTTGCACGGCGTAACGGGCGTTGGGAAACGTCGGCTCGTTCAGCGCGGTGGTGTTGCGCCCGGCGTGATCGAAGTGCAGGTGGGTGTTGATTACCAGATGGATGTCGTCCGGGGACAGGCCCGCGTTTTGCAGGCCCCGGAACACCGTCTCGTCGCGGTCCAGACCGTAGATCGACTCGAACTTCTCGCCGCCCCGGTCCCAGAAACCGGTCTCGATCAGGATGTTTTCTCCGCCCAACTGGATCAGCAGTGGGTTGATCCGCAGGGCAATCCGGTTCTGCTCGTCTGCCGGGGCCACCCGCTCCCACAGCGCCTTGGGCACGCTGCCGAACATCGCGCCGCCGTCCAAACCAAAGCTGGCGTCCGTGAGACTGGTGACCCGTACTGTGCCGATCTGCCGCATGTGATTCCAAACCATCGGGCCAGACTAACAAACGTTAGGTAGCGGATGGTCGGTTAGCCCTGCATCAGATCCTGATATTCGGGGTGCTTGCTGATGTAATCCGCGACGAAGGGGCAGGTGGGAACAACGTTCAGGCCGCGCTGCCGCAGATCGTCCAGCGCAAACTGAACCAGTCTGGAGCCGAGGCCCTGACCTTCATACTGGTCCTTCAATTCGGTGTGTGGCAACTCACGGGCATTGTCCAGTGGACGGTACCCGGCGTGGCCTGCCAGTTCGCCGTCCAGGTGAATCTCGTACTGCTGCGCGGCCTCGTTGTCCCTGAAGGTGATCTTTCCCGAATCGCTGGTCATGCTCCCAAGCTAGGGCTTACGGCATCCAGATAAATGCGGGAGGAGTTAGGGTTTTGTTGCTGTTGCCGCTGTCTACCCCCCTGTCTGCTCCGGGGCTTCACCCGCGTCCACCAGGGATTCCAGCAGACGCATGGCCTGTTCCAGCAGGTGGGCCTGCACGCGGGCCGACGCACGCGCCTGCCGCCATTCCAGTCGCACGCGCGCCAGACTCAGGGGATCGCCGCCGCGCTGACCCAGCACCCTGAGCCGTTCCTCCAGCGCCCCCACCTGCTGGCGCAGCGGCACGAACCGGGCCTGGGCCGTGCGGGCGGTGTGGAGCGTGGTCTCCAGTCGTGCCCGCGCCTCCGCCTCGGCGGCTTCCAGGGCCTGCTGGGCCTGCACTGCTGCGGACTCCGCGCCCGGCCCGGCCCCGGCCCGCCACTGGGCCAGCTTGAGGGCGTGGCGGGCACGCAGCACCGCCGGGTTCAGCGGCACTTCCAGCGAGAAGAAGTCATGGTCCAGTCTGGCCTCGCAGGGCGGCAGGGGCTGATCGGCGTCGCCTGCCTCGATCAGCGGCGTGAAGGCCTGCAAGAAGGCGTCCAGTTGGGTCAGGGTCAGGCGGGCGTGCGCCAGTTGGGCCGTGACGTTCTGGCCCCCCGTGAGTTCGGCCTGGAGTTCGCGGACATTCAGGCGCAGCCACTCGGCCTGGGCGGCGGCGGCGGCCACGGCGTCGGCCACCTCGGTGCGCGAGTGATCGGCCCGCAGGCTGCTCAGCATCTTCTCGGTTTCCCAGCGGCGCACCTCGGCCAGGGTGGCCTGCACGTCCCACTCGGCAGTTCCGGCCAGCCCCAGCAGTGTGGGATCGGCGCGGATGGCCCCCAGACTGCGGCCCGCGATCTCGGCGTTGGCGCGGGCCAGCAGCAGCGGCAGGTCATGCGCCCGCCTTCCCCAGCGCAGCGGCGCGGGCGTGGCTTCGGGGGCCAGTGGGCCAGAAGTGGGCTGGGCCGGAACCGGAACGGTCTGGGCGTACTCCGCGAGGTCCACGGTGGTGCTTTGCAGCCAACTGTCGGCGCGGGTGTCCCCGACGCTCCGGCGCAGGCTGCTGTAGACGTCCTGCAACACGGCCACCACATCTCGCGGCCCCAGCGCCCGCAGCGCAGGCCAGCCCCGACGCTGCACCGCGCCCTCAATCGCCGTGTCGGCCCCATGCAGGCCCAGTTCCTGCCCCAGACGGGTCCGCAGCCACTCGCGGTATGGATCGTGGCTCACGGCTGCCCCCCGCTGAACCTGACATCCCGGCGCTGGCGGGCGCACTCGAACAGCATCAGTGCGGCGGCGGTGGCCACGTTCAGGCTGTCGGCAGCGCTGCCAGCCGTCATGGGAATGCGGACGCTCAGGCCCGCGCCGTTCCCGGCCTGACGCCAGTGCGCGGATAGCCCCCCGTGTTCGGTGCCCAGCAGCAGCGCCAGCCGCCCGGTCAGCGGCGCGTCCCAGTAGACGTGCGGCGCGTCGGGGGTGCAGGCCACCGTCACGCAGCCCTGCGCTGCCAGATAAGCGTGGGCCTCATCCTCGTCCAGCGCCACCACCGGCAGGGCAAACACGCTGCCCTGGCTGGCACGGATCACGTTGGGACCGTAGGGGTCTGCGCCGCGCCCCAGCACCAGCACCGCCGCCGCACCCGAGGCGTCTGCCGTCCGCAGGACCGCGCCCACGTTGCCGGGTTTTTCCAGGCCGTCCAGCACCACCACCACGGCGTCGGGGGCCAGATCGGGCAGGGCCACCACAGGCCGGTTCGCCACGGCCAGCAGCCCATCGGGATTCTCGCGCCCGCTGACTTTCCCAAAGGCGGCGGGGGAGAGCAGGGTGGGCGCTCCCGGCAGCAGGAGGGCCACTTCGGCAGCCTCTGGGCTGTGCAGTTCGGGGCAACTGAAGATCTCGGTGGGCATCACGCCCGCGCCCAGTGCCCGCGACAGCTCCCGCGCGCCCTCGATTAAAATGACGCCCTCCTGCTCGCGGCCCCGCCGGGCGTGCAGGCGGACCAGCCGCTTGAGCTGCGGATTTTGCAGGGAGGTAATGGGAGGGGTGCTGGGATCGGCGCGGGTCATGCCGGGCCATTATGGCAAACCTCCTCTGTCTGCGCCGTGACAACAGGGTGGCTGTGGCCAGAAGTGTGGTCAGCACAGCCTCGCCATACGCTGTACCCGGTTCATCTGACCCCACCCCATACCCCTGGTTGCGTTAGCTTGGCACCATGCCGCTGGCCTACCCTCCGTTCAAAACTTGCCCGTGCGGCTCCGGGCACAGCTATGCCCATTGCTGCGGCCCGGCGCACGACGGTTCGCGGCCCGCGCCCACCCCTGAAGCCCTGATGCGCTCGCGCTACTCGGCCTACGCGCTGGGCAATGCCGCCTACGTGCTGGCCACCTGGCACCCGGACACGCGCCCGGCGAACCTGCACCTGAATCCGGCCACCCGTTACCTGTCCCTGAAAGTCTACGAGGCCAGTGGCAACGAGGTGGAATTCAGCGCCGCCCTGCAAGTGAACCGGGGTGAGCGGTACGTGCTGCGCGAACGCAGCCTGTTTGAACAACTGGAGGGGCGCTGGGTTTACGTGGACGACATCACGCCGCCGACGCTGGACGCACCGGAAGGGTGAGGCTCAGGCCAGCACGCCAACATAGATTTCTTCGAGGGATAGGGCGCGGTTCAGGCATGGCAGATCAATTGCGCCCTGACCTCTGAATTCTTCCAGTAAGTAGTTAACGGGAGTAGAATAAGGCATATCCAAATGTCCGTATCGGCAAAAAATCCCCTCTGGGTGCGGCATATGAATCTGACCGATGCCCGGATTTGCACCCGCTAGCTACTTATCCATTCTGTTGCCTTGCGCCCGTAGTGCAAACGCTGGCATAGTTGTTTTCTGCAAAAATTTTCAAAGCAATCTGATATACTCCCAAGTATCTGATTAGCGCCGAAGTGCCATCAGGACAGCCACGGGGTCTTCGCCCCGCAAGCGGGCCGTTTCCACCACGCTCTTGATGCGGGTGTAGGTGGTGGCCCCCAGCAGATTCTTGCTGCACTGAGACACCTTCCGCGCCATGACCACACTCCGCAACGCCCGCTCGGCGGCGTTGTTGGTGGGCGGAATTGCCGGGTCCAGGAGGAAATACAGCAAACGGCCCCGAAGATGCTGTTTCATGAGTCCCTGTCGCAACCGCTCATTGGTTGTAGTTTTCAGGGGAGGACGGTTCAACAACTGGTTCAGACGCAGGGTGAGTCCCTCACCCTGCTGAGCGTATTCCTGTCGATTGATCCGTCCCTCGTGGTACGCCGAGTGGAGGCGAATCCCATCCCGGAACACTTGACCCAACCGCTGGGCATAGAGGTACCCGCGTCCAAGACGTGCGCGCCCTTGTTCAGCCGCTTCGTCCGCGTTGCGGATCAGGTGCGCCAGACATTTCTGTTGCACCATCTCGGCGAAAACCCGACTGTCGTAGACCTTGAAGCGATCTGTGACCAGCGTTCCGGCGAAATGGTCGCCCAGGACGGCGCGCACCTCGGCGTTTGTATGCTGAGGGTTGGCCCGGTAGAGCACCACATCGGCGGAGAGAAACGCACTCATCCACGCGGCCACGCCATTCATCCGCCAGCCCGTATCGTCGTGGTGGACATACGGAGCAACTTGAAGCTGTGCTTCAAGCGACTGGATCTGAACGGCCAGTGGGCGGCCATCGGCGGCCAGTCGGACGGCGGCCTGATTGATGGCTCCCTGAGTGACACGGATCCCTGTGGTCAGTTCCAGGACGCGGGGAAGACGTCGTTCGGGAATGCCCTGCTCGTGACGCAGGGTCTGGATCACAGCCTGGAGCCGTGCACCGTGACGGTGCGCTGTCGCTCCGCACTGATCAGGCGCAAGATCGGCATGTTCACCGCGTACCTTCTGCCCGCAAACTGGGCAGATCATCACTGGGACGAGATATTCGGTGATCAGTCTGGCCCCCTCGGCTTTCAGGTCCGTGATCCAGGCCTTGTCCATCTGCTTGAAGACCAGTTCGCCCGTGTAGCCGCAGGTGGTGCAGGTATTGGGAATAGACACGGAGATGGTGGCCTGAACCTGACCAGGTTCAGGCGGGGTCTTGTACGTGAACGTTCCCGTTCCTGCACGGCGTCCAGGGGGCTGGGGATCAGCCTTGCGCGTCTCGCGGCTGAACGGCGCAGCATATTTGCTGTGCCTTTTGCGCTCCAGCTCCTCAATTTGCTTTTTCAGACGAGTGTTTTCGGCACGGAGCGCGTGATTCTCGGCTTCCAACTGCTCAAATCTTTCGGTCTGCTGACGGATGATCTCCAGCACATCACCCTCTGTCAGCGTCCCGGCCATGCCCCGATTCTAGCGAATCCTGCCCGGTTCAGGCCACCGGGTCAGGAGCGCTAATCAGATACACTCCCAATAACATGGCAGATAAAGACAAAACACCTTTTGCTTACCTTGAGCGATATCCCGATACCGATATTTTCTTTACTCAAGTCTCAGAGGAAGTTGATCAATATTTTGAGGAGAGTATCATTGTTCTAGATACATCTACTCTACTTATCCCATACAAAACCGAGTCAAAATCTTTAGATGAGATTGGGTCAGTA
>NZ_JNIV01000116.1 GCF_000701405.1 Deinococcus marmoris DSM 12784
ACGTTGCCCGCCAGAAGAGCGGTTGCTCTTCTGGCGCTCACTCTTGGGGACCCACGGTTTGTCCTGGCTGGGCGGTTGGCTAGAAGTTCGGCTTGTGGCGGCAAGGCGAGCTTCCAGGGTCAGCAATCGCAGTTCAAGCTCGTCAAGGCGAGCTTGAAGGATCAGGCAATTGGGGCAAAGAGCGTTCTTGATGCGCCTACTCTATCTGATTCCACTCCGCAAGTCCCCCTGCTGAGTAGTTACGCGGCATCAACGGAACACCTTCTCTAAATGCCGTCGCAAATTGTGGTCCTCGAATATGTCTTGACAAGAATATTCTAAATATGGAATACTTGATTCACTCAAACAGGAGGTGAACCGCCCAGCCTTGAATACCGCGACTTTTCACGCCCTCGCTGATCCGCAGCGCTTTCAGATGGTGGAGCTGCTGCGCCAGGAACCGCTCACGGTGGGTGAGATCGCCGTCCGCCTGAACATGCGGCAGCCGCAGACCTCCAAGCACCTGCGGGTGCTGAGCGACGCTGGGGTCATCGACGTGCAGGCCAGCGCCAACCGCCGCATCTGCCACCTGCGGCCCGAAGCCTTCCAGGAACTGGACGAGTGGCTTGCCAACTTCCGGCAATTGTGGCAGGAACGCTTTGACAATCTGGACGACTACCTTCAAAAGCTTCAGGAGCAGAAACCGGACGCCCTCTCACTCAAATCAGGAGATGAATCATGACCAGTGCCTCGCCCGCAATGACCTCAAGAGTGGAGAATGAAAAGGAACTCGTTCTGGAGCGCACCTTCAAAGCACCTCGCGCCCTTGTGTTCGAGGCGTTCACGGCGGCTGACCATCTGCGCCACTGGTGGGGGCCGCGCGGCTGGGAACTCACGCACTGCACGGTGGACCTGCGCCCCGGCGGCAAGTGGCATTACTGCATGAAGTGCGTGGACAGGGCACAGGGCGATTTCTACGGCATGGAATCGTGGGGTCTGGGCGTCTACGACGAGATCGTGGCCCCCGAGCGGCTGGTCTACACCGACTATTTCTCGGATGCTGCGGGCGAAATCAATGCGGACCTGCCCACCACCCAGGCCATCCTGACATTTGAAGAAGTGGCGGGAGGCACCCGTGTGGTCAGCCGCTCTGTATACGGCAGCGAGGACGCGCTGAAGACCGTGATGGACATGGGGATGCTCCAGGGCATCAGCGAAACCTGGGACCGCCTGGCGGAACATCTGGCCGAACCCCAGGCAGGCTGAGCCAGACGCTTCCACGCTGTCAACAGGAGCGGAGCAGTTTGAGAAGCGGTCAATCGCCCCCAAACTGCCCCGCTCCTGCCACCTCTCTTCACTGTGTAATCAGGGTTGCTTTCCAATAATATTCTGTTATATACTAATTATGCAAGAAAAATAAGGCTGTTTCCATTCACTTGCCGTGCCATGTCTATCCACACCGGCCAGGAGGACACCCCATGACCAGATCCATGCCATTTGCAGCGCACACGTCACAGCAGGAGTGGAAATGATGGGGCGCGTTTTCCTTGATCTGGCGGTCTCGCTGGACGGTTTTATCGCTGGGCCGAAGGGCGAGGACGCCGGGTTGCACGACTGGTACTTTGCCCAGGAGGGCGCAGCCGGGGCCATCAAGCGTGAGTTGCTGGACCGCATCGGCGCGATGATCCTGGGACACACGGCTTTTGGCACCGCGCCTGACGGCTTCGACACCGAATACCGGGTGCCGCATTTCATTCTGACGCATACGCCTCTGCCCCCGGTGGAGCGCGGCGGGGCCAGTTTCATCTTCGTCACGGAGGGAATGGAGGGCGCACTGGCACAGGCCCGTGCCGCCGCCTGGGAAAAGGACATCTGCGTGGCGGGCGGCGCACAGACCGCGCAGGCATTTCTGAAAGCGGGGTTCGTGGATGAACTCCAACTGCATGTGGCCCCCGTGTTGCTGGGCGGCGGGTTGCGGCTGTTCGGAGAACTGGATGAAATCACGCGCATGGAGCGGGTGCGGGTGGTGCAGTCGGCCCACGCCACGCACCTGACCTACCGGCTGAGGAGCTGAGAATGGGGAAACTGATCGTGACAGAATTTGTAACGCTGGACGGCGTGATGGAAGAACCGACGCCGTGGCAGGCAGGCCACGCCAGCCCGGAAATCGGCCTCTTTAAACGCGAGGAGCTGTTCAGCAGCGGCGCTCTGCTCCTGGGCCGCGTGACTTACGAGGGCTTCGCTGGCTACTGGCCGACGGCCACCGACACCGGGGAGTTTGGTGAGCGGATGAATGTCCTGCCCAAATACGTCGTTTCCAGCACCTTGCAGGCCGTCGCCTGGAACAACTCGCACCTCATCCGCGAGAACGTCACCGAGGAAATCACTAGGCTCAAGAACCAGGGAGGCGGAGACATTCTGGTGTACGGCAGCGGCGAACTGGCGCGGTTTTTACTGGAACGCGGTCTGGCGGATCAGTTGAATCTGCTGGTCTATCCCGTCGTGCTGGGCAGTGGCAAACGCCTGTTCGGGGCGGAGGGTGCAGGGCTGAAGCTGGTTGATTCTCAGACCTACAGCTCCGGCGTGGTGCGGCTGAGCTATGTGCTGGGAGCGAAGGCATGAGCGGCCCCCTGACATTCCAGGCCACCCTGCTCCTGGGCGGCAAGAACGCCACCGGCCTGGAAGTCCCGCCGGAAGTCATCGAGCGCCTGGGCGCGGGCAAGAAGCCTGCGGTACATGTGCGGCTTGGCGAGTGCGCCTACCGCAGCACCGTTGCCGTGCGGGGCGGCAAATTCATGCTTCCGGTCAGCGCCGAACACCGCGCCGGGGCGGGCATACAGGCCGGAGACGTGCTGGACGTGACACTGGAACTGGACACCGAACCCCGTGAAGTCAGCGTGCCAGACGATTTACAAGCGGCGCTGGATGCCAACGCAGCAGCCAAACAGCGCTTCGAGGCATTGTCCTACAGCCGCCAGCGTCAGCACACCCTGGCGGTGGAGGGAGCCAAAACGCCTGAAACCCGTCAGCGGCGGATTGACGGGGCCATCGCGGCGCTGACGAAGAACGAGGTAACGAAGCTGGGAAGGGACGCTACGGAGGCCAGTGCGTTTATGGGCGGTCTCGTTCACGCGCGCAAGCCGGAGATTGAGGCGCTCCGCCGCATCATCCTGGGCGCAGACGCACGTATTCACGAAGGCGTGAAATGGAACAGTCTGAGTTTTTTCACCGTACAGCACGGCACTGTCCAGCACTTTGCCACCTTCAGACTCGGGCCTGCCCAGCCGATTCAGACCCAGAAGATTCAGACGCAGACCACTCACACTCAAACCATTCAGACCCATACAACTCAGACGCAGCCGATTCAGCTCGTCTTCCATACCGGCGCAAAGGTCAGGGCCATACCGCTGCCCATGAAGGTGGACGTGGCTGATCCGTCCGGCCTGATGAGGTGGGTGGCCGAAGACCGGGGTGTGATGACCTTTCTCACCCCGGCAGATATCCAGGACAAGCAGGCGGCCCTGGAAGCCCTGGTGCGGCAATGGATCGGGCCGCTGTAGAAGAGGAGGAGAACCCATGTCATTTCAGGCATATCTGGACACCGTGCAAACACAAACAGGCAAAACTGTGGCCGATTTCCGCATCCTGGCCGCAGAGAAGGGACTGAGCAAGCACGGCGAGGTCTTGAAGTGGCTCAAGGCCGAGTTCGAACTGGGCCACGGCCACGCCACCGCCGTCGCGGGCGCGTTGCTGAAACCGGATGCTTTCAAGACGCCCAGAGCCGACAAGGTGGACGCCGTATTCAGTGGCAAGAAGGCAATGTGGAGGCCGCTCTATGAAGCGCTGCTGGAAACCGTGCAGGGCTTCGGCGAGGACGTGGACATTGCCCCCACCGAGAGCTATGTCAGCCTGCTGCGCGGCAGCAAGAAGTTTGCCATCGTACAGCCGGGGGCCGGACGCCTGGACTTGGGCATCAAACGCAAGGGGACAGAGGCTACCCAACGTTTTGAGGCAGCCGGAAACTGGAACAGCATGGTCACGCACCGCGTCCGCATCACGGAGTTGGCGGGGGTAGATGCCGAGGTTGTGGAGTGGCTGCGGGCGGCGTACCAGGGAGGTGATTAAAGTGGGCAAACTCGTCTCCTTCACCCACCTGAGTCTGGACGGTTACGCCTGCGGGCCGAATGGTGAGCTGAACTGGGCCAACGTGACGCCTGAAATCGCGGGCGATGTGGACGCCCGGCTTGGGGAAATTGGCGCAGCGGTCTACGGGCGCGTGGTCTACGGCATGATGGCGGGCTACTGGCCTACCGTGTCTGGCAATCCCGAAAGCACGCCGCGTGACCGCGCACACCTGGCCTGGGTGGAGGCCATTCCAAAACTGGTGATCTCCCGCACGCTGGACCGGGCCGACTGGAACAACACCACCCTGATCCGCGAGAACGTGGCTGAGGCCGTCCGGGAGCAAAAGGCAAAGCTGGGCGGCCCGCTGATGGTCTTCGGCAGCCCCCGGCTGGTGCATGTGCTGGCGCGGCTGGGACTGGTGGATGAGTACCTGATCTATCTCAATCCAGTGGTGCTGGGCGGCGGCACCCCGCTGTTTGGGCCGGGCAGGACATGAAGCTGATCCTGTTGGAATCCCGGCCCTTTCAGGCGGGCGTGGTGGCCCTGCGGTACGCCGTTCAGCACAGTGGCCCGGCGGCTCCTCCATGACCCGCGAGAAAGCCCAATGACCGCGCCTGCCCCCTGGCCTCCACCCGGTCTGTCGGCCCCGGCCCGCCGCGCCCTGGCTGGGGCAGGCATGGACACACCCCGGCAACTCGCCGCCCATACCGAGAAGGAAATTCTGGCCCTGCATGGGCTGGGGCCGAAAGCGCTGGGACCACTGCGGGCAGCTCTGACGGCAGCGGGTCTGGGTTTTGCACAGGAGAGGAAATGAACTGGACCCTGGAAGTCATCGTTGTTCCCGTGACTGATATTGACCTCGCCCGCACCTTCTACGAGGACGGGCTGGGCTTCAAGGTGGACCACGACACCCGTATGGGCGAAACGCGGCGCATCGTGCAACTCACGCCGCCGGGTTCGGGCTGTTCCATTGTGTTGGGAACAGGGCTGGCAAGAATGGAACCCGGTTCGCTCCAGGGCTTGCAACTGGTGGTTAATGATCTACGCGCTGCCCACGCACAGCTTAAGGGGCGCGGCGTGGAGGTCGGCCCGGTTCAGGTGATGGGCACGGCAGGTGCGCGCCACGCCACGGAAGACGACGCCCTGAACTTTGCGGGTTTCATCTTCTTCAAAGACCCGGATGGAAACGGCTGGGCCATCCAGCAAATTGACGCGCGGGCCTAACGAACTCTCGTAAGGACTCTAGGGGCTATCCTGATTTCTGCCGCGTTCCAGACGCAACCCATATGAATCGGCTATCTGGGCTGGCTGCTCAGCACGATCACGTAGGCCGTGCCTCGCGGGCCCCTCACCACACTGGCCCCGGCGTGGGTGTAACGTCCCTCGGTCATCCAGTAGCAGTGGGTGGCGCTGCCCAGCCACCAGCTCAGGGCCTGTTCAGTGTCGAGGCCAGCCGCCAGATATACGATCTCGGTGACGCTGGTGGCGTTGACCCCTGTGCTGGCGGCGCGGATGCGGGGCGTGCTGCCATTCTGCCCGGTGTGGCTTACGCCTCCAGACGCGCCCATATCCACAGCCTGAAGGCGGGCGGCCTGGGCGTGTGGCGCGCTGTAGCTCAAGGCTCCGGCCACGGGCCGCCGCCCACTGCCCGGACAGTTCACGCCCTGCGCCCGGACCCCGTTCAGGCGCGCCAGAAGTTGCGCCTCCGGGATAGGGGCCTGCGTATAGGTCTGGGCCTGAACAGCGGGGACGGTACATGAAGACAGCAGGGCGCAGGCGAGCAGCAGGGCGCGTTTGACCATCGGCGCAGAATAACGCAAAAGCAACCCGGCTCACCCTTGAAACCGGGAGCCGGGTTGCCAGATGCGGAATTTACGCGGGCAGCAGACCGCTGCGGCGCAGCAGGGCGTCCGCGTCGGGGTCACGGCCCATGAATTCGCGGTAGAGCTGAGCGGGATCCTCGCTGCCGCCCCGGCTCAGTACGCTGTCCACGAAGGCGCGGCCCGTGTCGCGGTTAAAAATCCCCTCGCTGGCAAAGCGCGAGAAGGCGTCGGCATCCAAGACCTCGGCCCACTTGTAGCTGTAATACCCGGCCCCGTAGCCCACCGGGCTGGAGAACAGGTGGTTGAAGGACGCCACCATCGAGTAGTCCTGGGGCAGCGGGTACGGCACGAAGCGGGCCATGCTGTCTCGGGCTGCTGCCACCGGGTCCGCGTCACTGGCCGGATCGTACTCGACGTGCAGCATCAGATCGGTTGTGCCAAACGAATACTGGCGCATGGAGGTGTTGGCGGCGCGGTAATTGCGGGCGGCGATCATTTTGCCGAAAAGATCCTGGGGCAGCGCCTCGCCGGTCTGATAGTGGCGGGCGAACAGGTCCAGCGCCTCACGCTCCATCACCCAGTTTTCCATGATCTGGCTAGGCAGTTCCACGAAATCCCAGGCGACGCTGGTCCCACTCAGCGACTTGATCGGCACGGTGGACAGCGCGTGGTGCAGCAGGTGGCCGAACTCGTGGAACACCGTTTCCACCTCACGGATAGACAGCAGCGCAGGGGTGTCCTTGCCGGGAGGGGTCATGTTGCCGCACATCAGGCCCAGGTGCGGATCAACGCCGGCCTCGCGGGGGCCGCCCGTGATGAAGCCGTTCATCCACGCCCCGGCGCGCTTGGTATCGCGCGGGAACCAGTCGGTATAAAAGGACGCGACGTGGGTGCCGCTCTCGTCCTGGATGTCGTAATAGCGCACTTCGGGGTGCCAGCCGGGAGCCTGCGCTTCCTTCACTGAAGCGCCGAACACGCGGCGGGTGATCTCGAACAGGCCGGACAGCACGTTGTCGAGGGGGAAGTAGGGGCGCAGGGCCTCCTCGTCGAAGTCGTACTGGGCCTGACGCTGCTTCTCGGCCCAGTAGGCCACGTCCCAGGCGGCCAGGGCGGGCGCGTCGGTTCCGGCGTGCTTGCGGTAGAAGGCTTCCAGCTCGTCATTCTCGCGTTCGTAGGCGGGGCGGGTGCGGGCCTCCAGATCGCGCTCGAAGTTCAGGGCCGTCTCGCCGCCTCCGGCCATGCGGTCCTGCAACACGTAATCGGCGAAGTTAGCGAAGCCCAGCAGCCCGGCCTTCTCGCGGCGCAGTTTCAGGATTTCACCCAGCAGTGGGCGGTTGTCGCGCCCGTCCTGCTTGCCCACCTGTTGCTGCGCTTCCCAGATCTCCCGGCGCAGTTCGCGGTCATCGGCATAGGTCATCAGCGGGGTAGTAATCGGCTGGTGCAGGGTCAGGCGGTGGCCGTCCTTGCCCTTTTCCTGGGCGTCCTCGCGGGTGGCATCCTGCACACGTTGCGGCACGCCCGCCAGCCGATCTGTCTCCACGTACAGTTCGTAGGCGGCGGTGGCGTCCAGCACGTTCTTGCCGAAGTCGCTGGTCACGCGGGCCAGCCGGGTGTTCAGCTCCAGCAGGCGGGCCTTGTCGGCGTCATTCAGGTCTGCGCCCTCGCGCTTGAAGTCGTCGATGGTCAGCTTGAGGTGCCGGGCGCGCACCGGGTCCAGCCCTGCGGCGGCGTCGGTTGCGGCAAACGCCTTGAGCGCCGCCCACAGGCCAGGATGCAGGCTGAGGTTGGTGTAGAACTCGCTGGTCTTGGGCAGGATCGCCTGCTTGGCCGCCGTCCACTCGGGGCTGCTGACCACCGCGTCCAGATGGTGAACGATGGTGGTCACGGTGCCGAGCTGCTCGGTCAGGGTGTCCAGGTCGGCCATGAAGCCCTGGAACCCGCGCTCACCGGATTTGGCGAGGCGTTCCAGGCGCTCGTTGGCCTCCAAGAGCAACTGGTCTACAGCGGCCTCGGCGTGTTCTGGTTTGATCTGATCGAAGGGAACGCGGAAACCCACGTTCAGCAGTGGGTTCTCCGTCATGACACTTGCAGGGTTCATACACCGAGTATAAACAGTGGTGCAGTCCGGTCTCAGAAGAAAGTCGCAGAGCGTCCGGTCATGCGGACCTCATACGGGTTCCGTCTATTTCGCGCAGAAATCGGGACAGCACCGATTCCCGCACTCCACGCCCGGAACCCGTTTTGCTCCTGCTCACTGTCTTGTCCAGAGCAGCGCCCATGACTGGTACAGCTCGTAGAGAGGACGCTTGGACGCCCGTTCGGATTTCCAGGTGTTTCCAACACCTCTCAATCGGAGTTCGTATCATGTCGGCCCAGGGGCGGGGGCCTGCTTTTCCGGTTTTTTGCGGTCCAGCAGCGGCGCGAGCTGGGCATCGAAGCGCGACAGCACCGGCCCCAGAATGGCGGTCAGAAGCACGTAGACGGCGGCCAGCGGTCCCAGGCTGGGAGCCAGACCCAGGCCCAGGCCCGCGATCAGGATGCTGAATTCGCCGCGCGGAATCAGGGTGGTCCCGGCCCGGAAGCGCCCGCGAATCTGCACGCCCGCACGCCCCGCCCCGATCCAGCCCACCGCGAATTTGGTGGCCCCGGTAATCAGGGTCAGCAGGACGGCGGGCAGCAGAACAGGCGGAACCTCGGCCAGATTCAGTTGCAGCCCGAAAAAGACGAAGAAGACGGCGGCGAACAGGTCACGCAGCGGCTCGATCTGTCGCCGTGCCCGGTCCGCCACCTCGCCCGAGAGCGCGATGCCCACCAGAAACGCGCCGATGGCCGCGCTGACCTTCAGCAGATCGGCGGCCCCGGCCACCACCAGCACCAGCCCCAGCACGCCCAGCAACAATGCCTCGTCGCTGGGAACATTCATCACGCGGCTCAGCACGTGGCCGTATCGGAGGGCCAGAAAGAAGGCCAGCCCGAAGGCGGCCAGCGCCACCAGCAGGTTCACACCCACCGCCACCAGCGTGCCACCGATCAGCAGCGCGGCCACCACCGGCAGGTAGGCGGCCATCACCACGTCCTCAATCACACACACAGCCAGAATTACAGGTGTCTCGCGGTTACCCAACCTTCCCAGATCACGCAGGATCTTGCTGGCAATGCCGCTGGAGGTCAGGTATGTCACGCCGCCCAGCAGCACGGCGGCCATCGGGGTAAAGCCCAGCAGAAAGCCCGCGATCAGCCCCGGCGTGAAATTGAGGGCCAGATCGATGATGCCGATCTGCCGGTTGGCCTTCATGTTGTTGCTGAGTTCCTCGCTGGTGTATTCCAGTCCCAGCGTGAACAGCAGCAGCACCGCACCGATCTCCGCGCCGGTGTGGATGAATTCCTCGGGGGCGTTGCCCAGCGACATGAACGCGCCCAGGCCGATGCCCGCCAGCAGGTACAGCGGAATGGGGGTGATGCCCAGGCGTCCGGCGGCGCGGCCCACCAGGGCCAGCAGAAAGATCACGCCGCCCAGTTCCAGGAAGAGTTGGCCCAGTTCCACGGTTCACCTCCTCGGTGCGGGGACTTGCAAAGCTGCGAAGCGGAGGATGAGTTGCAGGCGGTGAATTACGGTGCCACAGCCAGCGCTTTGGCGGGTTTTTCCAGCGGCTCGCCGTTCAGCAGCCGCGCGGCGCGGGTCACGCCCTCGGCGGTGCCCACCACCACCACGGTGTCCCCGGCGCGCAGGATGAATTCCGGCCCCGGTGCGGGAATGGCCCCGCCGCCGCGCATGACGGCCACGATGCTGGACCCGGTACGGGTGCGCAGCATGGTGCTGCCCAGCGGTTGACCATTGAACGGGGTGCCCTCAGTCAGCGGCAGCCAGTCCATCGCCAGACCCTCGATGTCCTGCATGCTCTGGGCCATCCGGCGGGTCACGGTGCTGCCGCCCAGCAGATCGGCCACCACCTCCGACTCCTTCTCGTCCAGCACGATGCTCTGGGCACAGGAGTCGGGGTCTTCCCGCAGGGAGACGAACAGCTCGCGCCGCCCGTCACGGTGGGTAATCACGCCCACGCGTTTTCCAAATCTGCCATCAAAGTCGTAGCGCATCCCCACACCGGGCAGGGAGGTTTCATCCAGCTTCACCATCCGTTGAGGATAGGGCTTTCTGGAGGCCGTGAAATGGGAGTGGGTCGCTTTGGAGACTGTGGCAGGCCGCTTCTGTCAAGCTCCCTCTCTGCCAGAGGAGACGTGCAGTTGCTGGATCGATATACACCTCTCATCTGAAAAGCCTGCGCCACGTATTCCAGTCAAGCTCACGCCGTTTCCTGTGTACAGAGGGCACAATAGCCCCATGATGTCCGCCAGCAAGCCCCAGACGATGGCCGAGAAAATCCTCTCCCGGCGCGGCGACAAGACCGTGTATGCCGGAGACCTCGCCGTGGTGGAAGTCGATCAGGTGATGGTGGTGGATTCGATTGCCCAGAGCTTTATCGAGCGCATGCAAAAGGATCTGGAAGCCCTGCCCAAATACCCAGAGCGCGTGTCCATCGTGGTGGACCATGTGGCCCCGGCCAGCACTGTCAGCGTGGCGCAGGCGCAGAAAGAGGCCCGCGAATACGCTGCCCAGACGGGCGTGGCCCTGTTCGACGTGGGGCGCGGCATCTGTCATCAGGTGCTGATGGAAGAGGGGCTGGCCAAACCCGGCTGGATCGTGCTGGGCAGCGACAGCCACAGCACCACCTACGGCGCGGTGGCCGCCTTCGGCACGGGCATGGGCGCAACCGACATCGCCCTGGCCGCCGCCAGCGGCAAAACGTGGCTGCGGGTGCCAGAAAGCGTGAAGGTGACGTTCACGGGCGAATTGAGAGACGGCGTGAGTGCCAAAGATGTCGCGCTGGAGATGATCCGCACGCTGGGAGCAGACGGCGCGACGTACCAGAGCATCGAGATTCATGCCGGGGACCGATTCACACGCGGCGAACGGATGACCCTGGCGAACCTGTGTGTGGAGGCGGGCGCGAAAGTGGGCCTCGTCGTCCCCGGCGGCGAAATCCTGACCATGTACGACGTGCCGGACTGGGTTTACCCCGACGATGGCGCAACCTATGTCCAGCACATCCAACTCGATCTGAGCGTCCTGAACCCCCGCATGAGCGCCCCGAGCGAGGTGGACAACGTGCATGACGTGTCCGAGTTGCGCGGCCTCAAGGTGGATCAGGTCTTTATCGGCACCTGCACCAACGGGCGGCTGGAGGATTTGCACGCCGCCGCTGCCGTCTTGAAAGGCCACAAGGTCAGCCCCGGCACGCGCCTGCTGGTCATTCCGGCCAGTTCGCAGGTCATGGAAGCGGCGATGGAAGACGGCACGCTGCTGACCCTGCAACGCGCCGGGGCGGTGCTGGGCACGCCGGGCTGCGGCCCGTGTATGGGCCGTCATCAGGGCGTGCTTGCGCCGGGTGAGGTCTGCGTGTCCACCAGCAACCGCAATTTCATAGGCCGCATGGGCGACAAGGACGCGCAGATTTATCTGGCCTCGCCCGCTGTGGCAGCGGCAACGGCAGTGATGGGAAGAATTGCGTTACCGGGGGATGTGGGGGCAGCATGAAAATATGGAAACTGACGATAATTTCATGCGTTCATAAACAATTCAAGCTTTTTTAGAATTTAGGATTTTATCCCTGTTTAGTGGGGTTAAAATTAATATTGACAAGCGTTGTCCAGTAGAATTGTTTACGATATCCAAAAGCATCGCCAACATTAACAATATACCCATTACCGCTAGTATACCCTTCTTCAAAGAAAAATTCTGGTAGTTCACCGAAGGTGAAAACCACATCCGCCTTCAGCACTCCATCCTCCAAAGTAGTCTCCAGAGTTTCGCAACTTGTCGCAATGCTATGTCCCGCGCCAGGCGACCCAAGATTTATAGGAATTACTTCATCTAAAGGTGGATATATCTCAACCTTCAAAGTGCATCTAACTTCAGAAAAGCTATCTATATTTATAGGATTTGGAGAAACTGTACATCTGATATCCAGGTAACTACTCAGCAGGGGGACTTGCGGAGTGGAATCAGATAGAGTAGGCGCATCAAGAACGCTCTTTGCCCCAATTGCCTGATCCTTCAAGCTCGCCTTGACGAGCTTGAACTGCGATTGCTGACCCTGGAAGCTCGCCTTGCCGCCACAAGCCGAACTTCTAGCCAACCGCCCAGCCAGGACAAACCGTGGGTCCCCAAGAGTGAGCGCCAGAAGAGCAACCGCTCTTCTGGCGGGCAACGTGGCCATCCCGGCAAGACGCTCAAAATGAGTGAGCATCCTGATGAAATCAGGACGCTCCCGGTCACTGGGCAGTGCGGCT
>NZ_JNIV01000117.1 GCF_000701405.1 Deinococcus marmoris DSM 12784
ACCACGACCGCACCAGCTCGGTGACCTGGGACGTGCTCGCGCGCCTGCTGATGGGCCTGCACGCCCTGACCCACGAGCCTTACGAGATGGGCGACGTCTTCAGGTTGCAATGAACCGCTTGGAGCGCGGTGCAATGCACAGGGTGGGAATACGGGAAGGCGACGGAAGTGTGTCATGGCTGGGCGACGGGAGCGTGTATCCCCGCAGTGGACGGCACGCTGACCGACAGCGCGTCGGTGATCGGCACGCTTCCTGTGGGTCCGTCATTCTTCGGCACACTTATGGGTGTCCCTCTGCGCAACGGCGTACTGACTGGTGGCTCGCGCCCAGTTCTGGCCTCCATCGTCGGCACACTTCCTGGCCTCTCCCTATGGGCTGGCACGTTGATGTCCTGAGGGGAGCGCCGTGAGCCTGGGACCAGGCACGGTCATGCGGGCGGCGCTGCGAACCCTTCAGCAGGCGGGGGAGCTGCTCGAAAGCCAGGAGGTGGCGCGGCAGGTCTTCGGATACGCCACCATCGCGGACGTGCCGCCCAGTCGGGCGGCCAGCGTGCGCCGGGCACTGCGCACCCTGGTGCGCCGGGGGGAGATCGAAGAGCTGGGCCGGGACTGGGAGGGGGGGCGGCGCAAGTGGGGCACGCACGCGGAAGCAGACAAGAAACGGGCGCGCACCGCCCAGTTCCACGCATTCATGGCCAGGCGTGAGGCAGAGCAACTGGCAAAACAAGCCTCGAAAGTGGAGGTGCGCTGAACAAGACAGCCAGCAAACAGGCCAGGGAGTTCCCTGGCCTGTTTCAGTGTGCCTGCGGAAATCATGAAGGAGCGCCACGCCCAGACCACCGTGCGCGTGCGCTATGACTCCGAGACGCACGAGGTCACGAGGTGCGCATCGTGCTGCCAGACACGCTGTTCAGGAGGGCGACTACACCCTGGAAGTGCTGCGTGGCAAGACCAGCCGGGTTAAGCTGCGCGAGCATGACGCGGAAGCCCTGGAAGGCCAGAGCCAGGCCCAGGAAGAGCGCGAGCTCACCGACTGCGCTACGGCAGCGCGGGCCTCTCCATGAACACCAGTAGAGCGACAGGCTGCCGCGCTGGACCCTCCGCAACTAGGGGAGGGTCGAACTGGAGGCCAGTGTCCCGTAGCGCCGATATCTGGGGCAGCGGCGACACGTGTGACGCCGCTGCCCCACCCTGCATGGTGGTGCTCCACCACGGGTGCACAACACGATGAGGCAGATGTGGGCTGCCCCCGCTGGGGGACGCTTGTCCACGCCCTCGGCTTCCAGGCACACTGGGCGCATGTCCGACGCTCCCACCCGCCCCGCCGTGCGCCTGGTGACCGACGGCGCGTGCTCCGGCAATCCCGGTCCCGGCGGTTGGGCGTGCATCCTGTCCATGGGCGCCCACGTCCGGGAACTCAGTGGGGGTGAGGCACAGACCACCAACAACCGCATGGAACTCACCGCCCTGCTGGAAGGTCTGCAGGCGCTGAAACGTCCCTGCAACGTGCACGTGGTGAGCGACTCCAAATACGTGATAGACGCTTTCGAGAAGGACTGGATTAGCAACTGGCAGCGCAAGAACTGGAAGAACGTCAAGAATCCGGACTTGTGGCAGGCGCTGACCCAGGCCGCGCGCGGACACACCCTGAAGTTCGAGTGGGTGCAGGGTCACGCGGGGCATCCCGAGAACGAGCGGGCGGATCAGCTCGCCGTGACGGCGCGCAACGCGGCGGCCCAACTGCCGCGCGAAGTCCGTTCAGGGCCGCTGGGCGGCCTGTTTTGAGCGGAACGCCTGACCCGCGGGAGTCGTGACCGCCACCCGCACCGTGTCCAGAGGCCCCCGGATGGCATGGGCCCCTACGCACGCCAGCGCACCGGCCGCGCCGTCCGGATGCGCACACTGCAAGAAGCCAGCCGGTGGGCCAGCGTGTGCCCAGGCGCACTGCAGGCAACACCCTCCCGTGCGATGGGCTTGTTCTGTGGCCAGCAGACCCCGCAGGTCACTGAGCAGGTTCAGGCCCGGTTCGCCCTGCAATCCGTCCAGCGGTGGTCCCCACATCTCCGGGGCATCCAGCAGCAGGGGCAGCGTGGCCACCAGCTGCACCCCCCGCTCATCCCGGTAGGCCATCCGCAGCACCTCTCGGGCCACCTGTAGACGCAGCTCACGCCAGCCGGCCCGCACCGGCGCAAGATCAGCCAGCCGCAGCGCCCGCACGGGTGACAGCGTCTCCGTCAACGCCTCACGCGCCGTCTGGTCCAGCGTGCGAGCTGCCAAAAAGGCCGCTGCGGGTGAAGGGTAAACGCGCCCGCCCAGCTTGACCGGCGCCGGCGCCCAGACCTGCAGGAATCTGTACTCGGAAGTGAAGGAGATCAGCCGCTGAGGTCCCTTGAGTTCGGGGGCCGAGTTTGCGCACGAGGGGAGTGAGGTCCACTCAGATGCCGCCGCGGGCAGTGGTTCAGCGTGGCTTGGGGACGTTGCCCCCAGCGTCCCCAAGCCAAGGTCTCCCAGCGCCGCGTGTTCCCGGGCGCGGCGCAACCCTTTCAGACCCAGCGGCTGCGCGGCACCGAGCAGGTCCACGTGCATTTCCCCCCAGCCGGGCCGGATGACGGGCGCCCCCGCGTGCCAGGAGCCGCGGCCTAGAGCGAGATCAGGCTGCTGTGTGCTGCCCTTGGGCACGACCAGCACCGCGACATGGACCTCGCACCCGGCGGCGTGCAGATAGCCGAGCGTGCCCGCCTGCGTGGGCGACATGGTCAGTGGCTGCGTCTCCTGTTCAGGTGTGCGGGCGCGGCGCTTGACCTCGATGACCACAGGCACCTTTCTGGCCAGGGCCAGCACGTCCACATTCGTGAAGGCCCCCTGGTGGGCAGGAGCCATCCGCTCGATGTAGGCGGCCTCAATCAGCGCCGCCCCGAGTTGCTCGGCCGGCACGCCGGCCCAGCGGGAGAGGTCCGGCAAGAGGGGGCCGGCTGGCAGCGTCAGGCTGCCTTCCGGACGCGGCGGGCTGGGCAGCAGGACCGGACTGCCACGGACCACCGCTGTGCGCAGCGAGCGGCTGGTGAATGACAGGACTCCCTCCTGCACTGTCCACTCCACGTACTGGACGCCGTGGAGACCTTGCACGGTGCGCGCCAGCAGTTCCGCATCGGGGGCTGGCAGCTGTCCGGGTGGCATGGGGGCGAACACCAGCCACGTCCAGTCCCTGGGCTGGCGCAGCAGCCGTTCGAGCACGTCCTGGCGATGGGCGCGGCGCCGCAGGGCCCACAGCCCGAAGCTGGCCACATGGTGGCCTTCGGCACGCAGGGCGCGCCCCACCGCGGCCTCGGAGATCAGGGCATCCAGGTGCGCACGGTCCTCGCGCGGCAGGGGCAGGGCCAGTAGGGACCCGAGCGGCAGGGACATCCGCCCATCATGGCGCAGCGCCCGAAGAGCGGGTGACCCCCCAACGGTGGGAGGTGGACAGGAGCGCCGATCTTTCCCAGCACCGCCGTTATCTATAAAATGCTCCACCCTAGTCTTTGATGCAGACAGGTTTCTGGGATCGGCTCAACCTGAGCCGAGTCTCTACTCGAAACCGTCCAAACTTTGGGGCCAACCCAACCGTTTCGGCTGCACATACTTTTGTCCAAGGGGTTCGGTGCACATACGGCAGCTCCATTTCTCAACTGCTCCGTTTTGAACCGCGTGATTGAGGACGACCAGTCCAATCTGTCCACCAAGATCCTTCCGGTGGTGGGGGTTCCAGTTCCCCAAGATCGCGTTTGGAAGGAGGGCGAAACTGAAAGGTGAAGGTTCCTCCTGCATTTAAGACCCGCCGCGTCTCAAGGGTCATCTTGCTCGCTGCACATCCAGCGCCGCTCAAACGTACCCAGCCACGCGAACGCGTCAAGCCGACAAACAGTTGATTACGCAAAAAAATGTCGTCTTCGCGCGCGGCCAATGCATCAAACCCCACCACCTGCACCATATCCGCTTCGTTGCCTTTGGCCCGTCGGGCGTCTGTGACGGTGATTGCTCCCTCCACCCAGAATTGGTCTGGGCAGCGGTCATACCAAGCCAAATCTCGGAGTTCATTGGCCCGCTGCTGACCCGGGACGTAAAAATCGAGTCCGGCGCCCCGCAAATACAGGGCGACCTCATGAATGAGGGCTTTGGTGCGCCGGGTCGCCCCAAGAACGACGACCAACAGCTGACGGCTCGGAAATAGTCCGTCAATCGTTAGATTCTGGTGTAGAGCGCGGGTTAAGGCCTGCAGTTCCTCTTGCCGCGTGGGGTAAATCTCAAAGCTCAAGAGATCATCTTTCCACAGCTGTGCCACCGGGTTGGGCGCATTCTGGGCCGGCCGGTGCAGCGTCACCTGCTGCCCGGAGACGAACGAGCCTTCCACTTCGTACCCCAGGGCTTTCCAGCCAGCACGCTGGGTCAGGCCAGTCAACATGCCGTCCTCTCGGAGGAGGCCCATCCCCAACGCGTGGGCCGCTGTCAAAATGGCATTGGGAGTCCGGTAACAGCGGGTCATAACCTCGCTCTTCTTGGCCCCACCTGGATGAACGCCCTGAACCAAGTGGGAGTGATCGGCCCCAAACAAAGCAGCCGCGGTCGGAACAGTCAGCGAATCCAAACTCTGGGCTTCGTCATAGGCCCAAATCAATCGGCGGCCTCCCGTCTGGGCGTCTGGCCGAACCGTTTGCAGGGCCAACCAAAAAAACGCTTGCTTGTCGCCATACATAAATGCCGCGCCATCTGCCAGCAAGTCTTGGCCTTCGTCAATAAGCACCGCGTCAAATTGTGGAATGACCCCACCAGTCGTCTCAAGGGCAACCAACAGGTCACAGCAGGCCAGCGCCAACGCCTCCATAGGGGAATGCCGTTGGGTAACGTTGACTGCTTGGGGCTTGAGATGGTGGGCTTCTGCCACCATTCGGTAAAACCCAGGCTGGTTTTTTGCTCCCCAGGCGTGCATCACTGTCAACTGCGGAGCTGCGGAGGCCAGGGTGCGTTCTCCACCACTGAAATACTGTAGCCAGTGGTCAACGTGACCACGCACAGCGTCGTACAGAGCTCGGCTCCAGAAGACCAGGGCGATGCGCCACTCGGGATGGCGGAGATGCATCAAGGCGGCCTTCTGGGCCAGCAAGACGGTCTTCCCACTGCCAGCAACGCCGCGGATCCGCTGAGGCCCTGGGGGGATGACTTTGGCGATCAGCTCCTGCTGTAGGTCAAACTCATGCAGATGGGCACGGACGAACTTCAACACATCCGCCCGGCGCTGCACCGCCCGGTGGGGGGGCTGAATCCGGGCAGAGCTTCGTAACGCACCGGGCGTCCCCAAAAAGGCCTTCAGGACACGCCAGTGATCTGCTGACAAGGCAGGCGCCTGAACGAGTGACGGCGCCGTACGAATTCGCTCCAGGAGACCATTGCCCCGGAAATCTTCTGCGAACAAGCAGGGAGGCGTGCTCGCCAACCGGTGGAGGCCGCGCGCTTCCCACTCAGCACGCCGGATATTTGGTAAGGCGACCAGAACGCGGACATTAACGGCCTGGTGAAGAACCGGCTCAAGGCTCAGGCGGTCTAGCAGCGCTTGGGCTTGATGGCGGGCCTGTTCGTAGGGCATGACTGTGGGCCGCTCCCGGTCTGTCAGAAACCACGTGTGTCCCTGGATCCCGGTGATGTCTCGGAGTTGAAAGCTCTTGACCTCTATAATTGTCAGGCCCAAATCGGGATCCGCAATCAACAGATCAGGTTCCCGAACCGCCTTGGCAGTGAACACCGGATAACGCCAATACACCAGGCCCTCCCGAAGACGCCAAACGTTCCGGACAGCCTCCCATACCCGTGCTTCAGCCTCCTGGCCCGGCTGCGCCATCTGCTCCGTGGCCACAAAGTCTGCCAAGGTCACTGCTCCTTTTGAGCATATTCAATCAAAAACTCAACCCGTTCGTTGACTGGATTGTTCAGGTCGTTGCGGAATTGTGGATTCTGTCCTGCACGGCCTGCAATAGCCATTCTGTAGGGGGGCACATGGCCTGCACTTTGAAAAATGCGGGCCACCTGCTCTGCACGTTGAGAGGAGAGTAGCCAGTCATCCCGCTCCCCTGAACGGGTAGGGCGGGTATGACCCTCAATTCGTAGCCGCCGCCAGAGCTCTTGTTTGTTCCGAATCACGCCCGCAAAGCGCAGGAGGGTGGACCGGCCAGTTGGCGTTAACTTGGCAGTGCCCGGTTGAAAAAGGTTGGTTTGGGCGAAGACCCACCTTTGGGCCCCTGGCGGATCATTTTTCTGTTCGTTGACTTGGGGAGCCGCCGTGCCCTGGTATGCCTTGCGAACAGCCTGAACCATTTGAGCCTGAGCATCGCGGTATTTAATGTCATCCCAGCCCACCCGCCCGTACACCGTCACCAAGACCACCAACATCAGCACCACAAGCACCAACGTGAACGCCATATCTGTGAAGGCAATGTAGGGATTGATGTCGCTGTCTGGAGGGATCCGCTTCCTTGTCGTCATTGGTCTGTCAACCGGTCCGTGGCGCGGATTGAACGCTGGAGTGTGTTAACTGTTGGGTGGTTCGTTCCAGTGCCCCCACCAGATCCCGGGTGACAGTCAGAAGCTCTCCTGTCATGGTTTGGAGCTGTGCTTGTGCAGCGTCATGCTGGTGATTGAGCTGATTGGCCAAATTCATCTGCCCATGCAACGTGCCCGTCGAACGTGACGCGAGCTCTCCGTACAAATGCTGCCACCGTTCAGTCGAGCTGCCAATTTCTTTCCCAATTCGCTCCGTCATTTCCTGAAACTGAACGTACAGGGCATCAGTTCTGAGATTGTGCTGTTGGTGAATACCATCAACGGCATTGGCCAACGCAGCAGTGCCCGCCAGGCGCGCAGCTTCATGCTCCCGAAGCAGGATTTCGGTGCGTGCCACAACTGTCTCAAGGGCCGTTTGAAAGGCCTGCCAACGGTCCGTGGGGAGTGCCTGTGGATCAAGGCGCTGGGCCAGAAGGTCGAGCGCGACAAGTCGTTCAGCGATTTGACTTAATTGGTGTTGTGTGTCCCCCAAAGCCACGACGTGTCCCCGCTGCTGGTTGGCAGCATCAAGTTGAAGCTGCTGGAGCGCTTGCGTCAGCGAGCGTTGTGTATCGCCCTGAGCGGTCAGGTGGAGTTGACCTTGGGTGTGCAGGATGTCCCGAACCTCACCGAGTTGCGCGACATTGGCTTGGAGATCCCGATTGAGCGTGTGGGCCAGATCCCGCTGCACATCTGAAAATGCGGTCAGCTGATTGAGCAGCGTTTGAGTCCGCTGCTCATCGGCAAGCAGTTGACGCTTCTGAGCCTCGGTAAAATCATGGCTCTGATGATTTAGGGCCACCAAATTGTGCTCCAGAGCCGTGCTGCTACGAGTGAGATGCGTTTCAAGGGTCTGAACACTAGTGTGAATGACGCTGTTGCTCTGCTCCAATTGCCTGACGGTCTGCTGGAGTTCGAGGCCCGTCTTCTGAATAACCTTGCCGGAGTCGGCAGCCACCAGACTCAGTTGGCGCCCTGCGTCTGCCAGGGTGTCCAGGGTTTGACTGGTGCGGGTCTCGAAACCTTGGAACTGATGTTGTAGCAGCTGGAGCACCTCATCAAGACGTTGTCCCTGCCCTTCCAGATGAACCATCAGCTGCGCGCCATGGTTCCAGACTTTCGGAACCAAGTGATAGGCAATCAAGTTTTCAATCTGTGTCTGCAAAGCGTCACGGCTCAGCAGCGCCGGGGCGACAACGAAGCGGGCCGCGAGAAGCGAGAGCAGCACGCCCCACAAGGTGCAGACGAAAGACAATTTCATTCGCTCCAGGAGCTCCTGCATGCCGCTGTTGAGCGAAGAGGCACTTCCGCCAGATTGGAGTTGGGCCAGACCCTGTCCCAGTTGCGGCGCAAAATCTCCCAGGGTCAAACTCAGTCCGAAAACAGTGCCGAACAAACCTAGCAGCAGGAGTTGATTGGGAAGTTGTCGGAGACTCTGGAAAACCCGTTCATCGCTCAAAGGGAGGTCTGCCGTCACAGCCCGTGGATCATGGGCATGAAGATGACGGAGAGCATGAATCTTATCCCATGCCTCTTGCAACACCTCTTTACTTTGCGTGGTCTGGAGGCGCGCGACGATATCCGATGGATCAGTGATTGAGGGGAGAGCTGTTGCCAAAAGATTTAACTCGGCACTCCGCACACGGTGTTGGGTGCGGAGGCGAGAAGCTTGAACCGCACTGAAGATGCTTAAGCCGAGCAAGAACAGAACAATGACGGCACCTTCCACACTGGAAGGCAAGACGGCAGATAAAATACTAGACAAAGAACCCCCATGGGCCTAGGAAGAGACGGAGAAGCCTAGGCTGCCTTCTATTATGTCTGCTCTTGAGGGGAGGACGGGACGCAAATGTGCTTGATGAGAGACGACTTGTCTTCTAGGATAAGCGCAGCCTTCTGGAGGATCTACATGCCTTACTCGAAAACTGTCAGCCGTACCCATCCCACCGCCATCATCTTCTTGGTTGATCAATCCAGTTCCATGGCCGATAACTACGGTGCAGACCTGCAGCAAACCAAGGCCAAACTGGTGGCTGATACGCTCAATCGCCAACTCATGGAGCTGGTTATTCGCAGTACCAAAGGGGACGGCGTTCGCCACTACTTTGATATCGCGGTGATTGGGTATGGGCGCAGCGTGGGACCAGTGCTAGGAGGCAACCTCGCAGGCCGGGACTTTTTGCCTATCTCTGACATAGCCGATTTTCCATTGCGCGTCGAAGAAGCCACAGAGCAGGACGCCAATGGAGAGGAAGAGACCGTTCGGTATCCCATTTGGATGGAGCCCGTGTCCAACGGATCAACTCCAATGATGCAGGCGTTCAGTTCAGCCATCACGTTGGTGCAGCAACACATCGCGCTGCACCCCGATAGCTTCCCCCCCATCGTCATTAACATCACAGATGGAGAAGCGACGGATGGCGACCCGAGGCCGCTGGCTACGCAACTGCGGGATCTGCAAACCAGCGACGGAAATGTCTTGGTGTACAACGCCCACATCAGTGCCAGTCAGGAGAAGGCAGTCATCCTCCCCGACAGCGCGGTCGGCCTGCCGGACGTGTACGCAGAAGCGCTGTATGCCATGTCCAGTGCACTTCCGCACGTCGGTCTGGTCAGAGCGGCACAACTGGGCCATACCACCACTGATCTTTCCCGTGGGTTTATTTTCAATGCGCCATCGGAACTGCTGGTGCATTTGGTCGATATCGGCACCAGTACGCAAGTTGCTCGTTAATGGCCAAAAAGATTTTTAAGCCCTGGATCATCTCTCGCTTCCTTGGGGGAGAGAGCTTTGCAAGGCGGATACCCATGGAAACGGTCAGTCATTCCATCCATGATCAGTCTCTGGGTTGGGAACTTGACATCACTGTGCGCCGGGCGCCTAAGTCTGGAGCCACCTTAGATGACTGCGAAGATGCCACTTTGCCGCGAAAAACCTGCGTCAAGTCACTCGTGATGAACGAGGTTGCTCTGGCCATTTCTGATGGTGCGACGTCGTATTCTTATGCCAAAGAATGGGCAGAGATTATCAGTGCGCAACTGGCCCATGTCCGTGATGCCAGCGATTTATTGCGCCAGCTACCAGAATGTCAGACGATGTGGGCAGGACGCACACAGCAGCAGCAGACTTCTTGGTACGCCGCAGCAAAACTCAAAGAAGGAGCACATGCCACGTTGGTGACGTTGTGTCTGACACCACGCCCAGAGGGGTTGTTTTACCGCTCAGTGAGTATTGGGGACAGTTGCTTGGTGCATCTGCGGGGGAGCGACACGCTGCATCCCACGCCGTGGCCCGTCTCTACTCCAGAGGAACTGACGAACTTTACCCATCTGTTGCCCAGCCGTGCAGGAACTTCAGGAGAGCTTGTAACGCACTTGGCCTCTATTCAGGGAGAGGTTCAGGCCGGAGACGAATTCCTGCTGATGACAGATGCCCTTGCGGCCTGGTGGCTCGCCCGCTTGCCTGCTGAGGCCATGGCTGAGTTGAGGCAATTCTTTCAAACCAATCTCTCTGCCATTCAAGACGGCAGCAAGAACGCTGCTGTTGTAGAGCAGCCTGGGATAGAGACGTCGATGGAAACGACACCTCTTGAGCCTCAGCACAGTGCGCCTGAGACCGCACCAGTGCCGCCAGAGGAGATTTCCCACGAGGCCCTCCCTCTCGATTCCTGGGGCACAGGTGATTTCGACAGTTCTGATCTGAACTTACAGGATGCGTCTCCCTCCCAACAGCAGGGAAGCTCCGATGAGGTCACCCTGTCCTTCTCTGAAAGCGAAGGTATCGCCCTTGAGTTGGGCCAGACCGACCCCTTTCAGGTATGGGCTGAACAGTTGAAGAGTGAGGGGGAACTACGTGACGATGACGTGAGTTTCATCCATGTGCGGATTGCCCTTGCAGGAGATTTGAATGCTGACAGCAGGTGAGTTCAACAAAGCTATTCAGCGAAAGGGTGCTTTGCACGATAGTTTGGGCGTCCTTCGCAACGGGAAAATTCGGACGAATGCCATGGGTATTCCTCATGCCATCAGTGGCAGTTTCGCGGTGGTGTATCAAACGAGTCTTCACAACGACAAGTGGGCGCTGCGCTGCTTCATGATGCCCGCGGCGGATCAGCAGCTCCGCTACGAGGCTATCCGGGCCCACTTGAAAGCTCACCCTTCTCCTTTTTTTGTAGATTTTCGCTATCACTCTGAAGGATTACACGTCAATGGAACGTGGGAGCCCCTCATGAGTATGGAATGGCGCAACGGGGTCAATCTAGCTGAATATGTTGAGTCGCTGTTGGCCGATCCCCCGGCCCTCCTACAACTCGCTTCAGATTGGATTGCCATGTTTGAGCAAATGCGAGCTGCTGAAATCGCCCATGGAGACATTCACCATGACAACGTCATTGTGTGTGACGGCAAATTGGTGCTCGTAGACTACGACGCAATGTATGTGCCTGCTCTAAAAGGCCTGAAACTGGAGGAGGGCGGCCTCCCTCACTATCAGCATCCAGCACGTCCCAGGGGCGATTTTGGGTCATACATGGATCATTTTCCCAGTTGGATCGTTTTTTATTCTCTGTTGATGCTGAGTATCGCGCCTGGGCTTTGGGCGGATTTTGATGGTGGAGATCAGACCCTGTTGTTCCGCCGCGAGGACTATGAGCAGCCCAAGGCGTCTCGCCTGTTTGAACGCCTGCGCACCAGTCGAAATCCAGTCTTAGAGTTGATTGCGCTAGATGTAGAGTCGTTTCTGAAAGGTGATCCGAAAAAGGTTCGCCCCTTGAGCTTTGACGCCGTGAAGGCAGCGGCTTTGCCTGTGGAGCTTCCGAAACCACACACTTGGTGGGTCGCCCCACAGGAGCGCTCAGATTGGTGGAGGAAGCGCGTTTACACGCAAGAGACCAAAACCCCCTCTTGGCCTCCCAAACGAGAAAGCTGACCTGCCGATGGGCTGTTGAAGGTCCATCTAAGAGTCAGGTGCGCCCGTTACGTGACAGCAGCTTGACCCTGTGGACCGTCGAGGCGCGACTGAATACCAGGAGCCATCCGATGAGAATGGGCAGAGTGTTCACAGGGGTGCGGGTCAACACCATGCTCGTGCGCGCGGCTTACGCGCCTGCTTCATGCTGCGGTCGTCTGCACTTGGGATAAGCCGCTTAACTTCAACGACACCTCATCGAGAGAACTCAAGTGCAAAACTCTATCTGTCCAGCACACGTTTAACCTGCACAGCGCTCCATGGCCCTCCTTGGCGGGTCTTGAAGCCATGGGCTTCGAGTTGAGCGGCCGTGGCCCGAAGACTGAGGCCCTGGCTGCGCAGCGCGCCGGCGTAGGCTGCAACGGTCCGCATGTCCGAGATGGCCCTGGCCTT
>NZ_JNIV01000118.1 GCF_000701405.1 Deinococcus marmoris DSM 12784
CCCAGCGGCAGATAAGGGCCTCTGCGGGCAGCGTCTCGCGCAGGGCGTGGGCGACGGCCCGAATGTATGCGTCTCCGCCGCTGTGTCCACGCAGGGTATTGACGCTCTTCAGCAGATTCAGATCAATGACAGCCAGAACGTGCGGGAAGCTCAGGGTGCGCTGCACCTGCATGAAAGCGGTGCGGGTCAGGCAACCGGTCAACGCATCGAAGTCGGTGGACGTGGTATTCCCGGCGCTTCTGGGCAGCCGCCGGACATGCACGGTCAGACCGCCGTCGTCCGGGTAGACGATGATGCCGATCCACCCCTGGTGGCGAGGACCGAACACTTCCAGTTCTGTCCGCTGCTGGGTGTCCAGGACGTGCCTGAAGGCGGTCAGGATTTCAGGCATGGCCTTTGTCGGAAGGGCGTCCGCGTAGGTCCGTCCGAGCAGTTCATGACGCTCCTTGCCCCACGCCTTCAGGGCGAAGGCGTTCACGAAGGTCAGGCGTTGATTCGCGTCAAGGCTGAACATGATGTCCTCAACCCGGTCAAACGGGTGCACGGTGGCGTGCGGGACACGGGAAGACATAGGGCAGGCTAGTCCTCAGGCCATGACAGAAGGCTCACGGCATCCAAACATTTGGGAAAAGGCTGGTCTGCCCTCAGGCTGGGTCACAGAGAGTCCAGGCCCTCGGATCGAGGAACTGCCGGTGTCGAGGTTTGCAAAAAGCGCGTTTCCAGCATGTGTTGGCCGCCCTGGCGATTTTCCGGGGATGACCACCCCCTCCCCTACGATGAAAATGAATAACCTTCCGGGTGACAATCTGATGGCCAACTGCTTTAATCTCCAGCCAAGGCGCACGGCCTCCTGTGAATCCGCGTTGCTGTTCTGCCACGCGGCGGCCCACAGCCGCTAATCAACCCGCAGCCGCAAATCGACAGGCGCGGCGGGCAGTTGGTCATCCCCATCTGAGCAGGCCAGAATGGCGACATGAAACGCAGCCGCCTCTCCCTGGCCGTCCTGATCTGGCTGCTGCTGGCCGGGGCAGGCGTGGCCGCGCTATTCGTCTCTGCGCGGGGGCAATTCACGGAAACGTTCGATACCGACGCCCGCATCCTGCACCGGGTCCTGTCGCAGCGCATGGAGCAGCAGGAAGCCGTATTGAACGCCGTGGACGCGCTGGGGCAGGGCCTGGACGCCTCGGCGCTGGCCAGCTATCTGGACACGCTGCTGCGTCCCTACCCGCAGGTGGTGGCGGTGGAACGCTGCACGGTCCAGGGCTGCCAGGTGCTGGGAAGGCCCGCCGAAAGGCCGCCAGCTCTGGCTCCCGCCCTTTCCCCAGATCCCGCCGTGAACTGGCCAGAAGGCGGCGGGCCGCTGTACGCCGTGTCGCGCGGCGATGTGCGGGTCTGGGTGGACGCCCGGCGGCTGACCGGGGCGCTGGACGAGGGGGCCGCGCCGCTGATCTACACGCTGTTCCAGCCCGCCTCAGGTGTCGTGATCGTCAATCATACGCAGGAGGGCGGGACCGCAGCGGCTTCCACCACCTTGCGGGTGGAGAAAGTGCTGGGAACGGCCCTGCAACCCTTTCCCATCGTCATCTCGCGCCCGGTGCCGTGGGGGGTCTGGCCGTGGATGGCGGGCCTGTTGTGGACTTTGCTGACGGCGGGCCTGACTGCACTGGTCTGGCGACTGCTGGACGCCCGGAGAACCGCGCAACACGCCCTGCTGGACGAGCGGGCGCGTGCGGGGGGCGTGGTGGAGGCGGCGTCCGAGGCCATCGTGGCTCTGGATGACCTTCACCGGGTCACGCTGGCAAACCCGGCAGCGCGGGCGGCGCTGGCCCACCCGCTGCCCCCCGGCACCGATCTGCGCGCCGTCACCACCTTCCAGGCCACGCTGTCGCAGGCTCCGTTTGACGCCGCTTCCTTCTGGGACAGCGCCGGGCCTGTCGCGCTGCCCGAAGGTCTGACGTTGCTGCGAAACGGCGAGGCCGTGCAGGTGGAAGGTGCTGTGGCTCCCCTCCTGGGCGCAGACGGAACCTTGCGCGGGCGGGTGCTGACCCTGCGCGAGGTGGGACCGCTCCAGCGCCGAATGCTCGAACACCTGGAAGACGGCGAGCGGCGCGTGCGCGAACACGAGGACATGCTCGCCCACGTCTCGCGCCTGTCTACCCTGGGCGAGATGGGCGCGGGTCTGGCGCACGAGTTGAACCAGCCGCTGACCGCCATCGTCAGCTACGGGCAGGCAGCGGCGCGGTTGCTGGACGATCCCGAACCCGATCTGGCGCGGGTGCGGCATGCGGTGGGCGCGTCGGTGACGCAGGCCGTGCGGGCGGCGCAGATCATCGTCCGGCTGCGCCAGTGGGTGCGCCGCACGCCCAGCAGGGCGCGGCCCACCGATCTGGTACAGGCCGTGCAGAACGTGCTGACCCTGTGCCGCGCGGACCTGAAGCGTCTGGGCGTCTCCGTGGTCACCGCCTACGCTGACGCGCCGCTGGTGCAGGCCGATCCGGTGCAACTCGAACAGATCGTCCTGAACCTGCTCAGGAACGCGCTGGACGCCGTGCAGGACACGCCTGATCCCGTCATCGAGCTGAGCATCGTGCTGGAGGGGGGAGGCTGGAACCTGAGCGTGCGCGACAACGGCCCCGGCATCGCCTCAGAGGTGGCCGCGCGCCTGTTCACGCCGTTTACCACCAGCAAGGCGGGCGGTCTGGGGCTGGGCCTCAGTCTGTCGCAGACGCTGGCGCAGGGGATGGGCGGTGACCTGAGCGGCGCGAATGCGGGTGCGGGCGGCGCGGTCTTCACCCTCAGCCTGCCGCGTCTGGAACTGGAGGCTGCCAGTGACTGAGCCTGTTGTCAATGCTGGGCTGCCGCTGGAACCCACCGTGTATCTGGTGGACGATGACGACGCGGTGCGGGACGCGCTGGGTCTTCTGCTGGGCACCGTGGGCCTGAACGTGCGCCCCTTCGCCGACGGTCTGGAGCTGGAACGCGCCCTGGACGCCGAGGGACCGCCCGCCATCGGCTGCCTGCTGCTGGACATTCGGATGCCGCACATCAGCGGCCTGCAACTGCAACTGCGCCTGCAAGAGCGCGGGGTGGACCTGCCGGTGATCCTGCTGACCGGGCACGCCGATGTGGAGCTGTGCCGCCGGGCCTTTCGTCAGGGTGCGGCGGACTTTCTGAGCAAGCCCGTGGACGAGACCGAATTGCTGGAAGCCGTGCAGCGCGCCGTGCGCCAGCATCTGCGGGGGCGTCAGCGCCGGGCAGCGAGTGGGCAGGCCCGGCTGCGCCTCTCGCGCCTGTCTGTCCGCGAACATGATGTCCTGCGCGGCATTCTGGATGGCCAGACCAGCAAGCAGACCGCCCGCACGCTGGAGATTTCTGCCCGCACCGTGGAAACCCACCGCGCCAGCCTGTTTGCCAAGCTGGAGGCCGAGTCGCTGGCCGGGGTGATTCGCCTCGCACTGGAGGGAGAGGAGGGCTGATACGGACTCCGATCAAATCGTTTGCAAAACGATGGAAATTCGAGCCGGACTCGCAGAGCTGCGAAGCAGAGGAAGAGCGTCCTCTCCTGTGGAGCTGTACCAGTCATGGGGAGGAGTAGCCCCATACGGGTGCTAGCTCACGACGACAGCCTGTCCATGACGAGAGCGAGTGGGAGGAGTACGGAGTCCGTCTGAGAGTTTCTGCCCTCTCCCCTCCTCCGTAAAACTACGCAGTCCTCCCGCGAATTGCCCGGATACCGTTTTTGCCGTACCAGGCGCAAAATTACAGGCATGAAGAAGATTCTGACTGCCCTGCTGACCGTCTCCCTCATCTCTCTGGCCGCCGCACAGACCACCCCCACGCCGATCAAGCTGGCCACCACCGCCACCGTCGCCCCGGCCAGCCTGAGCCTGAGTGCGGCCAGCCGGATCGCCACGCTGGCCGTGAACAACTGCGCCCAACTGGGCTACAACGTCAGCGCCACCGTGGTGGACCGCAGCGGCGTGACCCTGGCCGTGGCCCGCTCCGAGAACGCCGGGCCGCACACCCTGGGGGCCAGCTCTGGTAAGGCCTTTACCAGCGCCAGCGCCCGCGCGCTGACCAGTGACATCGCCAAGAATCTGCCGAACAATCCTGCCCTGGCCGACATCCCCGGCTATCTGGTGCTGGCGGGCGGCGCACCGATTCGCGTGGACGGCGCAGTCGTGGGCGCAGTGGGCGTGGGCGGCGCACCCAGCGGTCTGGTGGACGAGAAGTGCGGCACCGACGCCGTGGCCACGGTGCTGGGCAAGTAAAGTTCAGCGCCTGCTCAGGCTGTCCGGGAGACCCTTCCACGACTGGCCTGGCTGGGCAGCCTCTTGCTGTCACTGGAGTGTTCAGCAGACTGCACAAAGGCAAACACCGTGACGGACTGAGGGCCACCTGCCCAACCGGGTGGCCCTCAGTCCGTCACCTTGATGCGCCGGTACAGCGCCTGGGTCACGCACCACACGCCGTAACACAGCGTTCCCAGTGCCACCGCGCCCAGCAGGAACTGTCCGGCGGGCTGTTCACGCAGCCAGGCCAGCGCCTCGGAGGTCCCGATCACGATGCTGGCCTGATCCCGCCACGCCGCCACCAGCAAAAAGACACCCACGATGCCCAGCAGCAGGCCGCGCGCCGAGATCCCCACCTGCCCGATGCGCTTCAGGGTGCCCCTGTACTGCGCCCCGACATCGGTAAAGGCCATCTGCTCCATGAATCTGGCCCCGTAGGCCTTGTAGAACTGCCGGACCGCGACGGCCAGCAAAACCATGCCAGCCACGCCGAGCAGCACCTGACCCCCCGGCAGATCCAGCACCTGAGAGGCGGCCTGGGCCTCGCTGTTCTGGTTCCGGGAAGCGCTGCCCTGGGCCGCCGCGCGGGCGCTGAATACGGCCAGGGTCAGGTAAACGACGCCGCTGACCAGATATCCCGCGCGTTTGACCAGGCCCCTGGCTTCATTGCCCTGATGTTCCGGGTCCACAACCGCCCGCAGCAGTTGCCACAGCGCGTATCCACCCAGACCCACCACCAGCAGCCACAGCAGGGCGCTGCCTGCCGGGAGGTCTTGCAACCGCAGCAGCGCTCCCCTGGTATCGGTGGTGGAGCCTTGGCCCCCCAGGGCCAGACTCAGGGCCAGAACGCCGACGGTGCCGTACACCACTCCCTTGCTGGCATAGCCGAAACGGGCCAGGGCTTCCAGGCCCGGCGCAACCTGATGGCTGGCCCGCTCGACCTTCGATCTGGCAGTTGACATCTTTTGACTATGCCGCGTCGTCCATCAGGCCGGATGCGCGGGGCCGCGCTGTGTTTCTTAAGGGTCGGTCTGTCCCACCCGGCGCGGGAGGCGTAAACGTCGCAGGCAGGCCCATTCCGCTCTACCAGTCAGACCACCAGACACGGGCGATCCAGTTCAGTGCCGCTGGCGATCACTTCCGAAGCTCAACCCCATGTAAAGGTTACCGGGCAGACTGGAGCGGCCCGCCCACGAGAGACTACGGGCATGGATTTCCAGGCAGCGCAGACCGCATTCGAATCAGCCTTCAACGCCCACAAACACGGCAGAGAGGGCCTGAACGTCGTGCCGGAAGTGAGCGGTGATCACTTCCACGTCTCGGTGCGCTTTCAGGATGTGGACGCCGAGCGCGGTTTTGACGTGGTGGCCGAACCCCTTCCCAGCGAACACCGCAGCGCCGAGGAACTTGGACAGGAAGTGGCCGAGGTGGTGCGACGTGAACTGATGTACGGCCAGCTTCCCGCGCGTGACGAGCAGGGCAGCTTCAAGCGAATCGTCGTCTGATACGGACTCCGTCTGTAACGCGGCAGAAATCGGGACAGCGCCGAGTACCCGCACTTCACGCCCGGAACCCGTTTTTCTTCTGCTCACCGTCTTGTCCAGAACAGCGCCCATGACCCGTACAGCCCGCAGAGAGGACGCCTGGACGCCCGTTCGGATTTCCAATTATTTTCAACACTTTCCAACCGGAGTCGGTATGAATCAGTGCATACCACGCCGCCGCGACAGCTTGGCCTGATACATGCGCTGATCGCTGAGGCGCAGCAGATCCCCGGCGGTCTGGGCGTCCTGCGGGTACTGGGCGGTGCCCATGCTGGCGGTGGCTGCTCCAAACTCACAGCGCTGCATCTGAAGGCGGGACTGGTCCAGCCGCCGGGACAGCCCCTGAGGTTCTACCAGCGAGGTAGACACGATGGCGAATTCGTCGCCGCCGATCCGGTACACCAGCCCCACGTCGGCGAAATTCTCGGCTAGGGCCAGCGCGAATGTCTGGAGAAAGCAGTCGCCGTGTGCGTGTCCATATACGTCATTGACGCCTTTCAATCCGTCGAGATCGAAGGAGACGACGGTAAAGCCGTCGCCGCTCACGGCAGACTCGTTCAGGGTGCGTTCCAGCACCTGCTCGAATGCCCGGCGGTTGCCCAGCCCCGTCAGGCTGTCGGTCAGGGCCAGCCGCTCGGCCTCCGCGCGGGCCTGATCCAGCTCACGGGTGCGCTCGACCAGCAGGTGTTCAAACACTGTCAGGACGTGGCTGGCGTCCTCCTGCTCCAGCGGCAGAAGGTCCTCGCCCCATTCCCCTTCGTGGGTGTCCGGCTGGGTCAGAACTTCCAGGGCGATCTCTACTAGATGCGGATCGAAATGGGTTCCGGTCTGCCTGCGGATCTCGTCCAGGGCTTCCTGCACGCTCCAGGCGCGTTTGTAGGGCCGCGCCTGGGTCAGCGCGTCGAACACGTCGGCCAGCGCCACGATCCGGCCCGACAGTGGAATCTGGCTGTCCCGCAGACCGCGCGGGTAGCCGCTGCCGTCCCAGCGTTCGTGGTGCGTCAGCGCGATTTCCTCGGCCATCCGCAGCAACTCCGAGCGCCCCCCGGACAGAATGCGCGCCCCGATCAGGGTGTGGGTCTGCATCTGCTGGAATTCGGCGCTGTCCAGCTTGCCGGCCTTGAGCAACACGCTGTCTGGAATGCCAATCTTGCCCACGTCGTGCAGCCGCGCCGCGACCCCCAGCACGTTGGCCTGACCCTCCGGCCACCCCAGCGCCTGCGCGATCCGCGCCGAGGTCCGCCCCACCCGGCGGGTGTGTTCCCCGGTGGTGTCGTCGCGGTACTCGGCGGCCATCGCCAGGCGCGTGACCACCTCCTGCTGGGCGCGGGCCAGTTCGGCGGTCCGCACGCGCACCTGCTGTTCGGCGCGCTGGCGGCCCTCGTGTTCCACCTCGGTCCGCACGCGGTAGATCTCGGCGTCCTGGCGGGCACGCTCGACCTCGAACTGGATGCTCAGGTTGCGGGTCTGCTGGTCACGCTCGGCATTGAACAGTTCGCGCTCGATACGGGTCAGTTCGCGGCTGTGGGCCAGCGCCTGCCCCAGATCACCGCGACGCTCGCAGTAATCGGCCAGCGCCTCGTGGGCTTCGGCCTGCTCCTTGATGGATTGGACGCTGATCGCCAGTTCCAGACCTGCGTCCAGTTCCTGCCGGGCCGCGTCCAGTTCCCCCTGCCGCAGATGCAGCCGCCCCAGTTGCAGGCGCGCCTCCAGTTCCCCCTGCTTGGACCCGATTTCCAGCGCGATGGCCAGCGCCTCCCGGATGGTCTGCGAGGCCAGCACCGGTTCACCGGTCTGCCGGTACAGGTTGCCCAGACTGTCCAGCGCGTTCAGTTCGCCCACCTGATACTTCAGTTCGCGGCTGAGGTCCAGGGCCAGTTGCAGGTACTCACGCGCGCGGTCAAACTGCCGAGCGTCCAGGCAACACACGCCGAGATTGAGACTCGCAGTGGCCTGAATCTGTCGGTCTTTCGAGGCCACTGCCGACTTGTAGGCCGCCTCCATGACCTCGATGGCCAGCCCGTTGTCTCCCCTCAAGCTGTGGACTTGGGCCAGATTGTGCAGGATCGGGGTCTCCAGCTTGAGGTCGGCAGGCTGGGTCTTGTAGAGGGTGTAGGTCCGCGTCAGTGACTCCACCGCATCCTGATACTGACCAAACCACATCTGAATGTTGCTGATGTTGATCAGGCAGTGAATCTGACCAGTGATGTTTGCTTCAGCTTCACGCAGGTGCAGGGCCTGATGCAACATGCCCAGGGCCTCGGCCACCTTGCCCTGATGGTGGTTGACGATGGCAAGGTGATTCAGGGCCGTCGCCTGAATGCCCTGTCCGTCCGGCTGGTTCTGGGAGAGCGAGACGGCCCGTTCCAGATGTTCCTTGGCCTCGCTAAAGTGGCCCAGATCAAGCTGCAACTTGCCTGCAAAGCTCTGGGCCTCGGCTTCAAAAATGGGTTGACCCAGGTGAGCGAAGCTCCCGGCAGCGCGGCAAAACTCGGCCAGGGCCTCGGCCTGCTGTCCGTTGGCCTGCAACGCCCGGCCCAGCAACACCCAGCTTTCGGCGGCCTCGCTGGAGTCGTGGTCCGCCGTCAGGGAGCAGCAGGTCTGCGCCAGGGTCAGCGCCTGAGGCGGATCGACACCCAGCAGCTCAGGAATGGCGCGTTGCAGCGCCTGAAGCTGGGTCTGGGGAGGCCCAGAGACCAGCACAGACGAGGGACGGGGGCCGACGGTCATGGTCAGCAGTCCTTAATCGTCGCCGGAAGAGCTGAGGAACTTCACCAGGTCCAGACGACCTTTTTCCCCCAGCTTGTCCTTGTACGGTTTGTTGGCACTGATCTTGTAGATGTCTGCCGCATTGCCAGACATCCGCTCGACCAGTTCACCAGACGACAGGCGCTGTCCCAGTGCCAGCGCCAGACCGCCGCTCGCCATCGGCGCAGCCATCGAGGTGCCACTCCAGGCGGCCATGCCTCCATCCGGCGCTGGGGCGTAGACATTCTCGCCAGGGGCCATCAGTTTCAGTTTGTCCGAGTAATTCGAGAAGCTGGACTTGACGTCGTTCAGGTCGACGCTGCCCACGCTCATGCTGTAGTCGCCGCTGTCCTCGCCACCAGCGTCCGCCGCCGGATAGGTGATCTTGCTCAGATTGCTGTTGCCCGCCGAGGACACCACCAGTACCCTCCTCTCCGTCACCTTCTTGATGGCGTTCTGCACGACTTTGGAGTTCTCTTTGCTGCCCAGGCTCAGGTTGATCACGTTGGCCCCACGGTCAGCGGCCCACAGGATGGCGCGCGCCACCATGACCACGTCGCCGGACCCGTCCGAACCCAGCACCCGCAGGGGCATGATCTTTGCACCGGGGGCCACCTGCAACACAATGCCCGCAACGTTGGTGCCGTGGCCGTAGCCGCCGACGCCAAAGACACCTTCATCCTGTGGCGTCGCGTCCCCAGCGTAGAAGTCGTACCAGGTGGACGGATCAGAAAGGGAACCGCCAAAAGCAGGATGCTGGAGATCCAGGCCAGTGTCGATCACGGCCACAGTCACGCCTGCACCCAGCTTGGGAGCGATGCGTTGCGCCTCTTCCAATTTGATCTTCTTCCACAGCGCGGTATTTTCGGGGAGCTGCGAGAACTGTCCGCCCGCCCACATGTTGATTCTGCCGCCCGCCCACATGTTGATTCTGCCACCCGCCCACATGTTAATTCTGCCGCCCATCGTGGCCGTCATGGTGCCGCCGCCGCTGAACATGTCCTTGTTCGGCTCGATGTAGACCATACGTCCGCCCAGAGCATTCAGGTTCTGGGCGCTGAGCTGCTGGTTCATCCCGATCATGGCCGTGCAGTTCGCCTCATCTTCAGAAGCGCAGCCAGCGTCGTTCCAGCCCAGCACCTCGCCGCCCACCGCCTGGGCCAGACTTTGCGGGGTGTCACCAGCTTCCAGCGGCACCAGAGCAACGCGGGCAAAACGTTCCTGGGCAGCGGGCGAGGCGGCGGTGGGGGCCGTGCTGGAACACGCGGACAGCAGACCAACGGTCAGCAAGCTGAGGGCGGCAAACTTATTCTTCATGACGGGACTCCTTGAAAATAGGTGTATGGGACAGTTCTAAAGCCCCTGGAGTCTGCTCGTCAGCCACTTACACATTTCGTACTGGAAATGAGAGAAACTTCATGAAGCTGCTTTTAGCGCGCAGGGGCGACAAAACGCGTTGCGGCCTTGCCGACTGTGCGACGAACATTAACTTTCTTACATCAAGTGGGTTCGGCGTGCGAAAGTGTTCACTGCCCACAACAAAGGTACCCGTTCTGGTAGCGAACCAGAACGGGTACTGCTATTTTCTACTTACAACATGTCAGAGCTTAGAAATCGGAAGTTGAATTCAGCCGGCCCACATGCTCATCCTGCCGTCCGTATGCACCCCACCTGCGGGCGCGCTGTTCTGCGAGCCACTGGGGGCAGCGTTGGCCGTCCCCACCAAGACCAAGACCGTGATGAGCGCTGTCATTAATTTCTTCATTCTTCACCTCCGACATTCTGGATGTGAGAAATTTAGCACTACACGGATCCGGTTCAATACCCCCCCCATTGAAGTCGAACAATCCCTACTGAGAAGAAGTTTGGCGTGAACTCTGAACATACCGTTCTGCTTACGCGGCTGCGCTCGAACACACATGTAGGTCGGTATGCGAGAGCCGGATTCAGCTCGGCAGCGGGGCGTGTGGGGCACCCAACGACGACAAGGCCATATCAACTTCGGGGCCTTACTTTTGCGGACGGGCTTGCTCAGCGTCGCCCACGCCTGGCCGCCCCCTTCTGAAAGGCCGCCAGCCGCGCGGCAGACACCTCGCCTGCCCGCAGCGCCGCCTGTACCGCGCAGCCGGGTTCGGTGGTGTGGGTGCATTTGCGGAAGCGGCATTCGGCTGCCAGCGCCTCCAGATCTTCAAAATCGGCAGCGTCCGCGTCCCAGACCGCAATGTCCCGCAGCCCTGGATTGTCGATCAGCAGCCCCCCGCCGGGAACGGCGTACAGCGTGCGGCTGGTGGTGGTGTGCCGTCCCTGCTGGTCACTGGCCCGCACTTCTCCGGTGGGCGCGGCAGGGCGGCCCAGCAGCGCGTTGGTCAGGGTAGATTTGCCCACCCCGGACGAGCCGATCAGTGCCAGCGTGACGCCCGGCGTGAGTAGCGCCCGCACCCCGTCCAGTCCCTCGCCCTGATTCCCTCCGGCGTCCTGCTCCGAACTGGCCTGTGCAGAGGTGACGTGAATTTCCAGACCAGGTCCCAGACTGCGGAGCTGCTCCACCCACCAGTCCGCCTGGGCGTGCAGATCGGCCTTGTTCAGCACCAGCACGGGCCGCGCGCCGCTGTGCTGCACGGCCAGCACGTAGCGTTCCAGGCGTTCCAGATCAAAGTCCAGGTCAGGGGACGTGACGATCAACACCAGATCGACATTGGCCGCGATGACCTGCTGGCGCACCGCTCCAGCCCGCTTGCCTTCCTCGCCGCCCAGCGCACGGGCAAAGGTGGTGCGGCGTGGCAGGACTTCCAATAATCTTCCACTGCTGCCAGAGGCCGTTTCCAGCACGCACCAGTCACCGATGGCGGGCGTGAGTGCCCCGTTGTGGCGCGACGCCCCGGCCAGACGGGCTTCCTGCTCGCCGTCCACCCCCCGCACCTGAAAAGTCTGGCGCTGAACCCCCACCACCCGGACTGGCGTGACCCGCTCCTGTTCGCCGGGCGAGAGGGCCGCACGGAAGGTCTGGTAAGCGTCTTCAAAGTCAGGCCCCCAGCCCAGGGCCTCCAGTGCCCGAAGATCCAGCTCAGAGGGCATGGCGGGGAACCGGAAGGGATGCAGGCGTTACGAGGAATTCCATCTCTGTATTGTGTCGCGTTCAGGACGGCGGCGTGTTGAGGGCAGGCCAACCGTGGTTAGCGCTGTGAAAGTAAACCCAATCTGGAACGAAACCTGCACGTTGAACGCAGGACGGTTAGAGCCTATTCGGAAAGTGGAGCGTCTGTTTTGATTAAGGTGCGCTGGGAGGGCGTCTGCGGTTCACCCCCTCCCCAACCCTCCCCCATAAAGAGGGAG
>NZ_JNIV01000119.1 GCF_000701405.1 Deinococcus marmoris DSM 12784
TTGGAATACTGCGTTCTTCGCGCTCAGTCTGGGACGGGCAGAAGTGCTGCTGGAGGCCGCTGGCCTCCAGGGTCGCCCGGCCACTTCACTGGTGTTTTCCTACGAAGACATCAAGCGGCGGGCCTTCAACCGGCTCTTTGCGTGGCGAATACTGAGCAATCTAGGTCTCCAGGCACGATTTGCCGAATTAGGAAAACATCCGTCCAGGCCGCTGGATTTGGGGGTCAAAGCGGCTTGAGGGTGGTCAAAACTGTCCGAACCATTGATGAACAGACGCCCATGACTGTGACAGCTCGAAGAGAGGACGCTCTTGCTCCCGCTCGAATCTCCATCGTTTTTGCAAACGATTCAATCACAGTCCGTATCACCCATGCACAGCACAAGCTCACCTGGGGCGCTGGCAGTTCCCCACTCCAGCCACGTCAGCGCTGGCCGCGTCGCTGCCGCCGTTCCTGCTGTGGGGCGCGGGCCGGGACGACGACGGCTGCCGCCTGCGTCCGGTGGGCCAGCCAGATGGTGTGGCGGGTTCCCTTGCCGGGCCGCGCACGCACCGTCTGCACTTCTACCCGGAAGCCTGCCTGTTGCAGCCGCCGGGTAAAGCGAGTATCCGGTGTGGCGGACCAGATGGCCAGCACGCCGCCGGGCCGCAGGGTCCGTTGCGCCGCCGCCAGCCCGGACGGCGAATACAACCAGTTGTTGCCGTGATGCGTCATACCTTCAGGGCCGTTGTCCACGTCCAGCAGCACGGCGTCGTAGTTGGCATGCCCACGGCGCAGCAACTCGGCCACGTCTCCCACATGGACGCGGGTACGTGAATCCCGAATGGGGAAGGCCGCGCACGCACCCAGCGGGCCTTTGTTCCATTCCACGACCTCCGGCACCAGTTCGGCCACCGTGACCACGCCCCTCGGCCCCAGCGCCTTCAGGGCGGCGGCCAGCGTAAAGCCCATGCCCAGGCCCCCCACCAGCACATGCGGCGTAGGGCGGCCCGCGATGGGCGCACAGCCCAGCTCGGCCAGCGCGTCCTCGGAGGCGTGCTGGCGGCTGTTCATCAGCTCGCTGACATAGCCCGAGATCTGGATGGAAAACTCCAGTTGTTCGCCCCGGCGGTACAGGCAAAGCTCCTGATCGGTGCCGGGAATAGCGGCGCGGGCCAGCGGAACCCAGGGAATCATGCGGGGTCCAGTGGAGCGCGGACCACCACAGAGCATGGGGCATTCAAGAACCGATCAGAGGGCAGGAGTCGCGCAAGCATTGGGTCAACTCTACCTGTCCCCGGCATTTTCCGGCGGTTTCTCGCTGCGGCAAAGGGTATCGGCGCGTTTGAGCAGCGTGGGAAGGCGGTGTGGCCCAGCCATCCGGGCGATCTGCGCCGCGGCCTGGGCAACGTCGGTCCCCGCCGCCGTGACGAACAGGGGCTTGAGGCTGCCGCCACGCGTCACGGCCAGCGCATGGTCCGAACCCTGAAACGCCGTTTTCGCCACGCCGATCACAGGAATCTGCCGCCCCACAGCTTCAAACAGGTGTGCGCCCAGGCCAGCGCGTCCGCCCGCGTCCAGGGTCACGTAACCGTCGATCACCACCGCGTCCAGCGTGTGTGCCTGGGCCGCCCCCTCCAGCAGCGCCAGCAGACACGGCAACTCACGCCTGTAGAACTCGCCGGGCTGATACGGCTCCACCTGCGGGACCGGGACAACCAATTCCCACGTCGGCGCGGCATCTCTCCAGTCCCGAAACAGCACGCCAGCGGCCCGCGCCGTGCCGTCTGGGCGGTAATCCACGTCGGTACAGATCAGCATGTCTCTCCCGTCAGCACATCTCTCCCATCAAAAAGGCCGCCCCCACCCGCAGGCAGAGGCGACCCTGGTTCAAAGCTCAGGCGCGGCTGAGGTACTGGCCGGTGCGGGTATCGACCTTGATGTCGATGTCCTGCTCCACGAACAGCGGCACCTGCACCATCGCGCCGGTTTCCAGCTTGGCAGGCTTGGTGCCGCCCGACGCGGTGTCGCCGCGCAGGCCAGGATCGGTTTCCACGATCTTCAGGATCACCTGGTTGGGCAGCGTGATGCTCAGGGCCTTCTCGCCGTACATGGCCACCTCGACCTCGGTGTTTTCCTTCATGAACTTGGAAGCGTCGCCCACCAGACTGGGAGGCAGCGTGACCTGCTCGAAGGTGTCCATGTCCATGAACATGTAGTCGTCGCCGTCCCTGTACAGGTACTGCATGGTCTTGCCTTCCACGTAGATGTCCTGCAACTTTTCGGTGCTGTTGAAGGTGCGGTCCACGATGCTACCGGATTCCATGTTGCGGAACTTGGTGACCACCTTCGCGCCGCCGCGTCCCATCTTCAGGTGAGAGTAGTCCAGGCACTCCCACAACCCGCCGTCCATTTCCACCTTGGTGCCGTTTCTCAGTTCGGTAACGCTGATCATGTCTGCTCCTTGAAGGTCTGAACGCGTGAAAAGCGCGCTTCAGACGCTGTGCCAACCGGGGCCGCCTCTGCCTTTCTGGTGTCCAGAAATGGCGGGGGCCGCTCGGTGCCGCCCAGCAGTTTAGCAGAAGTGGGATGTGACCGTGCCCGCAACCCTTCCCCTCTCCGGCTGGGGTTTGCTATGCTGCCAGGGTTGCCCGTCCACCCCCGCCCCCGGCCCCTGTCAAAAAGGGCCGACGAGCGGCGGGGAAGCAAGCAGAAGACGGAAAGCGCCAAGGAGAAAAGACGCACATGGAACTGAACGCCCAACCCCGCAAGAGCCGCGAAAAGCTGGCCGAAGGCATGATCCCCGCCGTCGCCTACAACAAGGAAAACAACGTTTCCTTTGCCCTGGACCTCAAGACCTTTGACCGGGCCTTCCGTCAGACCAGCACCACCGGCCTGTACGACATCACCGTCGAAGGCCAGGAAACCTTTCCCGCACTGGTCAAGGCCATTCAGATGGACAAGCGCCGCCGCGTGCCGATCCATGTGGACTTCTACATGGTCACCTACGGCGAGGCCGTTGAAGTCTCCGTGCCCGTGCATACCAAGGGCAAGAGCCAGGGCGTGGTCATGGGCGGCCTGCTGGACATCGTGATCCACAACCTCGCCATCATCGCCCCCGGCCCGCGCCGCATCCCGCAGGAACTGATCGTGGACGTGTCCAAGCTCCAGATCGGTGACCACGTGACCGCCGGACAGATCACGTTGCCCGAAGGCGTCAAGCTGAACGTGGACGCGGATCAGGTTGTCATCAGCCTGCTGCCGCCGCGCATGACCGCCGAGGAAGCCGACGCCGAAACCCAGGCCGCCCAGATCGCTGGTCTGGTTGCTGCGGGCGAGCTGACCGAGGAAGCTGCCGCCGCCGTGCTGGAAGGCGACGCCACCCTGGAAGAAGCCAAGGCCGACGCCGTCTCCGATGCGGGCGACGAGACTGCCGCCGAGAGCAACGACGACGCCAGGACCGAAGAAGAGCAGTCCTAAACTCCTTTACCCACACAGGCCGGGGTTTCCAGCGATGGAGGCTTCCGGCCTTTGCAGCGGCTGAAGCGGCATTTGAAAGCTGAGGCCCCCTCCTGCCCGAGTACAGGGGTTAAGCTGAGGGGTTCTGCATTATTGAAGGGGCCGGGCAAGACAGGCCAGAACTGGAGGTTTAAGAATTATGGCGGAAAAAGACATTGACAAGTTGCTCGCGATGACGGACAGCAAGTACCGCTTGAGCGTCGTGACGGCCAAGCGCGCCCTGCAACTGCGCTCCGGCGCGCCCAGCGTGCTGCCCGTGGAACAGCGCGTGCGGACCCGCAATCTGGTCACCCAGGCCATGCGTGAGCTGGCCACCGGGCAACTCACGGTGGGCACCGACCTGATGGACGAGAGCCGTTTTCAGCAGGACTACGTGCGCCAGCGTCAGGCCCAGCTCCAGGCCCAGTTGAACGCCGAACGCGAACGCGAACGCGAGTAAGGCCAGAACTGTCTGGACGGCGGCGGATGGGGTTTTTCCTGTTCGCCGCTTCTCTTTGAAAGGACGAGACAGCGGCTATGCAGATCGGTTGCCTATGTTTCCAGTCAATATGCTGTCCTGGACGGGGTTCTTCCGTATGGGTCGCATGAAATTGACAAATGCTGAATAGCACGCTATAGTTCTTATCAACACCGCCGACTAAGGCGGCTTTTTTATTGTCTGGTTTTTCAAACTTCCTGCTGGCCGTCGGAAATCTGGCCCATGCACCCTAGACTGGACAGAAATGGAAAGAACATCGTCTGACAAGGCGTTTTTTCAGCGCGCCGCATAGATTTGACTTTTCCCGCATACCGCGTTATGGTTTTTATCAACACCGCCGAACGAGGCGGATTTTTTATTGCCTGGGTTTTTCAGGCCATCTGGTCAGTGGTGACAGGCTATGCAATCCCATCAATCTGTAGACAGAAACCCCACATCCAGCACGGCGTTTTTTGGCCCGCTGCATAAATTTGACAGAATCCGAATACCGCGCTATCTTATTTCCATCACCGCCGAGAGGCGGGCTTTTTATTTTACCCCGTCGTCCAGCACCGCCAGTGCGGTCTTCGCCGTTTCCAGTTCATGCCAGGATTCCCGCCCCGGCGCAGCAACTTTGCTCAGGCGCACGATGTCGGCCTCAATCTGACGGCGAATCACCTCTCCACCCAGACGCAGCAGCAGCGGCCCGTATTTCAGCGCGGCGTCCAGCGGCACACCCCCATAAGCTGGGTCTGCACCACTGGCCCGCTCCAGCCGCAGCACGGGGTAGGGCCAGTATCCGGCGATCAGGCGTTCGGCGCGGACGTGATAGCCCGCGTAGCGCGCCCACAGCCGCAAGTGCAGGGCCGAGTCGTTGGGCTGCACGATCAATGCCGGAGGCAACCTCTCCCCCGCCCGTTCCAGAATGCCCCGGATGGTGTACGCGCCCATGCCGCACAGGCTGGCGCTGCCGATTTCGCCGGGAAGGATGGGGCCGAAGCCGTCACCCTCGCGAACTTCGATCTGGTCTTGCAGTCTGGAACGCACGACACCGCGCCTTGCCAGGGCCAGTGGACCGGGATTCAGTTCCACGGCAATACAACGGCTGGCGCGGCCTTCACGGATCACGCGCACAGGCAGGCGAGCGTGATCGCTGCCGATGTCGGCGTGAACGTCGGTGCGAATCAGCTCCAGCACCGCTTCCAGGCGGGCATCAAGGGTGGGCGTCGGCATCTGGCTTCTCGGGCTGGGCGTGTGCGGGTGGCCCGTGAATGCGGCTCAGGACCGAGCTGTAGACGCCCACAGCCAGAATCACGGCAGCAATGGCCGCGCCGTAGACCAGGATGTCTGATCCACCCGTCCACTCCAGCGCCACCGCGAAGAAATTGACCGCCAGCGCCGTGACCACCACGCCCAGCAGCTTCTGCTTCAGGTCATCGAACGAATCCACGTGCAGCCACTCCGGCACGTTCTGGAGCCGCCCGACGAACAGCCCCTGCAAGCCCAGCCCGATGATCAGCAGGGCCACGCCCACCAGCAGCGTGTCGGCCTGTTCCACAGCGGCCACCAGCAGATGCTTGGTGGTTTCAGGTTCGCCCAGATGCCGGAAAGCGTCACCGATGGTGTGGTACGCCTGCACAATCGCCACGATAAACAGCGCCAGACTGAAGGCCACCGAACTGAACACGCCCAGTTCCACGATCAGCCGCGTGAATCCGAAGGCCCGCCCCAGCATCCGGGCCGCGTGAGCTGCCTGCTTCTGCGCCATCAGTCCTTCTCCGCGCGTTCGGGAGCCAGCGCTGTCACGGTGTCTCCCTCGCGGATCACGCCGCCCACGATCACCCGCGCCGTCAGGCCGCCGTGGCCGCGCACCGCGTTGTAGCCGCCCTCACCCAGATTTTCTTCCATGCGTGAGCAGGGGTGGCATTCGCCCGTGCCCTCCAGCACCACCTCGCCAATCTGAAAGCGGGCGTCCTTGAGGGCCAGCAGCGGCACACCCGACACCACAATGTTGCGGCGCAGCAGTTCGGGCATGACCTCTGGCAGTCCGGCCAGCGCGGCGATCACGGGCAGGTGTTCGGCCTGAATCAGCGTGACCTGCCGTTTACCGGGGCCGCCGGGAATGGACGGATTGGAGGGTCTGGGCGTCGCTTCCATCTCACCAGACTGCATTTCACCAGAGAGGGCGGTCAGGCGGCCCGGAGCCGTCTTGCCGTGGTCCCCGATCAGGCCGACGAGCGGGTGGGCCTCCACCTCGGCCACGCGCACGGGCATTACGCGGCGGGCTGGGCGCAGACTCAGCCATTCCACCCGTCCGGGGCGGGGAAATGTCGTGCGGAGGTCCTGAATGGTCTTCACGCCGCCCATGCTATCCGCTGCACGTTTTGGCATGTACACTGCGGACATGAGGCGTTTGACCCGACATGCATATCCACCCTGCCGCTAGCGGTAGGAGGTCAGTCTTAGCCTGAAATCCAGATCCCCAAGCGGCGCAGCCAGAACGGTTTGCGTCGCCTTTTCTTTGCACGGAGTCCATATGAACGAAATTCGCCGGAATGTGCCTGTAGATGAGCAGATTGAAATCCTCAAACGTGGCGTGGTCGATCTGGTCACGGAAGACGATCTGCGCCGGAAACTGGAGCAGAGTTTAAAAACGGGCAAACCCCTGCGCGTCAAGCTGGGCGCGGACCCTACCCGCCCGGACCTGCATCTGGGCCACGCGGTGATCCTCCGCAAGATGCGGCAGTTCCAGGATCTGGGCCATCAGGTCATCATGCTGATCGGCGATTTCACCGCCATGATCGGTGATCCCAGCGGCAAGAGCAAAACGCGCCCGCCGCTGACGCTGGAAGAAACCCGCGCCAACGCCCAGAGCTACCTGGAGCAGTGCCGTCTGATCCTGCGCGGCGAGCCGGAGGTGCTGGAAATCCGCTACAACGGCGAGTGGCTGGAGCCGATGGGCTACGCCGACGTGATCCGCCTCGCCAGCAAGTACACCGTGGCCCGCATTCTGGAGCGCGACGACTTCACCAAACGCCTGCAAGCCCAGACCCCGATCAGCCTGCACGAGCTGCTGTACCCGGTCACGCAGGGCTACGACTCGGTGGCGCTGGAGGCCGATGTGGAGCTGGGCGGCACCGATCAACTGTTCAACAATCTGGTGGGCCGCGCCCTGCAACGCGATTACGGCCAGGAAGCGCAGGTGGTCATGACCCTGCCGCTGCTGGTGGGATTACGCGGAAACGAAAAAATGTCTAAGAGCTTAGATAACTATATTAGTTTAGAAATCAAATCCCCGAAAATAAATGCAAAGAATATGTTCAAGGAATTAATGAAGTTGCCGGATGATTTGATGGAAAGCTATTTCACACTGCTAACCGACTTAACCGAAAATGAGATTCTTATTATAATTCAACAGCATCCAAAAGTTAGCCATAGAATTCTCGCAAGCCTGATTTCTAACAGCATATATAATCAGATTGAACCAAACATTGATAGTATCAAAAAACTTGTCCCCAATGACTATAATATCGCTTTTGGTGAAACTGGGCCGACTTTGGAAGACTTAGAAGAATATGCTCATACAGCAGATAGACTTGAGGTCTTCCTTGATACATTTCGTGATGTATTTAAAGATAATCTAGGTCTGTACAAAACAATAAAAGATAATTTTAATGATATCGAAGATTTTAAAGCAACAATGCAAAAGGCACTTTATATATTTAGGGAATTTAGTTTGACTATTGAAAAATTTGATGAATTAGAGAATTTTCTAGATGTAGTTAAGGGGAGCAAAGATCTTATTAAAAATTCCGATAATACAAAAATTATTAAAGACCTTTATGTCTTACGTCAGGATATGTTAAAATATCTTATTGATAAAAAAATGGATTTCAACAACTATCCGACTGATCCAAGTTTAAATCAAAATGTAGTAAAAGCTATTATGGGGACATATGAAGCTGATGAAGGCTTCAAAAATGTGGCTAAGGGTGGCATTCCTGACAACATTCCCACCATTGACATCACAGCAGACCTGAACGACAGCCTCGACGCAGACCGCATCAGCATGGCGAAACTGGTTGTCCTGGCAGGTCTGGAACCCAGCAACGGCGCAGCGCGCAAGCTGATCCAGAACCGGGGGCTGAAGCTGAACGGCGAGACCTACGCCGATCCGCAGGGGCAACTGACGCGGCAGGAACTGGCGGCAAAGGGCGGCGCGGTCATTCAGAAGGGCAAGGACAAGTTCGCGCGCTTTGTACTGGAGTCCTGACCCACCCGGCGTCTTCACGGGGCCTTCACGGGCTTCTCGTGAAGAAGTCGATTCGAGGGCGGAATTAAAAAGTTATGCACAGGCTGGTGTGGATCACCACATGGCCTGTAGAGAATGTCCTGGACAATGAAAAGGATTCGCTCTGTTCTGGACTTATCCACAGGCAAGGTGTGGATAAACCCCGTGCCTGTGGATAAAAAATCTGACCCGCCCCTGACGTTTGAAGTCAGAGCGGGTCAGTCCTTAAAATCAGTTGCTAAGAGTAGCGATCAGAACTGAGAGACCACGCCCTCGTCCCGCAAAGCTTCCACGCGCAGCATGTTGGTGGTGCCCTGCACGCCGAAGGGCACGCCCGCCGTGATCACGTAACGGTCCCCGATGTCGGCCAAGCTGCTTTTTTTCAGTTCCTTGTTGGCAATGCGGACCATGTCGTCGGTGCTGCGTGGGTCCTCGCTGAGCAGCGGCACGACGCCCCAGCTCAGGGCCAACTGGTTGCGGGTCACTTCATTGGGGGTCAGGGCCAGAATCGCCATCGGCGGACGGTTCTTGGCAATCCGCAGGGCTGCGCCGCCGGTGCTGGTAAAGGCCACCACGGCGGACGCCCCCAGCTTGGCCCCGATGTTGCAGGCCGAGTAGGCAATCGAGTCCTGGGCCAGCGTGGTGTCGATCACCAGTTGGCGCTGGAGCATGCTGTAATGCTCGCTGGACTCGGCCTCGCGGGCAATGCGGTCCATCATGGCGACAGATTCCACGGGATACAGCCCCGCCGCCGATTCCGCCGAGAGCATCACCGCGTCGGTTCCGTCGTAGATGGCGTTCGCCACATCGCTGGCCTCGGCGCGGGTGGGGCGTGGCAGGCTGATCATGCTTTCCAGCATCTGCGTGGCGGTGATGACCGGCTTACCTGCCTCGCGGCACAGACGGATCAGGCGTTTCTGGATGGTCGGCACCTGCTCGGCGCGCATCTCCACACCCAGGTCGCCGCGCGCCACCATGATGCCGTCCACTTCCTTGAGGATGTCCTCGAAACGGTCCACCGCCTGCGGCTTCTCGATCTTGGCCATCAGCTTGGCGCGGCTGCCGAAGCGTGACAGGTAGTGGCGGGCCAGCAGCAGATCGTCACGCGAGCGCACGAAGCTCAGGGCCACCCAGTCCACGCCCAGTTCCGCGCCGAATTCCATGTCGGACACGTCCTTGTCGGACAGGGCCGGCACGCTCAGGTCGGCCTCGGGAACGTTGATGCCCTTGTTGTTCTTCAGGACGCCGCCGATCACCACGCTGGTCAGGATGTCGTTGCCGCGCAGGTTCTCCACGCGCAGCGCCATGTTGCCGTCGTCCAGCAGCAGCGCCATACCCGGATGCACGTCGCGGATCAGGTCTTTGTAAGTGGTAGAAACGCGCGTGGCGTCGCCCTCCGCATCGTCCATCGTGATGGTGAAGTGATCACCCGCCGCCAGCGTGACCATACCCTCGGCAAAGCGCCCCACCCGGATCTTCGGCCCCTGGAGGTCTTGCAGGATACCCACGGTGATGCCCTTCTGGGCGGACAGCTCGCGGACCATGTTGTAGGTCTGGCGGTGGTCCTCGGGATCGCCGTGGCTGAAGTTCATGCGGACGACGTTCATCCCGGCGTCCATCATGCGGCCCAGGACTTCCGGGCTGCGGCTGGCTGGCCCGACAGTGGCGACGATCTTGGTGGCTCGGTCAAAATGTTTCATGTGATTGCCTCGTTTTGCCGCGCGCCCGGAAGACCAGTGCGTGTGTCCCAGTGCGCGGTTGAAGTTGGAAGTGATTCCAGTCGGGGTTGGGAGGCCGAATTTCCAACGGCTGATTCAGAAAAGGCGGCGGACTCTGGTTTGCAATCTTCCAGCGTCCGCCGCCTGTATTTTCTCTTTACCGGAGCGCCTTGCGGCCCGGATACACGGCGCGGTCACCCAGCATGTCCTCGATCCGCAGCAACTGGTTGTACTTGGCGATGCGGTCCGAACGGCTGGCGCTGCCGGTCTTGATCTGCCCGGCGTTGGTGGCAACGGCCAAGTCTGCGATGAACGAATCCTCGGACTCGCCGCTGCGGTGGCTGATGATGGTGCCGTAGCGGTTACGCTTGGCGAGTTCGATGGCGTCCATGCTCTCGGTCAGCGAGCCGATCTGGTTGACCTTGACCAGAATCGCGTTGCCCACGCCCGTATCGATGCCGCGCTGGAGGCGTTCGGGGTTGGTCACGAACAGGTCGTCGCCCACCAGTTGCACCTTGTCGCCAATCTTGGCGGTCAGCGCCTGCCAGCCGTCCCAGTCGTCCTCGGCCAGTCCGTCCTCGATGCTCACGATGGGGTAACGGGAAGCCCAGTCGGCCCAGAAATCCACCAGCTCGGCGGTAGACAGCACGCGGCCCTCGCTTTCCAGGTGGTATTTGCCGTCCTTGTAAAGCTCGGTGACGGCGGGGTCCAGCGCGATGCAGATGTCCTTGCCCGCCTCGTACCCGGCCTTCTCGATGGCCTCCAGCAGCACTTCCAGCGCTTCCTCGTTGCTCTTCAGGTCCGGTGCGAAGCCGCCCTCGTCACCGACGTTGGTGTTGTATCCGCGTCCGCTCAGGACTTTCTTGAGGCTGTGGAAGGTCTCAGTGCCGTAGCGCAGCGCCTCGCGGAAGCTGGGCGCACCCACCGGCATGACCATGAATTCCTGAAAATCCACCGAGTTGTCGGCGTGCATCCCACCGTTGATCAGGTTCATCATCGGCACGGGCAGCGTCTTTGCGTTGCTGCCGCCCAGGTAGCGGTACAGCGGGATGTTCAGTTCCTCGGCGGCGGCGCGGGCGGTAGCCAGGCTGACGGCCAGAATAGCGTTGCCGCCCATGTTGCCCTTGTTCGGGGTGCCGTCCAGTTCCATCATGGCCGCGTCTACCGCGCCCTGATCGCTGGCGTCCAGACCCACCACGGCAGGCCCCAGCGCCTCGTTCACGTTCTTGACGGCCTTCTGCACGCCCTTGCCGCCGTAGCGGCTGCCACCGTCACGCAACTCCAGCGCCTCGTGGGTGCCGGTGCTGGCCCCACTGGGAACGATGGCGCGGCCCACATAGCCGCTGTCCAGATGAACTTCGGCTTCCACGGTGGGGTTTCCGCGCGAGTCCAGCACTTCACGGGCGATCACTTTTTCAATGTTCATGACGAGTCCTCCCGAACGCCACCCACTCAGCTTCAAAGTGCGAGTAGGTGTATCTCGGACACTATAAGCGCCGCATGTCAGCTCTGGGTGCATCCGGTCTAACCGGGTGGGTAGCAGAATCCAGAAATCCCAGAAAATCGCGTCCACAGCGAGAGTTATCCACAAAAGTTATCCACAGGCGAAATATCTGTGGATAACTTTGTGGATAACGAAGAATTGAGCTATTTCAGCTTTTGTAAAAGGAGGAAAAAGCCGCTCACGGCGACAACCAAGGCGCTTCGCCCAGTCCAGACCTCAACCCCCCTATCTCAATGGTTCGGACAGTTTTGACCACCCTCAAGCCGCTTTGACCCCCAAATCCAGCGGCCTGGACGGATGTTTTCCTAATTCGGCAAATCGTGCCTGGAGACCTAGATTGCTCAGTATTCGCCACGCAAAGAGCCGGTTGAAGGCCCGCCGCTTGATGTCTTCGTAGGAA
>NZ_JNIV01000120.1 GCF_000701405.1 Deinococcus marmoris DSM 12784
GTGAACCGGTGGTAGCACATGCTTTTCTCCTTTGACAGAGAAAGCGTAGCCCCTCCGGGTCACGCTGTGCGCTAGCAACTTGAATCCACCTCAGTTGTCTGAAGTCGCGCAGCAGCAGGTCATGACCAACACCCAATTGATGCTGGAGAGCCAGAGCCGGGAACAAGAAATTATCCGCAACGAAGAAAAATTTAAGGCTGAAGTTGAACAGATGGTGGCCGAGAATCAAGCAGAAGCGGAGGAGTACCAGCGGGATATCAAAGCTGCCTACAGCAGTATGTCTTCCATCATCGGTTCTGAAATCAAGCTGGACCCCGTGGGGGATTGATGAAACTGTCTCGCATTCTTGTTCCCTTGCTGTTGCTCACCCTGGTCAGCATGGCAGATGCCAATACTTTTAGCACGTACCAGAAAGTTTTTGTGGGAAATCCCCTTGAGATGGTCAATGACCTGAACACACAGCTCAAGCAATCGGGGATCGGCCCAAATATCAAAAAGTTAGCCTATGCCATTACTGTTGCGGGCTTTATCTTTCAGCTTTGGAAGGGGCTGGGGCGGAACAATCGCGGAGAAATGCGCGCGACAATTGTTCAAGCGATTGGTGTTTCTATTATGCTGAGTCTGGTGACAGTTATCCATCAGGCGGTCATCACTTCTTGGAACACCACGTACACGACTTCCAATGTGATGTTTACCAAGGATCTTAGTAAGAAGATTGATGATGCTGGCACTCAAATGTCAAATATGATTGGCACAGTGGCAGAAGTGGCGACTATGGGGACCACAGCGGCGGCCTACGGTGCAAAATCCCTTGGCACGGGCGCTGCACTTAAAAGTGGAGGCAAAGTTCTCGCCAAAACGGGGTCTCGCATTGGGGCTGGGGCCATTGCTCTGTCTGGATTTACCATCATGTACGCGAGCATTATTGCTATTGCTGGTTTCGTTGTTCTTGCCGTAGGGTACGTGCTGCCACTGGCAATTGCATTTACGATGTGGGGTCAGACGACCGCAATCTGGGCCTGCGTCAGCAGTACGCTGGGAGCCATTCTTGTGACGGCCCTGATTCCCTTGCTGGCTTACAGTGCGATTGACCGGGCATTTATCAAACCCGCCGAAGCCACGAAACAATTCATTGCTCAGAATGGATTTGCCGCCAGTTGGGACACCGCTGGAGCCAAACTTACCGAGAACGAGTTCTACAAGCAGACCCGCGCAGAAATGGCCGCGTGTAAGGCCAGAGCCGCGTCAGCCACAGATGGAGAAAGTGTGGACTGTACCGATGAAAAGTCGGCCAATGTTATTGGAAAGGCATACGGTTTTGTTGCGGCGAAAATAGGTGACTATTTTGAGACTTTTAAGGGTATTGCTGCTCAGCTTTTTGATTCTATCACTGGCGCAATTATGCAGATCATCCTTTCAATTATTTACTTTATCGCGGCCATGATTTTCATGGGTGCGGCAGTGAATTTCCTAACGACGATTCTGGGTGGTGTTGCTTCCTACGCCGGAGCTGTCAGCAAGGGCGGGGGATAATCCTATGGTGAAGTATCTTCTTATTCTTGCTGGATTGTGTCATTCGGTGGCCTACGCTCAAAACAGTGAGTATGAAAAGATGCTAGAGGCAATGGATAATTCATCAAATGGACGTGTGCTTATTTTTGCGCCGAGTATCTTTGATATCAACCTTGCCAATGGGATACGTCAGACGTTTTTGGATAGAGTTAGGAATACCAAAGTTAAATTAGTGACCATCCAATATTACAACTATCTTGCAAAAAGCACCATCCTTTCTCTCGCAGTCATCAATGTTCCTATCTATGAGGTCCAGACTTCTGCATCTGATGGAATTATCATTATTGACAATCAGGGATGGAAGGGCAGGAACTTAGGTAAAGTTCCAAACCCGAATATGGAGCGCATGAGTGTTCAGGAAATCAACAACATGCTTCTCTGGTTCAACAAAGCTACCAGTGGGAATACACGGATTACCCAATACGAAGCCCTAGACAGATTGAAGCAGGTGCTAAAATGATGAATCAGGATTTGATTGACCGTACGATGGTTGGAAAAGTTGCCAAGCGTTTTGATTTTAAGTTTAACGCCTACTATATTTTCCTGACTTTGCTGAATCTGGCCGTAGTCGCCCTGGCGTTCTACGATGCCAAGGGGCTAGTGATCCTCTTTATCACCATTGGATTTTCCCTCAACATGCGTCTCAAGTTGACCCAGCGCGAGGAGCAGCGGATCACCAACGAACTGCTAGAGGAAATCTTAGAGAACAGCGTGCCGCTAGGCCGAGCGAAGTAACCATGCTCTTTACGCCCGAAGAGGTCAACAGCCGAATTCAGCAGGATTACGCGAAGCTCCTCCGCATTCTCCCTGCTGATCTTCGGGTGGTGTTTGAAGCCGTCATCAGCGACTCAGAAGAGGCCAAGTTGCGCTTTGGCCGCCCACTCAAGATCAAGCACGGCGGCCAGTGGCACAAGTACCCTGAATTGGTCATCACCCAGAACCACCTCACCGACCTCCGCAGCCGCATTGACCACATCCGCGACGACAACCGCGCCGGGATTGACGGCACCGGCCACCGCATCAGCCGCATTCCCAGCGCCGACGGGTTGGGAACAGACGGCTTCAATATCCGCGTAGCTCGCTTTTATGTGGGGGTGGCCGAGCTGCTGAGAAAATGCGTGGAGGTCAACCCCTCGATGCTGATTATGGGCATGGCCGGGAAGGGCAAGAGTACCCTGCTGCGCGACTACATCCGTATTGCTGCTGAGAAGTACGACGCCAACCTGACGGTAGTGGACACGTCCAATGAAGTTGCAGGCGACGGGCGCACGCCGCACCCCGGCATTGGCGAGGCAGACCGCTACTTTGTGCCGATCAAGGCTGAGCAGCACAAGGTCATGCTGGAAGCCATCGCCAACAACTCTGCTCACTACGTTGCGATTGACGAGCTGCAAACCCGGCTGGAAGCCGAAACGGTCAAGGACCTCAGCGTAAAGGCCAGTTTCATTGCCACCACCCACGGGGACAACATCACCGAGATCATCAAGAACACGGCGCTGGAGCCGCTGTTCTCTCCCACTGCACTGTTTCACTGGGGTCTGGTGGTGCGCGAAATTGGGGTCTATGACCTGTACGACTTGCGCCAGGCGGTTGAAGATGTGAGTGCAGGCCGGGAGCCTCAGCCCCTTGAGACCATCACTGCCAGGATTGAGGAACGCGAGCCAGAGCCAGCGCCGAAGTTAGAACCAGCAGCACCACCCGTTTACTTAAGTAGCTAGCGGGAGTAGATGACGTCATATGGCGATTCCCCAGCTCGCATCGTCTACTGCGGCCCGGAGTTCGGTTTTGTCGTCGAAGTGCCGCTTGGGAAGTTTGTGATACTTCAGATTGAGCCAGCCGCCTTCCATGAGATTAAGTTCTGGGCTGTAGACCGGCAAATATACGACGCTCAAGCCTTGCATGCCCCACCGCTCACGGTGTTGAGTCACTGCCCGACAGGTGTGAATGCTGGCCTGGTCTAAGAGGACGACGCTGGGGCAGGCCGGATCGGCCTGCTCAGCCAGCGCATCGAGAAAGGCCACCGTGTCTTGACCCGTGGTGTTGCCCATGATCTCACGGTACTGCACGGCGTTGCTGCCGTATTCCACACAGCCCATCAAATTCAGTCGGGCGGTGATTCCTCTGGCCTTGGAGGTGGGGACTTCCATTGGCTGAGCAATGGCAGACCAGGTGTACATGTTGGGTTGAGTCAGCCAGATGGCTGACTCGTCAAGAAACAGGAGGCGGAGCAGGCCCATTAAAGCCCCCTTTTTACCGCCTCCAGGTCGGTCTTAAACGCCGTTTTGGTTTCGGGATCGGCCTGTCCCGCGACAACCAGACGCGTGCGTTGCCAGCTCATCCCGGCGTGGTGCAACTGGGTTCGCATAGCGCTCCGCCCTACCGTGACCCCATACCGCTCGAACACATAGGCCACCAGACTCCGGGAATTCCAGACTTGCTGACCTGCGGCGATCTGCTGACCGACATCGGCGATGATTTCGGGGGTCAGCACGCTGGTTCTGCCGGGATGAACGCGCTCCTGGAGCGCGTCTAAACCGCCTTGATGGTACTGATGGATCTGAATGCGGACGCTCTTGGCAGACATGAGGCCAAGCGCCGCGATCTGAGCAGGCGTTTGTCCTTGGATAACGTGCCAGAGGACCAAATATCGCTTGCGTTCGCATGGCAACACGTCAGCAGCAGTCAAGCGTTGACGAAGAAGAGCGAGGGCGGATTCGGTGAGGTCTAGGCTCAGGCGTTTGATGCGGTAGTATACACCCGCTGGCTACTTAACAGCAGAGGAGCAAGATCCTTTCGGAGTTAGAGAAGCACAGTCAAGTGCATTTGATAAGAACTAAGGAGGGCAGGGATATGACCAAAGCAGACGTTGTTAAAATTTTACTGTTCATCTGGAAAATTGTTAGAATAGTAACTGTCTTTGTTGTAGTGTATGGCTTTATGGCATTGAAATATACTTTTAAGGCTTTTGTTATTGCTTTGCCCGCAACTATTTATCTTATTACATGCTTTCTGGGTGGCGTGGCGGGCGGTGCAGCGGACGCGGCTGCGAGCAAAGCATCTTCACGCCGTCCCTATCACCGAATTTGGAGCGATGAAGAAAATAGTTCGTACTATCACCGCTGATAATTTCACTTGCACCAGTTCCCCGCTCAGGCGGGGTTTTTCGTTTTAGGCAGCGAGAAAGACGACGACCAGGATCAGCACCAGGGGAGGGTGAGGGGGCAGCATCAGGGCGACGGTGCAGGCAGGGCGGGCGAATGCCTGGGGCCAGGGCTTGACTGTTTCACTCTGGAGAAGGCGTCAGGGGGGGTGTGTTTTGTTCTCTCAGCGATTCCAGCTCTATTGCTTTGTTCGTGTGGCCTTCCATGCGGTTTTCCCGGCTGAGAAGCGCCGGGAAACCAGAACTCCAAGATGCGGCATTCCTCACGTCATGCCGCTGGATTTCTTACCGCATTCCAGTCCCTTCGCCGGAGGCGCGGGGGGCGTTGTGGGTGGGTCTAGAGCGGTGTACCTCTCTCTGCCGTCACCGCTACGCGGTTCCATTCGGTGCTGAGGAGCGCACCGAAAAAGAAGGAGCGGCCCAAAGGCCGCACAGCACCTTTCCCGCCGTCCCGCTTGTTACGGCGGGAGGGCCGCGCCCGTCGTCGGTCTCGGGGCGGCCCGTCGATCTAGCCGAGCGCGGCACAGACAAGGGATGAAGGGAGCGGCCAGGGGCCACACGTTCTTTTTGAAGAGATCAAAGAGAAAACCCAGAAGGGCTTATCGGCCAGCCGGAAAATGTTGGAAACGGCCCCAAACATTTTCCGGCTGGCCTGCGGCCAAAGGATGGCAAAGCGCCCAGGACGCTGCAAACCCGGCAAAGTGCGCCGGGTTCCGACTTTGGGCCGACGAGCGGCCCAGCTTGACAGCAGCACCAGCAGAAAGCAGGGGTAAAAAGCAGGCCCAGGAGCGCAGTGCAGACCCCCAGGGAAACAGACCGACGAGCGCCGCCGAGGGCGGCACACGACGCCCGGAGTGGGCGACGTGTCCAGCGGACAACGAAGGGGAGAAAAGCCGACAAGGGCGGCATAAACGCGACTCTAGCAGCATCTTAGAGGGTTGACAAGATACAAAGTGTCTTGTATTATGTCCTTACCTCAGACAGAGAGGGAAGGAGCGCCAAAAATGACGATCAGCACTTACGAAAAGGTCAAAATCATCTTCTGCGAGAACGCCCCAGCCGCCACCGTTTACCGGCAGTTGCGCCACACCTTCGCCACCGAAATTGTGCGCGGCTCGGTGGGGAACCTGAAAAACGATCAGGCCACCATGCCCCACGCCCACAAGCAGGCATGGGCCGCGAAGGACGCCGCGTATGCCCTGATCGTGGGGCTGATGTCCGCCGCGAACTGCGAAGACCAGGCCCAGGAAGCCGCCGCCGAACACACCAACCTGCACTTCGATCAGAAGGCGCTGCTGCTGCCGCCCACCAGCCAGCCCCGCCGCATCTATTCCACTCTCCAAGACCCCGACGCCTACACCCTCAGCATTGCCCCTGAGCGCGTTCTCGGCACGGTCCCCGGCATGACCATGTACTTGCTCAGCGAGGACGACGCGCAGATGTTCACCCAGCGCACCGGGGAAAAGTTGCGCCCACTGCACACGCTCTAAGACGCCCGGCCCCGCGTCCCAGCGGGGCCACTCTCCCCCACCGGAGGACCGCCGCCGATGCACTGGACCCTGTACGACTTGCCCCCCGAACTTGAAGACGACGAGCGAGGCCCAGACGCCGACGCCCCGGCAGACTTTGACCCTCCCGCCGAGCTGGAGGCCGCCACCGACTTCCCCACCCTTACAGACTGCCCGTACTGCGCCTCACGCGCCCCGGAAAGCTGCGGGTGTTTTGACTGAAGGAGTAACCATGTTCCACAGCGCCGATGAAATTTACGACGATGAAATTACCAGCGGACCCTATGACCGCGAGGAAATCAACTTCGAGGCTGCCGCCGCCGAGCTGCGCGCCCCGCTCCTGCCAGAGTCGGCCAATTGCTACGAGGACGCCGACGCCGCCAAGCAGTACGACGACGCCCACTTAGACGAGCTGGAGGACGAGCAGTGACCCTGACCCCCGATCTGGAGACCTATGCCGCGAACATGCGCCAGCGCCGCCGCGTGGCCGCGCACAACCTCAGAGCCGCCCGCAGGTTGCAGCGCCAGGGCGATCAAGCCGCCGCCCAGAGGATTGAAAATCACCGTGACGCGAAGCGCAGGTACGGCGACCTGTACCCCAACCCAGACCGCCGCGCCGATCTGCTAAGACACGTCGATTCATTGAAGGCGACGTTAAACGATCTGGAAGGCCAGGAGCCACCGCCCGAAGTGAGCGCCACTCCCGAAGGTCAGGCGATCTATGCGACGTTCAAAAGAAGCATTGACAATTTCGCCGCCCTTGCCCAAGCTGCCCGGTTCTGATGCCTGAACTTGACCCACTGATGACCGACATGAAGCAGTGCGCCCAGGACATGCAGCGACTCTTAGACGCTCTAGAGCTGTGCCACCACGAGGATTACCGGGTGAGCGAAGCGGCGACCACCCTTCACAATCGGCTGTCCCGCTTTAACCTCCGAATCCTTGACCGCGAATTAAAAGCCACAGGCCGGTAAGTCAGAAACAGGAGATATGAGCCGCGCCTAGCGTGGCTTTTCTTCTGCTGTAACACTGCGCCAATCAGTTTCAAGAGGGTTGACAAAATACAAAATATCTTATATAGTGTCCTTACCTCAGACAGAGGAAAGGAGCAATAAAAATGACCGCAGCAGAACAGATGACCGCCCCCGCCCCCCTTCGCCTCGTGACCCCCGACACCGCCGCCGCTGATGTGGTGAATGTGGCCTTCGCCCGCACGCGCCGCAGCAGCCTGAACCCCCGCAAGCGGTTTGACCACGACAAATTGGTGGAGCTTGCCGCCAGCATTTACCAGCGCACCAAGTTTGACGGGGGCGGGAATGTCACGCGCACCGGGATTGAACAGAACCTCATCGGCAGGCCCAGCGCCAAGGAAAGCGGCATGGTGGAGTTGGCCGCAGGCGAACGCCGACAGCGGGCCGTCGAGCTGCTGGTCCAGGGCTTGACCGTGCAGGTGCAGACCGGAGAGGACGCCAACGGACGCCCGGTTATGGGGGAAGCGTTCTATCAGGTGACGGACGCTTACCCGGTGCCGTTCCGCATCGAGGAGATGACCGACGCCGAGCTGATCGAGGTTGCCACGCTGGAAAACAGCCAGCGCCAGGACATGACCCCGATGGAGGAGGCCGACGCATTTCTGGCCCTGATCGGAGCGGGCCGCACGGCGGATTATGTGGCGGTCAAGTACGGCCTACACGTCAACACCGTAAAGAGCCGGGTGCAGTTGGCAGCAGGTTTGGGCCGGGACGCCCGCAAGCTCTTGGACGAGGGCGCAATCAACTTGGAACAGGCCAAGATCATTGCCACCACCAGCGGGGCCATGAAAAAATCCCTCACCGAACACGCCCGCAACGGCAACAGCGTTACCACCTTGAAAAATCTCGTGAAGGCCGGGGCGTTTCTCGTGGAAAATGCCCGCTTTGATGTGGAGGCCAGCGGCTTAAAAATTGACGAGGGCGGGCTGGGAATGTTGGGCGACTTTCCCGCCAAGTTCGCGGACCACAAGACAGCGCTGAACAAGCAGCTTGAGGCGCTGGAAATCCTCAAGGCCAAAGAGGAGGAGCGCGGGACCTGGGGCAAGGTAGAAATTGTGACCGTGGAGAGCGCGTATGCCAACCTGCCAAGCAGTGAATGGGTGACGCCCCCGCACGGCATGACCCACAATCTGGCCCTGATTTGCAGCAGCACCACCGGGAAAATTGCCGAGAGCAGCCAGTATGTAAGGTACGCCGACGCCCAGGTGTTCAAGCGTGAGCAGGCCGAAGCAGCCGCGCAAGCTCACGCAGCCGCAGCGGGTGAGGGTGAGGCCGGGAGCGGCGAAACCAGCGCCACCAGCACCCCGCGCACCACGTATCCCGCCGCCGACACCGGGCCGAAGATCAGGGAGGCCGCGCACGTCCTGGCGCACCAGACGCGCTCTCAGGCGATTCATGGGCATCTGGCAACCGACCCCCGGATGTGTCTCGCGCTGGCCTGCGAATCACTGGCAAAGACCACCATCTGCCACAGCGGGGGCGGAGCAATGGAGATCAGTTTGCGGGGCGTGAAAGAGGTTCCGCTGACCGACGAGGGCCGCACCCTGGCCGCAGATTTGGCCTTGACGTTCGGGACGGTCTTCGCCACCGATGAGGGCGGGCGACTGACGTACCGGAGAATGGGATTTGATGTGGAGGAGGCGTTGACTGCGCCAGAAGTCCAGACCGAAGACCTCTTAAAACTGTTCGCATACCTGACGCACCAGCAGGTAGGCGACTGGGATAACAGCCTGAACGACACGCCGCGCCGGGTCAAAGCGTTGGCCGAGCGGTTAGAAGTGACGGGCGACGTGCAGGAGCGGTTCACCCTCAGCACCGGGTATCTGGACGGCTACACCGTTGACGCCCTGTTAAAGCTCATAGAGACCATGCCCGAAGGGTTGCGCCCAGTTGGACTGATGAAGGCCAGCAAGAAAGAGATCGTGGGGCTGATTCTGGAAAAAGCGCCCGCACTCAAGGGGGCCGGGTGGCTGCCGGACCTCGTGAAGTTCTAGGAAGCAGAGCAGGGGGAGGCCGAGCCTCCCCCCACTTTCCCAGGAGGGCGCACATGGGCGGCAACAGGAAACACGGCTTTGCACGGGGCAACGCCAGCGGCAGGAATGGACAGACCTACGGGCCGAAATGGTTTTGTGACGGCTGCCAGCGCGAACACGGAGGCAAGGTGTTTAGCACAGTCATTTACGGCTTGGTGTACTGCGACAGGCAGGCCAGCCGCATTGAAACGGCCCGGTCTAAGCGGCGATTAAACGCGATTCTTGCTTTTGCCAGCGCACCGGAACAAACCACTTCAAATTGACAATATACAAAGTATCTTGTATAATGTTCTTACCTCAGACAGAGGGAAGGAGCATGTTGATGAGTCAATCTCAGCCCACCACCACCGAGAAGTTTAGCCCCCGCCTTTCCGCCACCGAGCGCGGCAGGTTGGGAGGACAGGCCACCGCCCAGCGCCACGGCAGCATATGGAAGCGATTGGACGCGCCGGATTTTGGGCCACTGTGGAAAAGCACTTTGGCGGCGACGTGGCCGCCTACATGCGAATGCTCAGAACCCACCGGGCGCAGGGCAAGGAGAGCGCCGTGCTGGGGTGCAGTGTCCAGAGCCAAGGCCAGAGCGCCGCTTAACAACCTGCACGCGGCCCCGACAAGCGGGGCCGCAGCTCCCGCCCTCGCCCCCAAGGAGTGACCCCATGCCTACCCCCAACAACCGCGACGAGTACAAGAAAAATCTTCTCCTGAGCATCTATCAACTGGTGCAGGCCATTGAGACCGACGACGACAGCATTCACCCCACTTGGGTAGCGCAGTCCATTCACAGTGACACCCGCGAGTATTTCAACGCCGAGCGGTGGAAGCCCAGCCCCGTCTATGAAGGCATCCAGACCCGGATACCCGTGGGCGAAATGGTGACGCTCCACATTCGGATGTGGCAGGCGGAAACCCCAGGGGACGAGCAAAGATGTCAGCAGTGGGTGACAGGGAAGGTGGTCAAGATTGAAAGCCTGTACCGACCCGACGACGGCGCGCGGTTTGGACTTGTTCCAACAGGCAAGCGCAACCCGCGCAGTTTTCAGTACCGGGCCGTGGTGTCCTCCAGCCTGAAGGTCTGGAGAGGCAAGCTCACGCCGCAGCAGGCCCAGGCCCGCGAACCCTTCTACCACCACGAAACCATTCCACCCGTGCAGTACCCCCAGGAGGCCAGCGCATGAACAGCAATACGGATCTGACGAACAGGGCAACACATGGCACAATGAAAAGGACCTATCCACAGCGGACAGGTCCACTCCCCTCAGACAGAGGTAAAGGAGCGCAACGAGTCTACATGAAAGAACAGAAGACCCTCAACCAATGGCGCAAGGAACGTGGCCTAACGGTTGACGAGCTGGCAGAAAAAGCTGGAGTAGGGCGGAGCATTCACAGTTGGCTTTACAGCGGCAACATCCCAGGTCTGAAAACAGGCTTGATACTGGCAGAGGCGCTGGATGTTGACGTAACCCAGATCGTGTGGGGCAAAGAGAAGCGGCAAGAAGTAGAAGTTCCCCCCATGCCGGAAGGCCGCGAGGTCACTGGCAACCAGAGCCGCGTGACCCGTGAGCAGTACGAGGTGGCAAAGCAGTGGGTGGCCGCAGGCCGGAGCATGGACACGACGGCTGGGGCCGTCGGTGTGAGCCGGGGAATACTGTACAAGGCGTTTGCGAGATTTGAAAAAGAGGACGGTTCTCAGAAGCCCAGCGAAGGGCCAGCGCAGGAGGCAGCCGGGTCCAAGGTCAAGACCCGGAAGCCGAAGGCTTCCAAAGACGAGTCATGAACTTGACAGTTTTACGACATCTCAGAAGGTTTTACGACAACTGCACCAAAGGATACTCCAGGCGATCAACCCGCCTGGCCTTTTTTGCCGATAGGCACGCATAGAGGCTGAGAATACATCTGGCCTTAGCATGTCGTAAAATTTACATTTTACGACATAAGAAACCTAAGTATAATATTCTGATGGCAGCAAAACAAGGAGAATGGACCTGTGACGGACCACCCCAACTGGAACTTGTGAAGGCGCAGTGGGATTGTGCCCAGACACGAACGAAGGTCTTCGAGTGAATTGAAGTACTTGATAGCCGTGAGGGCAATCACTCCGCCTTGGGCCACCGGTTCCCGGCAGCCTTCGAGGAGCAGGCCACCATTCCGAACTGAGCGTTCACCAAATCCCTGACAGATCAGTCCAAGGAAGCGTTACCGGAGGAGTTGAGTTCGATACGCCCCACCATGTCGCCAAATCGCCGTGGGCCGATACTGCCTCCACTTTTTGGTACCCTCCTGATTCCTGCCCACAGCCGTACCCCACTTTTTTAGTTTTTCTCCAACTTCAGACCGGGCGGGTTTCCATCTTTTCCCGGCCCGCCGCATCCGCAGAAGCGACGCCGCCGGGAAGCATGTAGCCTGCCGCCAGTTCCCGGTAAGCCCTCACCTGCTCCGTCTGCCAAACCTCATCCTGGCCCAGTTCCTCGGCCATGATCACGGCCACGCGCGGCGCGGCGTCGGCACTGGCGCGGGCATTCAGCAGCAGGGCGCGGGTGCGGCGGGACAACAC
>NZ_JNIV01000121.1 GCF_000701405.1 Deinococcus marmoris DSM 12784
GAATTTGTGCTGACCGAGGCTCTCGGTCAGCAGTGGAATGCCTCAACCTATGCCTGCCACGCGCACAGTCCCTGGGAGAAGGGATCTGTGGAGAACACTAACGGGTTGCTGAGACAGTTTTTCCCGAAGGGGACGGACTTTACAGTGATGGAGCTGTCCACAGTGATAGCCGCCCAGCACCTGCTGAACAACAGACCCCGAAAAGTGTTGGGGTATCGCACGCCCCAAGAGGTACACTCGGCCCATCAGAGTGGTGCGCTAGCAACTTGAACTCGCCAAACTCCGTTTGGAGCTTGGTCAGGTTGTGGGGGATGACGGCCAGAACGATGTGCTGTCGCAATGAGGCCAGTGTTTCGGTGTGAACTGACCAGATACCCTCCGCAAGCAACTTCAACTCACCTGAACTCACCAAATCCAGATTAGGACCTACGTGTGGAGCTGGTGCCCTGGGGACCCGACTCGAACGGCTGTTCAGCCTTGTCACTCTTGTATGGGTGTCGTGGTGACGAGGCAGGGTCAATACAGCGGCCCATTCAGGTCAGGAGCGCATGTTCGCCAGCCTCCTGGCCTGGCGACCTCCGACTGAGAACGGTTGACCCACGCCCTGAGATCGGCCAGCCCAACTGTTTCGACCTTCGTCGCTCTCTTGACTGGAGCTTTTTCAGCTCCTGGTGGGCTTGGAAAGTGACAGCCGCGCCCTCGTTTGGGACGGCAAAAGAGAAGAGGCATAGACTCAATGACCACCTCCGCTGGTAGACTCCCATTTATGCCGTGATCAACAATTGGATACGGTCTGTATAACCCAATCTCGCCGTGGCCGCAGAGCATCGCCGCGTACCTCTGCGCCAGACCTTCTATTCTGATCAGCTCGGCTCATCCGCCGACAACGTGGATGTGTTCATCTGGAAGGTCTATGCCCTCCCGTCATCTCTTCCTAATTTTTCTGCTCCTCCTCGGGCCAGCTCTCGCGGCCCCCAGCAAAGTGACGGTGCGTTCCGGGGACACGCTGTTTAAAATCGCCACGCGCGCGGGCCTTAGCGTGGCGCAGCTCAAGGCGGCCAACGGCTTAAAAGGTGACACCATCCGGCCAGGGCAGGTGCTGAAGCTGAGCAGGGTGACGGCTGTAGTGGCCATTCCCGCGCGCGCGCCAGCCGCAGCCTCCACTGCCGTGACCTACACGGTCCAGCGCGGCGACTTCCTAAGCAAGATCGCGGGCAGATACGGCGTCAGCGTCGGTGCGCTTCAGGCGGCCAACAGGCTAAGCGGCACGCTGATCACGCCAGGGCAGCGCCTGAAGATTCCGGCGCGTGGCGCGGCCCCGGCCCCCCGGCCCACCACCGAGGTCCGCACGCTCTTCACCTACATCTACATGAAGCGCACGGAAACGCCCACCATCATCGCGCGGCGCTACCGCATCAACGTGGACAAACTGCGCCGCATCAACAATCTGGGCAGTGCCCGCTACATCGTGCCGGGGATCAAGCTGCTGGTGCCATCGCACGTTCCGGTGCCGATTCCACCCAGACCACAGGGCCGCGCCGCCACCTACAAGCAGCTCAGGCCGCTGAATATCCCGGTGCAGGTGGTCAACGTGGACCTGCGCTGGCGCGATGTGCTGGTGGCCCCCGTGCTGCCCGGCGGAGGTCTGAACTTCGGCTCCGGCGCGCGGGTGGGGCAACTGGCCCGCATCAGCGGCGCGCAGGCGATCATCAACGGCTCGTACTTCCACCCGCACAGCTTCGCCCCCGCCGGGGACATCGTGATGCAGGGGCGCATGCTGACCTGGGGCCGCATTCCGCAGGCGCTGGCGATCACGCCCGACAACCGCGCGGCCATCCGGGCCAGCACCACCGGACTGCTGCAAATTCCGCTGAACAGCGCTTGGCAAGGCATGGAAACCGTGATCGCCACCGGGCCGCGCATCCTGGCCGGGGGCCGGGTGCAGTACCGGTACAGCAATGCTTTCCGCGATCCGGCCCTGTTTGGCCGCGCGGCGAGGAGCGCCATCGGCCTGATCAGCAACCGCGATCTGGTGATGGTCAGCACCCGGTCCCGCCTGACCATCACCGAGATGGCCAAGGTCATGTCCCGCCTGGGCATTCAGGACGCCCTGCTGCTGGACGGCGGCAGCTCCACCGGACTGGCCTGGAACGGCAAACCCGTGCTAGACAGCGTCCGCAAGGTCAGCTACGGCATCGGTGTGTTCACCGGGTACACGGGGCGGCGGTATATCCGCTGAGTGAAGACTCCAAAATTCAAGCATGGAAATTCCTTTCCAGACCTATTCTGCGGGAGGCAAAGGCCAGCCAGCCTGGAGAACATATGCGTCTCCAAAGGTTTCTTCAGCCACGCTTGTCCGCCACCCGGCCACTTTCTGCCCTACCATAGCGGGATGACTTCTGGTATTTTCCCCCTTTCCCGGTGCCGGGCATGAAGCCCGAGCAGGTTCAGTCCCAGATCACGCGCGTGCTGAGCGAGGCAATTTCCGGCCTACGTGACCCGCGCGTGCCGCTGATCGTGACCGTCGAGCGCGTGACCCTGACCCCCGATTTCAGTCTGGCGCGCGTATATGTCAGTGCGCTGGGGGCCGATATGCCCGGATTGATCGAGGCCCTGACCCACGCGCGCGGCCACCTGCAACGTCAGGTGGCCGATCAGGTCCGTATGCGCCGCACGCCCACGCTGGAATTTCGCTCTGCGGAGGACAATCTGCTGTGAGTGTGTCTATTCAGACCACCATTCGCGTGCGCTACGCCGAGACCGACATGATGGGCGTCGTCCACCACGCCACCTACCCGGTGTGGTTCGAGGTGGGCCGCACGGACCTGATGCGCGAAATGGGATTGCCCTACACCGAGATCGAGGCGCGCGGCTACTACCTGATGCTCTCGGGCCTGAACGTGGAATACCGCCGCGCCGCCCGCTACGACGATGAGTTGACCGTTACCACCCGCATCTCTGCCATCCGCAGCCGCACCGTGACCTTCGTGTATGAAGTCCGGCGCGGCGAGGAACTGCTGGCCACGGGCGAGAGCCGCCACATCGCCACCGACAAGCAGTACCGCCCAGCGCGGATGCCGGATGACGTGCTGGCGGCGTTGGGCGGCTAAATTGGGCGGCTAATCCTCTTTAATCCAGATAATCCCGCGCCCGCAGGTGGCTGGCGCGCAGGTTGAAGCGCTCGGCGTACTTGACCCCGGCCAGACGCCCCGCCCCCGCACGCCCCTCGCGGAACAGTTCATCGGTCCACTGCCACTTGTAGAAATCGCGGTAGTACGAGGCGATGGCGGCGGCGGTTTCCAGCGTGTCCTCGATGTCCACGAAGACTTCAGGGTACGGACTGGCCGGGGCAAAATACTGGTAGAAGCGGATCGGATCGCGCCACGCTTCCAGACGGCGCACATCCTCACCGCTTTCCACAGCGTCATCGCCACTCAGATCGGGGGCTGGAGGCATAGGCTCGCCGCCGCCCTCCTCATTGACGATCTTGGGGATGCGGGCCAGCGTGATGGCGTCAAAGGCGATTTTGGCGGTCATGCGGTGGTCCGGGTGCGGGTGATCGTCGCTCCAGGTGATGACGGCGTTGGGGCGGAAGGTGGCGTACAGCTTGGCGAGTTGCAGCGCCTCGTCGCGGTGTCCGGTCATGCGGCTATCGCCCATGTCAAAGAAATAGTATTGAGCGCCGATTTTCCCGGCCACCCACGCGCCATGCTCGCGCCGGATGCGGGTCACTTCCTCGTGCGAGGTGTCACCGAACTGGCTGGCGAGTTCACCCAGCGTGGTCCAGACCAGCATGATCTCGTCGCCGCGCGCCGCGTGTTTCGCCAGGGTTCCAGCGCAACCGATCTCGTCATCCGGGTGGGCAAAGACAGCCATGATTCGCATGGGGCACAGGATACTCCCCGCCCCACACGTCTGGCCCACGAACCATCAGCGCAGGAAGCGGATGCTCAGGGGGTAGTGGTACGGCTGCCCGGCACTGACCCGCACCACCGCCACGATCATGAAGATGAACGGGATGATACTCAGCAGCAGCAGCAGCGGCACAAAGAACACGAAGAAGGCGGCGAAGGTGCCCAGAAAGGCAAAGGCCCCGAAATCCTGCGAACCCGCCGCCGTTCCCAGCGCCCCGCCCAGAATGCCCAGACTGAACAGGACGAAGGCGAGAATGCCGATGAGAACGCCATACAGCCACATACTCAGTTGAAAGTTCAGCGCCTCCTTGCCCTGCTGGTCCAGCGCGGGGCTGCGGTCCCGCAGGGCCAGCCACGCCACCAGCGGCCCCAGCACGTTGCCCAGCGTGGGCAGCAGGAAGCCCGCCAGCGGCGACAGATGCGTCAGGATGGCCGGGGTACGGTCCGCTTCGGGAATGGCAAGCATGGGGCGGGTCTGGTGGGGGGCGCTCATGCTTGACAGTACGCGCCCGGCCTGCTTACAGTTCCGTGGATGACGCGCCCCCGAACCTCCTATCCAAAAACTGCCGCCCGAAAAGCGCAGGACAAGGCGCGCGATCTGCTGCCGCTGAAAGCCGGTATCCAACCAGAAACACCCGTGGCTGGAAACACCGTGGACCTGTTCAGCGATGGCGCGTGCGACACGATGGCCGGGCACGGCGGCTGGGCCTGCATCCTGCGCACCGGGGAGCATGAACTAATGCTGAGCGGCAACGAGGAAGGCACCACCAACAACCGCATGGAGTTGCGCGGCCTGCTGGAAGGCTTGCTGAGCCTCAAGCGCCCGTGTCAGGTGCGCGTGATTACCGACAGCCAATATCTCCGCAAGGCATTCACCGACGGCTGGATTCTGAACTGGCAGCGCAACGGCTGGAAAACGGCCAGCAAAGAACCCGTCAAGAATCAGGATTTGTGGGAAGCACTGGTGGAGCAGGCGAAAACCCACGCCCTGACCTTCATCTGGGTCAAGGGCCACGCTGGACACGGCGAGAACGAACGTGTGGACGAACTGGCCGTGCAGGAGCGGAAGAAACTCAGGGCGCAGTAAGCGTGCAGAGGTATCTGCGCCGCCCACCTCTGGCCGGAGCTTCCATAATCTCAAACCCGCTGCGACGATAGAACTCCACCGAGTCGTCGTCCGTTTCTGCCATCAGTTGCGACAGATTCAGATGTGCGGCGATGGCGCGGAGAAGCCCACGCCCGTAGCCCTTCTCTCCTGCATCCGGGTGTGTGCCGATGTGCAGCACTTCCGCTGCCCGTCCAGAAACTCGCAGGCCCGCTGCGCTGACGGTCTGACCGCCCACATCCCAGACGAAAAGCCGCTGCTCACCTTCTGTCCGGTACGCCTCTAAAGTGCGCTCAATACGGGCCGGATCAGGGAACATGGCACGGCTCAGCAGGGCGGCGATTTCGGGCGTGAGCAAGGAAGCGGGGCGCAGCATAGGCCGATGCTAACGAACGCGCCGGGCCAGAAAGAACCCCCGCCACAGAGAATCCTGAACAGCAGATTCCGCGTGGCGGGGGCGCTCAGGGCTGCCCGGTTTAGGCTGCGCCCACCTTCTCGGCAATGATGCCCTCAATGTACTCAACAACGCTCTTGAGAGGCACACGCGTCAACACGTCTTCCAGGAAGGCGGTGACCAGCATCTTCTCGGCCAGTTCCTGCCGGATGCCACGTGAGCGCAGGAAGAACAGTTGCTGCTCGTCCACTGGCCCAGTGGTGCTGCCGTGGCTGCAACGCACGTCGTTGGCGTTGATTTCCAGTTGCGGCACGCTGAAGTTGCGGGCCTCGCTGGACAGCATCAGGGTGCGGTGCTTCTGGTAGGCGTCGGTCTTCTGTGCCCCCAGATCCACCTTGATCATGCCGGAGAACACGCCCACGGCCTGATCGTCGCCCACGCCCTTGTACAGCAAGTCGCTGTAGGCATTGGCAGCGGCGTGGTGTTGCAGGGTGTAGTGGTCGAAGTGCTGATCCTCGTTGGCAAAGTACAGCGCCAGCATCTCGGAGTTGGACCCCTGGCCCAGCAGGTGGCTCTGCATTTCCGTGCGGCTGAGGGTGCCGCCCATCGTGACCACCAGGCTGTTGAGGGTGGCGTCCTTGCCCACCTGACCGCGCTGGCGCTGGATGTGCGTGACGCCCTTGCCCCAGTTCTGGATCGACACGTAACGCAGTTGCGCCCCGTCCTTGACCACCAGTTCCACCGCGCCGATCGCGTAAGTGCCGGGCAGTTCCTCGGAGTCCTGCTCGTCGATGAACGTCACCTTGGCGTTTTCCTCGGTCACCACCAGGGTGCGGGTGGCGGTGAAGGTTCCGGCCTCGCTCATCACTCGGAAAGACCCCAGCGGCAGGTCCACTTCCACGCCGCGCGGCACGTACACGAACGCGCCATTGGTCCAAAGGGCGGCGGCCAGCGCGGAGAATTTGCCCTCGCTGGGGTCAGGGGACTTGCTGGGGGTGGTGCCGGGGGCGGCAATGGTGGTGTCGTCCGGCACTTCGGCAGGGACCACACTGTAGAGATACTGCTGCACCTTGTCGGCGTGCTGCTCCACCGCCGTCTTGAGATCCGTGAAGATCACACCCTTGGCGGTCAGTTCGGCGGGCAATTCGGTGCGGTAGACCACATCCGGGCCGTCCAGCACCAGGAATGCGCCCACGTCGGTTCCCTTCAGGCGCTTTTGCACGCTTTCGGGCAGCTTGGAAATATCGGAGACGACTTCGCGCTTGGAGTGGGGATTGAGCTTGGAAAAGTCCACGTTGACCTGGGTGTACTTCCAGGCTTCCACGCCGCTGTGCGGGACTTCCAGGGTATCGAAGAGGTCAAAGCTGGCCTTGCGCTTGGCGGTCAGCCATTCGGGGCCGATGTGCGTGGAAAGGTGTTCGCTGAGTTGGGTCATTGTTCCTCCTGAAGGTCAAGGGCGGGGCTTAGCGAAAGAAAGATTCGACTTCCAGCACGAAGCCGCCCGGTGTGTTGAAGTAAAAGGTCAGCCGCCCGTGGTTCTCGCTTGGGGGCGTGATGGTGTAGCCGCCGTCCGTCAGTTGCTGGTAAATGGCGCGCACCTGTTCCGGCGTGTCCTGCAAAAAGCCGATGTGGAAGACCCTGGGGTACGCCACGTCCTTGGCCTTGAACACCGAAATGAGCGAGTCGTTGTCGTCGCACAGGAAGGCCATGCGCTCGTCCATCGGCATCCCGTCGCCTGCCGGACGCAGGCCGAAGTAGGTCTGGAACAGTTCCACGGTGGCGGGCACGTCGGTCACGCCCAGATTGATGTGGTTGAGTTTCAAGGTTGCTCCTGTCGCCAGTCCGAGAGGGAGAGACCGGGAACGCGCCGAAAATGACTGGTGTTGCGGGTGACGAGGGTGGCCCCGTGGCGCAGGGTGGTGGCGGCGATCAGCAGATCAGCGTCGTCTATCAACGCGCCCGCCATCCTGAGTTGGTGGTGGAGCAGGGCGGCAATGTCGGCGGCTTCGCGGTCAAAATCCAGAATGGACAGATGGGTCACGAGGCTGTCCAAAACTCCCAGGCGACGGGCGTATTCCGGCTTCAGGAGACTGCGCCGCGCTTCATAAAGAACAACGGCAGGCACCGTCAGCTCTTCTCCAGCAGCCACGGCAGTGCGGTAATGCTGATCCACCACCGCCTCCTTTTTCTGTAGCGCGATCAGAATACTGGTGTCCAGTACCAGGATCATTCAGGCGACTCCAGCTCTGTGGTGCGCCAGGGGCGGCGTTTCGTTCCCTCGTCCCATGCCGCCTGTTCATCCGGCGTCCAGCCTTCCTGAAAAGCAGCCAGGGCCGCGAGATGACGCTCAATGCGGGCCTTTTGCTCAATCAGTTGGGCCACTTCCTCGAAAGAGGCATCGCTCAGCGCATCAATTTTCATCTTGATTTCTTCCCGACTTGTCATCCTGCCTCCTTCCGATCCTGCCCGCCTTCGTTGCTGACCCCATGCCTGTGCTTTGGCTGGGCAAACCCCTCAGTCCACTGCGCGATCAGCTTTCCTCAAAAGGGAGCTAAGAAGCGCAGAAGATCGTGCCTCCCTTCTAAGGAGAGGTGGCGCGGAGCGCCGGAGGGGATTCCCCAGCCCAGGCTTCCAGCCGTTGCAAACAGAGGGGAAAGTAACGGCGATCATCGGGAACAGAATCCAGTTGGATCAGCATTGACTGTCATTGCGTAACCCCCGAAACCAGTGCGCGTATTAACTGCTACGGCCAGGACACAAGCCTCTTTTCCCTGACTAAGTGCCTTGAACTGCGCTTCGTAAGGGAAGACCCGACAGGTGGCGACACGCCCTTGAATAGTCCGATGATCTCCGCCAATAGCAAAGGCTTCAGCACATGCTCTGGCCTCCTGCTCAGCACGAGCATGCTCTTTTACTCTGGTAGCGACTTCATTATTCGGATAGAGCCCCTCAGTCTTTTCCCAGATGTAAACCTTGTGGGTCAGACGAAACACGGTGCGCTTGACAATACTTCCGTCAAATTGCACAAGCCACAAGATCCATCCGAAGAACGCCCCTGCCGCCAGGATTTTCAAAACCCTGTAAAAGGGATCTTCTTTCAGATCGTCTCTATACAGCGTCATTCTGAAAACCCCACGCATATTCTGCTGGCCCTCATTGAAGGTCATTCCTAAAACGATCAATGAGAGCCACATCTGTCCTTAGCCGACGCTGCCTTCCATTTCCAGCTCAATCAGCCGGTTCAGCTCCACCGCGTATTCCAGCGGCAGTTCCTTGGCAATCGGCTCGATAAAGCCGCGCACGATCAGGCCGGCGGCCTGGTCCTTGCTCAGCCCACGGCTTTGCAGGTACATGATCTGGTCATCGTTGATCTTGGACACGGTGGCTTCGTGGCCCACGCGGGCGGTCTTTTCCTCGATCTCGATGTACGGGTAGGTGTCGGTGCGGGCTTCCTCGTCCAGCAGCAGGGCGTCGCATTCCACGTTGGTCTTGGCGTATTTCGCGCCCTCGTAGATCTTGACCAGGCCCCGGTAGCTGCTGCGGCCCGAATCCTTGCTGATGGACTTGGAGACAATCGAGCCGCTGGTGTGCGGCGCAAAGTGGACGATCTTGGCCCCGGCATCCTGATGCTGCCCGCGTCCGGCCATCGCAATGCTCAGGACCTCGCCGCGTGCGCCCTCTTCCAGCAGGTAGCAGGCGGGGTACTTCATGGTCACCTTGCTGCCCAGGTTGCCGTCCACCCACTCCATCACGCCGTTGCCGTAGACGGCGGCGCGCTGGGTCACGAGGTTGTAGACGTTGTGGCTCCAGTTCTGGATGGTGCTGTAGCGGAAGCGTGCGCCTTCCTTGACCACGATCTCGATCACGCCGGAGTGGAAGGAGTCGGAGGAGTACGACGGCGCGGTGCAGCCCTCGATGTAGTGGGCCTGCGCCCCTTCATCAATGATGATCAGCGTGCGCTCGAACTGGCCGCTGCTCTCGGCGTTGATGCGGAAGTACGTCTGGAGGGGGATGTCCACCTTGACGCCCTTGGGCACGTACACGAAGCTGCCGCCGCTCCAGACCGCGCTGTTGATGGCCGCGAACTTGTTATCCTCGGGGGGCACGATGGTGGCGAAGTGTTCGCGGAACAGGTCCGGGTACTCCTTGAGACCGTCCTCGATACTCAGGAAAACCACGCCTAGCTTTTCCCACTCCTCCTTGAGGTTGTGGTAGACCATTTCCGACTCGTACTGCGCGCCCACCCCGGCCAGCGCGGCGCGTTCGGCCTCGGGGATGCCCAGACGCTCGAAGGTCTTCTTCACGTCCTCGGGCACGTCGTCCCAGGAGCGCGCGTTCATGCCCTCGGGCTTGATGTAGTAGTAGATCTCATCCAGATTCAGGCCGGACAGGTCCGCGCCCCACTCGGGCATGGGCTTGCTGAGGAAGATGTCCAGCGCCTTGAGACGGAAATCCAGCATCCACTGCGGCTCGTCCTTGGCCTTGGAAATCATCTCGACGACGTCGCGCCGCAGGCCCTTGGGGGCCTTGATGGCGTAGCTCTCGGGGTTGCTCCAGCCGTACTCGTAGGTGTTGTTGATGTCATTGACTTCAGGATTAATAGTCATTTGGACTCCTTGAGGAGGTCTAAAAAATCTGATGGATCAGGGGTTGGTTCTCCTGGAACCGCTTACGCCGTTGCCAGTTCCTTGACCCAGTCGTAGCCCTGGCTGTCCAGCTTCTTGGCCAGTTCAGGGCCGCCGCTCTGCACGACCTTGCCGTCCACGATAATGTGAACCCTGTCCGGCACGATGTAATCCAGCAGGCGCTGGTAGTGGGTGATGATCAGGCCGCCGAGGTTCTCGCCGCGCATAGAGTTCACGCCGTTGGCGACCACTTTCAGGGCGTCCACGTCCAGACCCGAATCGGTCTCGTCCATGATGATGTAGGTGGGTTCCAGCATCAGCATTTGCAAGATCTCGTTGCGCTTCTTCTCGCCGCCGGAAAAGCCCGCGTTCAGGTAGCGTTCGACGATGCTCTCGTCCCAGTCCAGGGTCTTGAGAGACGTTTGCAGCTTGCCGTAGAACTCGGTAAAGCTGACCTCTTCCCCTTCTTCTTTGCGGGCCTGCATGGCGAGGCGCAGGAAGTTGGCGATGGTCACGCCGGGAATCTCGACGGGGTACTGGAAGGCCAGGAACAGGCCCATGCGGGCGCGCTCGTCGGGTTCCATTTCCAGGATGCTCACGCCGTCGACCAGAATGTCGCCCTCGGTGACGGTGTATTCGGGATCGCCCACCATGACTTTTGCCAGGGTGCTTTTGCCGTTGCCGTTCGGCCCCATGACGGCGTGCAGCTCGCCGCGCGGGATGATCAGGTCGACGCCCTTCAGGATGGGCAGGTCGCCCACGGAGGCGTGCAGGTTGCGAATCTCGATCTGGTGTGGCTGTTCGGTCTGGGTCATACTGGCTCCTTGTCAACACTCTCTTGTGGCCGGCGGGGCCGATACGCAGCACATCTGGCAGCCCGCTTCTTGAGAATGATTCCTACTTACCCTCCCATTTTAGCCGTTTGCGCGATTAAAGTCGAGTGCATTGGTGTGGATTGGGGGACGGTGAGGGGCGGCGTCCGTCTGAGCGAGACTGATACGGATTCCGATTAATTGCCGCACAGAGGCCACCAGTGGAATAGGGTGTGCTGGGTAAGGAGATCGGGTTGTGTCTCCAACCAGGCACACTGCTCACCCAGCACGGTCTGGAACTCGTCCAGGGTGTCAAAACAGCGATTGGCGACGGTAGCATCCGTCAGCTTCCAGAGGCGCTCAGCGGGTTGCAATTCAGGGGCGTAGGGGGGCAGGCGGACAGTGGTGATGCCTGGGGGATGTCCCTGCGATGCAGGGACATGAAACCCGCCATTGTCTTCTACCACCAGCACGTGATGCTCATCGCCCGCACCCACACTGACGGCAAAGGCGGCCATCACGAGCTGATACGCCTGTTTGTCCAGGGTCGGGACGATCCAGAAGCGGCTTTCACCCGTCTCTGGATTGACGAACGCGTAGATGTAGAGCCACTCGTAGCGGGGGTGGACGGGGCAGACCAGGGGCTGCCCCGTCGGTGCCCAGACGGAGCGGAGAATCGGTTTCAACCCCAGACGATGTTCGTCCATCGCCCAGACAGATACTCGAGGATGGAGCAGCTCCGCCCCGCGGAGCTGCTCCACTAAGACTTTGTTTTGAACGCTTCCTTGGCGGCATCGTCGCCGCCAACGTGCTGTGGGCGGGGCTGTTGTGGGGAGAAGCCGGCGGCCCGCATGAATTCATAGGTGCGGCTCAGATACACGTCCTTGCCAAACTGTTCTTTGATCCAGCGTTGAAGCTGCGCGCCGTCCCAGACCTGGCC